>JBBIUU010000005.1:2605-17794 GCA_037440125.1 Acidobacteriota bacterium
TCGAAGACGAGCTGGGGCGCCATGCAGTCCATGCCGAAGATGAAGACCTTGTCAGCTTTCACGAGGGTTGTCCTCCGCAATGTGTGGTCGGATTGGCCGGCTCGGCGGGGGTGCCAGCGCCTTTTCTACAAATACCCCATGCTCTTGAGGCGCTTGCGGATGGCCTCGATCTCCTGGGCCGAGAGGGAGCCGTCCATCTCGCCGCTCTGGTGGGCCACGATGTCGCGCAGGATGTACACCACGAACTCCGTGACCGAGGCGAAGCCGGTGCCCTCGATGAGCTGGGAGAGCCTCTTGTACAGGGGGCGAGGGATCTTCAGAGTGACTCGAGGTTCCATGTGCACTCCCTAGAAACTCTACTTCCTGCTCAAATGCTTCTTAGTTCACTCCGCCCATCTGGGACGCGACCTGCCGGAAGCGCGCGATGACCTCCATCTCGTGGCGCGCCTCGTCCTTCGCCATCTCCTCGAGGATGCCCTTGAGCACCGGGTCGTCGCAGAGCTGGGCGGCCTCCTCGTAGCGCTGCCGCGCCTGGCGTTCGGCCTCGGCGGCCTCCTGGAAGATCTCGGCGAGCTTCTCCATGCGCTGGTTCATGGGACCTCCAAAGGTGCGCGAGGCGTTAGGCGATAGACGTAAGACGTAAAACGTGAGACGTGAGATGTGAAGCACGGGACGCTAAGACCGGCCCGTGAGGCCCCTGGCGAAGGCGCTCAGAACCTCGTAGTAGGGACCGATGCTCGGGATGAAGTGGCGCTCGTGCCGCGAGTGGGGCCCGATGCCGCTCTGGCCCCAGACCACGGCGTTGCCGCCGGGCGCGAAGCGAGCCGAGGTCCCCGCGAGCTTCTTGCCGACCCGGGGCTCGGCGCCCGAGACCTCCCTCGCCGCTTGGAGGAGCTTGCGGAGGTGCGGGTTGTCCGCGGGGCATGCCACGCCGCCCTCGTGGACGTCGGTGACGAGGTCCAGGCCCCGCTCGCCGCAGAAGGTCCGCAGGGCGCCCAGGAGCCGGGGTGCGTCGTCCTCGGGGATGGGCCGGATCTCGAGGCCCAGGACGCCCTCCGCCGGGGTGATGTTGTAGACGCCGTCCTCGCCGCACGTGAGGAAGGGGAAGCGCACGGCGGAGACCCAGTCGTCGGCGGCCTGGAGCGTGAGGAGTTCGCGCAGCAGCTCGCCGAGCTGGCCCCTGGCTTCGATGAGACGCTCGCTCATGTCCCTCGACGCCCCGCCCATGCCCGTGTGCTCGCGCTCGCCGCGGGCCACGATGCGGGCGCGCACGACGCCCCGGTTGGCCACGCAGATCTCGCCGAAGAGCTCGTCGCCCTTCTCGCCGGTGCGCTCGCCTAGGGTCATGAATTCGGGCGCCCAGCCGTGCTCCTGCCGGAGGTCCTGCAGGACCTGCGGCGTGCCGTAGGCCTCGCCCTCGCCGTTCTCCTCGTTGCCCACGAAGAGGAGGTTGACCGGCGGGTAGGGCGGCCCGGCCTTGAGGGCCCGGCGCATCCAGACCATGTCGGTGGCCACCACGGTCTTCATGTCCGCGGCGCCGCGGGCCCAGAGGTAGTCCCCCTCGATGCGCGGCTCGAACTGGCTGTCGTTGGGGTCGGGCTCCACCACGTCGAAGTGGCCGCCGACGGCGACCGGCGCCAGGAGCGCCCCGGGGAAGCCCGCCAGGATCGACGGGTACTTGCCGCCCTCGAAGAGCCGCACCAGGGCGCCCGCCTCGCGCAGGGTGCCCGCCATGAAGCGCGCACAATGCCAGACCTCGTCGATGCGCTCGCGCGCGCAGTTGGTCACCGACGGAATCCGGCAGAGGGCCTGGCTCAGGGCGAGGCACTCGCCGACGGGGTCGTCCGAGGCCTCCACCGCCGCCGCGGAGCGCACCTCCCCTGCCGGCTCCGGGCCTGCGGGCCGGACCTTCTCGCGGAAGCGCGCGGCGCGCTCGGCGAGCTTGGCCGCCTCGTCCCCGAGGGACGCCAGGTCCAGCAGACCGGCACCAAGCTCGTCGCGAAGAAGCGTGCGCCGGCCCCCGAGCCACGAGGCCATGAGCTCCTTCGGCACGATGGGGTTGCCGGAGGGGGACACGGGCCCGTCGCCCGCCTCGGCGCGGAACCACGCCCTCGTCTGGGACGCCGTGTTCGGCGCGCCCTGCGCCATCTCGACGATGGGCTCGAGGAGCGCCGTGTCGCCCAGGGCCTGCGCCATGGGGGCCAGGTCGTGCACCGTGGCGGCGAGGAACTCGCGGACGGTGACGCGGCGGCCCGTGAAGGGGTCCTCGATCTCGGCCTGCAGGCCCCGCCGCGCCGCCGCGTCCTCGTTGCGCCGCGCCCTCGCGATGTCCTCCGCGTCGTAGGCGTAGGACGCCCCGAAGGCGGGGTCCGCGTAGATGCGGAGCATGAGGAGCTCCTTGAAGGCGATCTTGGCGGCGGAGAGCGCGAGGGTGTCGCCGCCCTCGTCGGTGCGGACCTCCACGCGGCTCATGGGCAGGTCGACCCGGGCGCAGAGGTTCTCTACGAGGAGGGCGCGCTCGGCCTGCTCCAGGCTGGCGTGCTCGCCGGCGCGGTACAGGCCCTTTTGGTAGAGCTTGCCGAGCTGCTCGCCCGTGGCCCAAATGTTCCGGTTCACGGGGTCCACGTCGGAGCGGGCGCGCACGGGGGTCCAGTTGTTGGCGCCGAAGCGCACGCCGCGGCGCACGAGGTCGTAGCTGATGCGGATGTAGTCCTCGTGGCTGGCGTAGAGGTAGGGCACGTCCAGCTCGGGCGGGTTGGGGAAGGTCAGGAGGCGGTTCGATTCGTTCTCGGTCACCACCACGACCGGCTCGCCGTCCACCGTCTCCCAGCCCAGGGGCGTGGAGGCCGTCACGCCGATGAAGAGCGGCGTGAAGGGGCGCAGGAGCTTGGTGGCGCGGATGACCGCCGCGTTGCGGAAGTCGATGAGGGTCTGCCCCTCGCGCCGGTGCCGGGGCAGGTGGAAGAAGTCCCAGCTGAGGAGCGCCTCGGGGTAGGAGTGGTTCGTGTGGATGCCGGCGGTGGCGAGCTTGGGGCCGAAGAGGTCCACGCAGTGAGCGAGGTACTTCTTCTTCGCCAGGTCCCACCCGTCGGGGATGCTGTCGGCGGCGGGCACCACGGGGTAGGGCACGTTCCCGTGGAGCGCGTAGAAGTTCTCCCCGAAGGCGAGGGACGCCTCCTCGAGCGCGTCGAGGAGGACGGCCTCAAGCATGCGCCCCTCGATGGCCGTCCCCAGCACGTCGTAGAAGGGCTGGGTGACGAGCTCGGCCATCCAGTGGAAGACCTCGAGCTGGCACTGGGGCTTGATCCAGCCCGGCACGTGCTGGCCCAGGAGGTAGTCCGCGAAGGACTGCCGCCCCGGCCCGTAGCCCACGGTGGTGACGGGCCTCAGGGCGTGGTCCAGGAGGTTGAACTCCAGCTCCAGGCCGCTCAGGCCCCGCTCGAAGTGCGTCTCGAGCGAGGAGTCCACGGCCAGGTGGACCTTCTCGGCGAACTGGGACCAGTCGGGAGCTTGCATGCTCAGGAGTCCTTTGGAGGGGTGAGAAGGAAGTGAGGAGGTGAGGAAGTGAGGAAGGGCTCGGTTCCAGCAGAGTCGCCGGGAGTCGAGACCTCTTCTCTCTCCTTCCTACCTTCCTAACTTCCTACCTTCCTAACTTCCTACCTTCCTAACTTCCTACCTTCCTACCTTCCTACCTTCCTACCTTCCTAACTTCCTAACCGCTCCAGCCCTTGCCACATCCGCGCGGCGGCGCGGGCGGTCTTGTCGGGGGGCAGGGCGTAGGAGAAGCGGATCCAGCGCGAGCCGTACTCGCTGAAGTAGACGCCGGGCACCACGGCCACGCCGAAGCGCTCCGCGAGGTAGGCGCCCATGGCGGCGCTGTCCTTCATGCCCGCCTTGTCCATGGCCGGGCCCACGTCGATGAAGGCGTAGTAGCCCTTCCCGAGGATGGCGCGGAGGCCCTTCTCCTTGAGGAAAGTGCCAAGGACCTTTCGGCTCTCGTTGGTGGGCCCGACGACGGAGGCGCTGGCCTTCTCGAATCCCATCTCGTAGGCGGCCATGGCCACGGCGAGGGAGTGGAAGGAGGGGATGACGCCGTGGGAGGCGCGGTTCTGCATGAACTTCACCACCTTTGCGGAGGCCAGGAGGTGGCAGTTGCGCACGTTGCTCGCGCCGAGGGACTTGGTGAGGCCGTCGAGGAAGAAGCAGCGGTCCCGCTCCTCGGGCTCGAGGGCGAGGAGGAAGCGGCTCAGATCGTGGGGCTCGCCGTCCGTCACGCGGTGGTAGATCCAGTCGAAGAGGACGAAGGGGATGCCCGAGGCGAAGGCCGCGCGGGCCAGCTCGAGCTGGCGCTCCTCGGGGATGGTGCGCCCCGTGGGGTTGTCGGGGGAGGTCACGACGAGGCCCGCGATCTTGCGCCCGTCGTGCGCCTTCGCGAACTCGGCGCAGGCCCGGATGCCCTCGGGGGTGAGCTGCCAGGCGTCGGCCTCGCGGCCCGGGGCGAGCATGACGTTGGCGCCCACGCTGTAGGGGCCCCAGTTGTAGCTGATCCAGGGGACGCGGGACACGACGACGAAGTCGCCGCGGCGCCCGTGGCCCAGGAAGTTCATGGCGTCGTAGGCCTTGTTGAGGCCGTCGCGGCCGCCCTGGCACGCCAGCACGTTGTTGGGGCCCCAGCCCGTCGCGGGGTCCAGCTTCCAGTACTGCTCCACCACCGACTTTCGGTAGGCGGGCGTGCCGAAGGGCTGGTCGTAGGCCGAGCCGTGCTTTTTCTGCAGCTCGTGGGCGCGGTCGAGGATCTCGTGGGGCACGCCGGGGAGGCTCGCGCCGCCGTCGCCCTGGCTCGCGTCGAACTCCTCGCCGCCGGGGAAGTCCCTGTGGTAGACGGAGAGGGCGTCCCGGATCTCGAACATGCGCGAGCCGGGGATGTCGGTCATGGTCCCCGGGCTGGCGTCGAGGCCCTGCAGTTCCCCGGGCCTCACCACCAGGTCGGGCGCATCCTCCGGCTGGAGTCTGGGCTGCTCGTTCGACATGGACTTGCCCCCTCTCGACGGCTCGGTCCCCGGCGCGCCGGGGGTCCGGGTAAGGAGAAGCACCCGCCCCGGAAGGTTCCGGGGCGGGGGGTTTCACGACCTGTCAGGATCTTGGATGGACGGGCTCAGTTGGCGGGCGCGGAGGCCGTGGGCACGGCCGGCTGCGCCTGCGGGGCGGCCGAGGCGGGGGCCTGGGCCTGGGAGGACTGGGTGGCGGCCTTGTGGTTCGTGTACTGGAAGCCCGAGACCCTCATGCTGTTGTCGAGGGCGACCTTGAGGTCCACGTGGCCCTTGGCGAACTTGGCCACCTGGGTGACCACGATGGAGCCGTCCTTGGTGTCCACGCTGGCGTCCTTGAATTCGACGAAGGCGCCGGCCTTGCTGACGAGGTTTTCCCAGTAGGTCCTGAAGGTCTCGGGCGTGGCCTTGAACCCGAGGTTCGAATCGACCTTCTGGTAGGCGGCAGAGTAGTCGCCCTTCTGAAGGAGGTTGATGAACTCCTTCGCCTTGTTGATGGCCATGTCATTGGCCTGGGCCATGGCCGGCGCGATGGAGAGGGCGAGAACGCCCGCCACGAGGACCACGCGAACGATGGAGGATACTGACTTCATAACCTGACTCCTATCCGAAACCCCGTTTCGCCTGCCCGGCCCCTTTCCGGACCGGTTTGCGTACTCTACAACGCGTCCCGTACCCGAGTCAATTCCCAGGACGGCCCAAAGTGTCAAGGGGTTAGACCACCCCGGGCCGGGGACGGTTCCCCGAAGCCTAACCTTGGAACCAGTCGGGGAAGGCGCCCCACCAGCTCAGGGCCACCTTGAAGGTCCCCTCGCGGTCGGGGGTGACCAGGAAGAGGGCTGGAGCCACAAAGGAGCGCCCGTCGGGCAGGCCCGTCTTGACCTGGCGGCGCACGATCGCCGTCAGGGGGGAGAGCCACTCCATGCTCTCCTCGAGCGACTCCTGGGTGATGGGCTCCTCCCGGTGGGCCTCCACCGTCTGGCGGAACTCGTCGATGCTCGCGTGCCAGATGTTCGCCATGCCCTTCCACTCGATGATCTCGGTGGTGGGCAGGTGGACGTGGCGCTCCCCCTCGTCCGGGTCGGCGCTGCGGTAGGCCGCGATGAGCCCGTCCACCGCCTTCCGGACCAGTTCCTCGCGCTGGGTCACGGCGGTCCCCTCCGTCCGCGTCGTTTCGGTCGCGTTCTGCATCCCTGTCCTGCTCCTATGCCCCGGTCCCAAGGCCCCGAAGGACCCCGGCGACCGTCTCCTCCAGGCCGCGCTCGAAGGGCACGGCCGCTGCAAACCCCAGTTCCCTCTCGGCCTTGGAAGGGTCGAGCGAGCGCCTCGCATCGTGCCCGGCCCGGTCGTCCACGAAGGCGATCAGTCCCTCGACCTCGGAGGCCTCCCGGCCCAGGGCCGAGGCGGCGCACCGCGCCACCGTGTGCACGAGCTCCAGGTTGCTCCGCTCGCAGCGCGCCCCGAGGTGGTAGACCTGCCCGGGCCGTCCCCGCTCGAGGGCCAGGAGGACGCCGCGGTTGTGGTCCTCCACATGGATCCAGTCCCGCGATTGGGAGCCGTCCCCGTAGACCGTCAGAGTCTGCCCCGCGCGCGCCCTCAGCGCGATGGCGGGCACGAGCTTGTCCTCCGACTGGAAGGGCCCGTAGATGTTGGTGGTGCGCGTCACGAGGCACCCCATGCCGAAGGTCCGGTGGTAGGCCAGGGTGAGCTGGTCCGCCGAGGCCTTGGACGCCGCATAGGGCGTGGAGGGGTTGAGGGGGCTCTCCTCCGTGAAGATCCCCGACGCGTTCGAACCCCCGCAGGAGCCATAGACCTCGTAGGAGCTGAGGTGGAGGAAGCGCTCGGGCGCGCCGTGCGGCGAGCGGCGAGCGGCCTCCAGGAGCATGGCCGTCCCCAGGACGTTCACCTCGGCGAAGGCGGCCGGCTCCTCCACGCCCTGCCCCGAGGGGTTCCGCGCCGCGAAGTGGACCACGGCATCGAATCGCCCCTCTGCGAAGAGGGCCTCAAGATCCCCCTCGTCGGTCACCTTGCCCTGCACCAGGCTCAGACGCCCCGGGTGGGCCTCCTGGAGGCCCTCCAGGACCGGCCGGGGCCGACCGCCGAGGCTGTCGAAGACGGTGAGGGCCCAGTCGGGGCGCTCGCGCAGGGCGAGGCGGGCGAAGTTGCCGCCGACGAAGCCGCCGCCCCCGGTGACGAGCACCGAGCGGAAGGGCGTCAACCGCGCTCCCCGTAGAGCTTCTTCACGAAGTCCTTGTACTCGCCCGACTGCACCCGGCGCCACCAGCCCTCGTTCTCGAGGTACCAGCGCACCGTGTCCTCCAAGCCCTGCTCGAAGGGCACCTGGGGGACGAAGCCGAGCTCCGACTCGGACCGGGCGGGGTCGATGGCGTAGCGCCAGTCGTGCCCGGGGCGGTCCGTGACGAACGTGATGCGTTCCTCCGCCTCGGCGGGGTCCCACCCCTTGATGCGCGCCACCGCGCGCAGGAGCTCCTTCACCAGGTCGAGGTTCCGCTTCTCGCAGCGGGAGCCCAGGTTGTAGACCTGCCCGGGGACACCCTTTTCGAGGGCGAGGATGACGCCCCGGTTGTGGTCGTGCACGTGGATCCAGTCCCTCACGTTCTGCCCCGTGCCGTAGACCGGCAGGTGCTCGCCGCCCAGCGCCCTCGTGACCATGAGGGGGATGAGCTTCTCGGGGAACTGGTAGGGGCCGTAGTTGTTGCAGCACCGCGTCACCACCACCTCCAGCCCGAAGGTTCGGTGGTAGCTGAGCGCGATTTGGTCCGCGGCGGCCTTGCTCGCCGAGTAGGGCGAGGAGGGGTCGAGCGGCGTCGTCTCGGTGAAGAAGCCTGTGTCCCTCAGGCTGCCGTAGACCTCGTCGGTGGAGATCTGCAGGAAGCGTCCGGGGCGGTCCCTCCAGGCCTTGCGTGCGGCCTCGAGAAGGTTCGCCGTGCCCATGACGTTGGTCTTCACGAAGGCCGTGGGCCCCAGGATGGAGCGGTCCACGTGGCTCTCGGCGGCGAAATGGACGACGTGGTCGAAGGGCTCCTGCCCGAAGAGCGCGTCCACCGCCGGGCCGTCGGTGACGTCCGCGTGGACGAAGCGGTAGCGGCCCGGGTAGGCGGCCTCCAGGCCCTCGAGGTTCTCCAGGTTGCCGGCGTAGGTCAGGGCGTCGAGGACCACGACGCGCCACTCCGGGCGCATCTGCAGCGCCAGGCGCGTGAAGTTGCTGCCGATGAATCCGGCGCCGCCCGTCACGAGTACGGTTGTCATGGGACTCCTGAGATCGATGGGTTTGAAACGGATTCGTTTGGGGCCCGGACGGCCGGCCCCGGAGGATCAGCCCGAGGCGGCGCTGCGCGGGTCGATGCCGCGCTTCTCCATGAAGTCGATGAGGTTCTGGAGGTGAGCCTTGTCCCCGGCGCCGAGCGCCGTGAGGAGGCGCACGAGGTCGGGGTTGGACTGGCGGATGGCCGAGCGGAGGTGGCTCTCGGCCGCCGTGGTCTCGAAGCGCAGGGCGATGAGCGCCGCCTCGGCCACGGTCAGCCGCTTCTTCGCCGCGATGATGGCGTTGGCCTCGTCGGCGATGGCGCGGATCTCGGCCGTGTCGAAATGGACCTCCCCGAAGATGCCCGGGTTCTGCAGGACGAGCTTCTTCTGGTAGCGCACCTGGACCACGTGGGACTTCTCCTCGATGGACATGCGATAGAAGAGGGCGCGGGCCTCCTCGTCGAGCGGGAAGAGCTCGCCGAGGTGCTGGTAGAGGCGAAAGAGGGTCGCCTCGAGGTCCTCGAGGGGCTTCAGCAGATTCTGGATATGCACCTAGGTGGTCCTCCTGCTTTCGACACAGAACATCTACGGGTGTCCCGCTGTTCCCGCGGCCGCACCGTCCCCGTCCGGCTTGGGCGAGCGTAGCACGAAGCGCTGGTAGAGGAAGGCCAGGAGGAAGAGGCTCGCCCCGAGGCCCAAGAGGGAGAAGACGCGGTAGAGGCCGCGGAGCTGGGCCGTGTCGTAGAGGAACACCTTGCCCACGGCCAGGAGCATCACGGCGAGGGAGGCGTAGCGCGCCACCGGCCCGCGCGTGGCGATGCCCAGGATGAGGAGCACGGTCCCGAGGACCACCCACGCCGCGGAGTACGCGTACCTCTCCGAGCTGGTCATGGAGTGCCCGTCGAGGAGCTCACCCTGGAACGCCTGGCGCACCTCCAGCGTCACGAGGAGGAAGGTCAGGCCGATGGCCGCGACGCCAAAGAGGCGCGGCAGGACCACCTCCCCGCGCTCTCTCAGGAGCCAGGCCGCCGCCAGGGCGAGCGCGGCCGGGGCGCCGTAGAGCCACAGCAGGTGGTTCAGCATGGGCATCGCGCCCACGCTCTCCTTGGTCCAGAGCGGGTCCAGGACGAGGACGGGGAAGAGGCCGCACGCCGCCAGCCCCAGGCCCGCTGCGATCTTTCCGCCCCATGACAAGCTCGGCAGGGGCCAGTTCCCCGAGGCCCCGAGGAGCGCGAGGCCGTAGACCATGACCGCCACGGCGACGCACCCGCTCTCGATCAGGGTCAGGTCCGGGGCGTCCAGGCGCCCGGGGTGGAAGGACTGCCGGACCTGGAGGACCACCAGCGCGAGGCCGAGGGCGAGGGCGCCCCACTGGAGTGCCGAGGAGAGGGCCTCGTCGCGCTGCTGCCCGGCGGACCACGCCGCGAGGGCGAAGGCCAGGGCGGGGACGCCGTAGCCGTAGAGGATCCAGTTGAGGAGCGGCAGGTCTCCTGTCGGGTAGGACGCCACCTCGGGGTTCAGGAGGAGCCGCACGAGGACGAGCCCCGCCAGGGGCCAGGCCAGGGTGCGGAGGGCCTTCACCTCCAGCGCGCCGCCGATCCAGAGGAGGGCGGCCACCTCGAGGGCCCAGGCGACGGCGATCCACTCCTCCTTGAGCTGCAGGGCCACGGCCAGGCTCAGGAAGGCCGTGGCGCCCACCGCCAGGGCCGCGAGGGCTCCCTCGCCGGAGGGCAGGTTGCGGCGCCGTTGGAATACGGGCGCGGCCAGCACGGCGAAGAGCGCGGCGAGGCTGAGGGCCGGCAGGCCCCAGTGCATCTCGCGCACCGTGGCGCGCTCGCCCCAGTAGGCGGCCAGGAGGAAGGCCAGGGACGTCGAGGTGCAGAGGGCCGCCCACCGGTCGGCGCGCGCGGCGCCCCAGAGGCAGGCGTAAGCTCCGATTGCGTAGAGCGCGCCGAGGCCGAGGGCCGTGAAGAGGAAGGCGGTGAGGTCCGCCGGATGGAGGTTGGCGGCCCAGACGGCCACCAGCCCCGCCGAACCGAGGCCCGCGACCCACGCGAGGCCCTCGAACTGCTCGTCCCTGCGCGCGAGAAGCAGGCAGCCCGCGCCGAGCAGGCCCAGGAAGCACCACTCCAGCGTGCCGTAGTGCGCCACGCCGGCGAGCGCCCCGGCCATGGCCAAGGCCAGGCCGAGAGCCCCCTGCGCGAGGTACGCGGGGGCCGCCGAGGGGCTTCGCTCCTCCATGTGCGCCGTCGCCCACGCGACGACGAAGGCCGCCGCGCTGGCCACGATGAAGAGGCCGAGGTAGATCGCGTGGTCCGGCTCGAAGGCCAGGCCGAGCCAGGCCCCCACCCAGCCCATGGACGCGAGGAGCGTGAGGGCCGAGAGGGGCCACCACCGCCGCTGGCGCGTCACCGCGAGGAGGCCCACCTCGAGGAGGAAGAGGTAGGCGAAGAGGGGCCCCGGTCGCGCCTCCCCCGTCGAGATCAGGACCGGCGTGAGGAATCCGCCCACCAGGCCGAGCACGGCGATGAGCACGCCCTGGCGCAGGGACAGGGCCACGGCGAGCCCCGTCGTGGCGGCCATGAGCGCGAAGCCGGCCACGGGGGGCAGGAGGTGGTAGAGGTTGGTCGCGGCGAGGAAGCACGCGTAGAGCACGCCCACGCCCGAGGCGGAGAGACCCGCCGCCACGTATGCGGACCGCTTGAGCAACCATTCCCCGAGGCCGAGGAGCGCGAAGGCGAAGAGGATCCCGAGAACCACCCGCATCGTGGGCCCGATGAGGCCCTTGTCGAAGGAGTACTTGACCAGGTAGGCGCCCGCCAGGGTCAGCGCGATGGACCCGATCCACACGGGCAGGCGCGCCCCGAGGCGCTCCTCGAGGCCCGGGCCCTCGGGCTTGGGGGCAACAGGCGCGACGGGTCTCGGCGCGGCGGGCGGGGCAGGCACGGGGGCCGTGGGCGCTCGAGGCCGGGGAGGGGCAACGGGTGCGGGCCCGGCAACGGCCGGAGGCTTCGGCGCCGCAGCGCAGACCGCCGCGGCGGCGGGCTGCGTGGGCGCGGCAGGCGCCGCCACCGGATGGACCGGCTCCGGCGCGTGCCCCGGCGCCGCGGGGGACTCCGCCGGCGCCGCCACACCCCTCGCCTCGAGGCCCGCGAGGCGCTGCTCCATCTTCAGGAGCCTCGTCCTGAGCGTCTCCGCCTCCCTCTCCCGCTCGTCGAGCGCGCGCCTCGCCCGGTTGGCCCGGCTCATGGCCACGAGGGAGACGATGAGGGCCACCACCGGCATGGCCAGCAGCGCCATCACGAGGAGGAAGATGAAGAACTCGAGGCCGGAGTTCACGTCGTTCGGGACCTCAGGTAGCTCGCCAGCGTGTCCTTCCAGTCGCCGGTGGCCCAGTCCCCCTTGTGGCGGAGCCAGGCGTGGTGCGGGCGCCGCGCGGGGCGCGGGAACTCCTCGCTCGTGCACGGAGACACGGTGCAGGGCAGGCCCGAGAGCGCCACCACCTCGCGCGCCACCTCGTACCAGGTCACCGGGCCGCCGCCTCCCACGGTGTGGACGATGCCGCGCGCCCCGGCCTCCAGGCACGCGTGCATCTGCCGCGCGAGCTCGAGCGTGTGGGTGGGCACGCCCCACTGGTCGTCCACGACCCTCAGGGAGGAGCGCGTGAGCGCGAGGCCCCGGATCGTGTCGATGAAGTTGGTCCCGTGCCGGCCGTAGAGCCACTGGGTCCGGCAGACCAGGAGCTGGGAGTCGGGCAGGATCTCGCGCACGGCGCGCTCGCCCAAGAGCTTGCTCTCGCCGTAGCCGTTGATGGCGGGACCCGTGGGGTCATTCGGCAGGTAGCCTTCGGGCTTCTCGCCGGGGAAGACGTAGTCGGTGCTGATGTGAAGCAGGAGGAGGCCGCGGTCGAGGCAGGCCTCCGCCACCACCTTGGGACCGAGGCCGTTGATGCGCATGGCCTCCTCGCGCTGCGTCTCCGCGCCGTCCACGTTGGTGTACGCGGCGGCGTTGAGCACCACGTCGCAGGGGTGCGCGTCGAGAAAGGCCGCGAGGGAGGAGGGCGAGGTGATGTCCACGTTCGGCAGATCGCCGCCGTACACCTCTTCCCCCGCCGCCCTGAAGAAGGGCACGGCGTCCTTGCCGAACATCCCGTTGGCACCCAGCAGCGCGATCCTCGTCATGCGTTCTCTCTCGTCGTCTCGTCGATCCGTCGGCTCGTTCTACCGATCCTTCGTCGTCCAGTCGTAGGCGATGAGCCCGTTGTCGTGGGGGTCCAGGCGGTACTCGTCGGGCTCCTTGTAGTCGTAGGTCTTCGTGGTGGTGTTGATGACGAAGGCCTCCTCGGTGCCGATGCACTTCCAGCCGTGGTAGACGCCGATGGGCACCTGCACGAGCACGGGGTTGTGCTCGCCGATCACGAACTCGTTGATCTCGCCCTTCGTGGGGGAGCCGTCGCGCGTGTCGGCCAGGACGAGCTTCACCATGCCCTTCACGCAGACGAAGTTGTCCTTCTGCAGCTTGTGGTAGTGCCACGCCTTCACCACGCCGGGGTAGGTCGTGGAGAGGTACACCTGCCCGAAGACCTCGAAGCACTCGTCGTCGGCGCGGAGCATCTCCATGAGGCGGCCCCGGTCGTCGGGGATGACCCTCAGCTTCTTCGTCTTCACGTCGTGGATCATCGGTCTCTCCTCAGGCCGTCGGGATCGGGTGTGCCAGGAGGCTCAACAGGTAGCGGCCGTAGCTGTTCTTGGACATGGGCTCCGCGATGCGGCGGACCTGCTCCGCGTCGATCCACCCCTTGCTCAGGGCGATCTCCTCGAGGCACCCGATCATGAGGCCCTGCCGCTCCTCCACGGCCTGCACGTAGTTCGCGGCCTGGTGGAGCGCCTCGTGGGTCCCCGTGTCGAGCCACGCGGTGCCGCGGCCCAGGACCTCCACGCGGAGGGTGCCGCGCTCCAGGTACACGCGGTTCAGGTCGGTGATCTCCAGCTCCCCCCGGGGGGAGGGCTTCAAGTCGCGCGCGATCTGGACGACCTCGCGGTCGTAGAAGTAGAGCCCTGGGACGGCGTAGTTCGACTTCGGGTGCTTGGGCTTCTCCTCGATGGAGACCGCCTTGCCGCCGCCGTCGAACGCCACCACGCCGTAGCGCTCGGGGTCTCGCACGTAGTAAGCGAAGATCGTGGCGCCCTCGCGCTTGCGCGCCGCGCGCTCCATGGTCTGCGTCAGTCCCTGGCCGTAGAAGATGTTGTCGCCCAGGATGAGGCAGGCGTGGTGCCCCGCCACGAAGTCCGCGCCGATGTGGAAGGCCTGCGCGAGGCCGCCGGGCGTGGGCTGCTCGGTGTAGCTCAGCTCGATCCCCCACTGGCTCCCGTCGCCCAGCTGCCGCCTGAAGAGGGGCAGGTCGTGCGGCGTCGAGATGACCAGGATCTCCCGAAGCCCCGCGAGCATGAGCGTGGAGAGGGGGTAGTAGATCATGGGCTTGTTGTAGACAGGCATGAGCTGCTTGCTCACGGCCGTCGTCAGCGGGTAGAGGCGCGTGCCCGAGCCTCCGGCGAGGATGATGCCTTTCATGTCAGGATGACCTCCGGGGGGTGGGAGAGGGTGAACAGGTGATAGAGCTGATTAGGGGATCAGGCGCTATCCGATTGGGCGAGGGAGCGATTCCGACGCTCTGCGTTTCGCGTCTTGCGTCTCGCGTCTCACGTCTTACGTCTTACGTCTAGCGCCCCGCCTTGAGGATCGCTTCGACCCCGGCGCGGATGCCGTCGGAGCCGTGGAGCGGTGTGGTGAGGAGTCCGTCCGGCGTGTCGATGACGGCCATGCCCTTGAGCCCGCGCACGAGAGCCTTGGGCGAGCGCGTCACCACCAGGCACCCGAAGCAGTCTTCCACGCGCCCCGGGCCCCAGCCCGCGTTGCCCTCATCGTCCTTGGGGAGGAACTCGTGAAGGGCGTGGAAGGTGCCCACGTCGCTCCAGGCGAAGCTGCCCGGCACGAGGACCACTCTCGAAGACTTCTCCATGAGCGCGTAGTCCACCGAGATGCTCTCGGCCGCGAGGTAGGGCGCGCCGTCGTGCGCCTCGAGCCACGCCTCGGCGGCCTCCCAGAGACCAGGCGTGTGGAGGGCCATCTCTTCGCGCAGCACCCGAAGCGGGTAGAGGAACATGCCCGAGTTCCACGCCACGTTGCCCTGGAGGAGGAGGTCCTCGGCTTTGGCGCGGTCCGGCTTCTCGATGAACCTTGCGACCCTGAACCCTTCGCCGGCCGCTGCGCCCTGCTCGATGTACCCGTAGGAGACCTCGGGGCCCGTGGGGGTCATGCCCATGACGCCGAGCGCGTTCTCGGCGAGGGCCACGCGGGCCAGACGCTCGAGGGTCTTCGCGAAGGGCTCCACCTCGGGGATGTGGTGGTCCGCAGGCAGGATCAGGAGGAGGCCGTCGCCGCCGGCCTCCCGCCAGGCCCTCGCGCCGGCCAGGGCGATGGCGGGCGCCGTGTTGCGGGCCCCTGGCTCCTCGAGGAACTCCACGCCGGCCATCTCGCAGTGGTGGCGCAGCGCCCCCGAGCCGACGGTGAAGACCTTCTCGGCGCCCAGCGCCTGGGCCCTCGCCACCGTCGCGCCGTAGAGAGACCCGAGGGGCCCCAGGGGCACGAAGGGCTTGGGGCACGCGGGGGTCGAAAGGGGCCAGAGTCGGGTTCCCGAACCTCCCGCCAGGATGGCGGCGAATATTTTTACAGAATTACCATTATTACTGATATTTACTTTCATTTTGTGATGAGCTCCGCACCCTGCGTGGAACGGCCAGATTGTCACGGCCCTCAGTTGAGGACCGAGCGATCAGCCTCCACGGGCACCTCCATACCGAGGTGCTCGAGCAGG
>JBBIUU010000005.1:17894-61084 GCA_037440125.1 Acidobacteriota bacterium
GAGGACCGAGCGATCAGCCTCCACGGGCACCTCCATACCGAGGTGCTCGAGCAGGACCCGGACGCGTTCGCGGGCGGGGAGGTTCGCCACCACGGTGGCCTCCAGGCCCGCGAAAACCCCCTCCTTGAAGCGCACGCGCTGACCGACCTGGAAGGCCGGCGGCGGGTCGGGGGTCAGGTAGCCCCGTCCGCCCTCGCGCTCCCGCCAGTGCTCCACGAGGTCGTCCTCCACGCACGCCACCGTGTCGCCGAAGGTGAGCGCGCGGAGGATGCAGGGGAAGTGACGGACCTCGGGGAGCTCCATGCTCGGGGAGAGCCAGACGAACAGGTATCCGGGGAAGAGCGGGGTCGGCACCGCCTTGTCCTTCCGCGACAGCAGCATGGGGCAGTACGACTCGAAGCCCTCCTTCGACAGGAAGGCCAGGGCCGGTGCCTCCTTACGGGGCTTGGCGGCGAGGACCGCCCAGACCCGGCTGGCGCTGGAGAGCGGCGCGTACATCCTACGGACGGCCCCCGTAAAAGGCGCCGATGCCCGCGCAGACCTCGGCCACCTCGTCGCGCCGCAGCTCGGCGAAGACGGGCAGGGCGAGGACTTCGCGGGCGGCCTTCTCGGTGTGGGGCAGGTCGCCCTCGCGGTACCCGAGGAAGCGGAAACACGACTGCTGGTGGAGCGGGATGGGGTAGTAGATCATGCTCCCCACGCCCCTCTCCTGAAGGAACTGCTTGAGCTCGTCGCGGCGCTCGGCGCGGATGACGACCTGGTGGTAGATGTGCGCGTAGCCCTCGGGGGCCGAGGGCGCCACCACCTGCGCGATCCCCTTCAGGCCTTCGCGGTACCACTCGGCCACCTCGGCGCGCTGGGCGTTCCAGCGGTCCACATGGGGGAGCTTGACTCGCAGGATCGCGGCCTGGAGCTCGTCGAGGCGGGAGTTGTAGCCGATCTCCTCGTGCACGTATCGCTCCTTGGACCCGTGCACGCGGAGCATCTTGAGGTGGTCGGCGAGAGCGGCGTCGTCCGTGGTCATGAGCCCGCCGTCGCCGGCGCCGCCCAGGTTCTTCGTGGGGAAGAAGGAGAACGCCGCCATGGTGCCGAGCGCGCCCGCGCGGCGGCTCTTGTAGGTCGCGCCGTAGGCCTGGCACGCGTCCTCGAGGACCTTGAGGTGGTGCTCTCTGGCGAGCGCGTTCAGCGCGTCCATGTCGGCGCAGAGGCCGTAGAGGTGGACGGGCATGAGCACACGGATCGTGCACCCGGTCACCTTGTGCACCGGCAGGCCGTCCTCGCCGGGCGCGCACTCCTGCTCGAGGAAGCGCCTCACCTCGGCAGGGTCGAGGTTGAAGGTGACGGGGTCGATGTCGGCGAAGAAGGGGTGGCCGCCGGCGTTGTGGATCGCGCCGGCCGTGGCGAAGAAGGTGAAGGACGTGGTGAGCACGCCCTCGCCCCGCTTGAGGCCCAGCGCCTTAAGGCCCAGGAGGATGCCGTCGGTGCCTGAGGCACAGCCGATGCCGTGCGCCGCGCCGAGGTGCGCCGCGCACTCCTTCTCGAGCGAGGCGCCCTGCTTGCCCAGGATGAAGTGCTGGGTCTCGAGGACCTCTCGGACGGCCCGCTCGACGTCTTCTCGTAGGGTGGCGTACTGGCGGGTGAGGTCGAGGACGGGGACGCCCATAGGATGCTCTCCTCTCGAAGCCTGTCATTTTACCACGCTTCGGGGCCCGCTGACCACCCGCCGCACGGCCTTCCGGCGGGCTTTCCAGCGACCTCGCCGAGCACGGCGTTCACGGTGGCTTGACGCCTCGAACGGGTGTATTCTCAAGGGTAGTACGAACGGAGGTCCTGAATGGACGTCCAGATCTTCCACAAGCTCCTGACGAGCGCCATCCAGAAGGGTGCGTCGGACATCCACCTCCAGGTGGGCTACCCGCCCCTGATGCGCGTGAACGGGGAACTCCTCGAGGTGAAGTACCACCCCCTCAACCCCGACGAGACGCACGCCATCGCCGAGGAGATCCTCTCGAGCACCTACCGGCGCGAGAAGCTCGCGGACCTCTCCGAGGTGGACGTGTCCTACGGCCTGGAGGGCCAGGGACGATTCCGCGTGAACCTCTTCCGCCAGCGCGGGTCCCTCAGCGTGGTCCTCCGCGTCATCCCCATCTCGATCAAGAGCTTCAAGGAGCTCAACCTGCCCCCCGTGATGGAGCACATCTCCAACCTGAGGCGGGGCCTGGTCCTCGTCGTGGGCGCCACGGGGAACGGCAAGTCCACCTCGCTCGCGTCCATCATCGAGCACATCAACGAGAGCCGGCGGGCGCACATCCTCACGATCGAGGACCCCATCGAGTTTCTCTTCAAGCACAAGATGTCGGTCATCAGCCAGCGCGAGCTCGGCTCCGACACGCCCTCCTTCGGGCAGGCCCTCCACGCCTCGCTGCGCCAGGACCCCGACGTGATCATGATTGGCGAGATGCGCGACGCCGAGACCGTGGAGATCGCGCTGAAGTCCGCCGAGACGGGACACCTCGTCCTCTCCTCCCTGCACACGACCGACGCGGTGAAGACCATCGCGCGCCTCATCGGGTTCTACTCGCCCGACCAGGAGGCCACAGTCCGCAACCGCCTCGCGGACAGCCTCATGGCCGTCGTCTCCCTGCGCCTCCTGCCCGTGAAGAACCAGCTCGCGCGGCTGCCCGCCGTGGAGGTCTTGAGGGTGACGCGCACGATCCAGGAGTGCATCCGCGACCCCCTCAAGACGATGGACATCCCCGCACACATGGCAAAGGGCGCCGAGATGTACGGCATGCAGACCTTCGACATGCACCTCCTCCAACTCGTGAAGGAGGGCAAAGTCGACCTGGACACCGCCAAGCTCTCCAGCAGCGACCCGGCCGAGCTCGAACGCGCCCTCCTCATGGAAGGCTGATGCTCAGCCGCCCGACCCTCCTTGAGGGCTCCGTGGTGGAGCGCGTCCGGCGGCGCTGGCCGCACCTCCTGGACCCGGCGCTCATGAACGCGCCCATGATCTATTCCGCCGAGGGCCGCGACGTTCTGACGACCCTCTACGGGGAATACCTCGCCGCGGGGCGCTCGAACGGCCTGCCCATGCTTCTCCTCACGCCCACCTGGCGCGCAGACCCCGAGCGCGTGGCGAGTTCGCCCTTCGCGGGAAGGGACCTCAACGGGGACGCGGCGCGGTTCATGCGCGGCGTCCTCGAGCCCCGCGGCGATTGCGCCGGCGCAGTCGCCATCGGCGGGTTGATGGGGTGCCGGGGCGACGCCTACAGGCCGCAGGAGGCCCTGCCGCGCGAGGAGGCCCGCTCCTTCCACCGTCCGCAGGCCGAGGCCCTGGCGTGCGGCGGCGTGGACCTCCTCTTCGCCTCCACGCTCCCCGAGGTCGGCGAGGCCCTGGGCCTGGCCGAGGCCATGGCCGCCACGGGCACGCCCTACCTCGTGAGCTTCATCGTGCGGCCCTCGGGGATCCTGCTCGACGGCACGCCGCTGGACGAGGCGATGTCGCGGATCGACGCGGAAGTGGCGCCGAGGCCCCTGGGCTACATGGTCAATTGCGTGCATTCGTCGGTGATGGGGAAAGCCCTCGCGACCGCCGCGGGGGACCGTGCGCTGGCCACGGGGCGGTTCCTGGGGCTCCAGGCGAACACGTCGCGCAAGAGCCCGGAAGAACTGGAAGGGTCCAACGAGCTGGATACGGAGACGCCCCTGGCTTTCGCCCTGGGCATGGTGGAGCTCAGGGAGCGGTTCGGCCTGCGGTGGCTCGGCGGCTGCTGCGGGACCGACGGGTCCCACATCGCGGCCCTGGCCCTGGCGCTCGCGAGGCCCAGCGCCTAGCGCTGGTCCGGCACGTACCTCACGGCCATGAGGGTGATGTCGTCGAACTGCGGCGCGCCCGCGCTGAACTCGCGCACCGCACCGAGCAGGCCCTCCACCGTCTCCCTCGCGCTGGCCCCAGGCGTCTTCTCGAGGTACTCGGCGACGCGCTTGTCCCCGAAGGTGTCCGTGTCGGGGTTGGCCGCGTCGCTCACGCCGTCGGTATAGAGCACGATCGTGTCGCCCTGCTTGAGCTGCAGGTACTCGCACGTGAAGGGCCGGTCGGGGAAGAGGCCCGCCACCATGCCCGTGGAGGGGAAGACGGGGCGGCACTCCTGGCCCGGACGGACGAGGAGGAGGGGCCCGTGGCCCGCGCTCGCGCCGGTGACCTGCCCCGTCTTGAGGTTGACGATGAGGCACGTGACGGTGACGAACATGCCCCGCGGGTTCTGGGCCGCGAGCTCGTCGTTCAGGCGCTTCAGGATCTCGTCGGGCCCGTCGTACTGGCGGGCCATCGTGCGCGCGAGGGTCATGGTGACGGCCATGAAGAGCGCCGCGGGGATGCCCTTGCCCGAGACGTCCCCGATGATGACGGCCACGTGGTCCTCGTCCACGCGGAGGACCTCGTAGAGGTCGCCGCCCACCTGCTTGGCGGGCTCCATCACCGCGAAGATGTCCAGGCCCGTCCCCTTCGTGCACGGCGTGAGATCCGCGGGCAGGATCCCCATCTGGATCTCGCGGGCGATGCTCAGGTCGCGCTCCATGGCGGCCTTGACTGCGTCCGCGTAGGCCTTGGCCTTCAGGAGAGACCTGACCCTCGCCTTCACCTCGAGGATCTCGAAGGGCTTCGTCAGGTAGTCGTTGCCGCCCACCTCGAAGCCCCGCGCCTTGTCCTGCACGTCCTCGAGGGCGCTGAGGAACATGATGGGGATCTCCCTGAGCACCTCCGAGGCCCGCATTCGGCGGCAGACCTCGTAGCCGTCGATGCCGGGCATGACGATGTCGAGGAGGACGAGGTCGGGCGGGCTCTTCTCCGCCTGCTTGAGCGCGTTGCCTCCGTCGAGCGCCACGCTGAGCTTGTACTCGTCGCGCAGTGCCTCCACGAGCACGTCCACGTTGGCCTTCACGTCATCCACGATGAGGATCCTGCTCTCGGAGAGGTCCCTGATCTGCATGGTCAGACTCCCTTGGCCTTCGCGGCCGCGAGGAGCGTCTCCAGCGCGTCGTCGAAGGCGTAATCGTTCACGAGCTTCTTCAGCCGGGCGAAGCCCGCGGCGTCCATCACGGCCCTGAGCGCGGCCGCGTCGGCCTCGAGCGCGTCGCCCGCGGCGGCGTCCGAATCGCCCAGCAGGGCCGAGAGCTTGTCGACGGCCGCCCGGATCACCTCGGGCGCCACGGCTCCGGCGGGGGCTTCCTCCGGCGCGGCTTCAGGCTCAGGCAGGAAGGGCGCCACGGCCTCCCTCAGCCGGCCGAGCTCGGCGCCGAGCTTGGCCCGGAGTGAGTCGAGGCGCAGCTGGCCCCCGTTGCTCTTGATGGCCTTCTCGAGCTCCGCGGCGACGCCGTGGACCGCGGCCGCGCCGATGTTGCCCGCCACGCCCTTGACCGTGTGCGCGAGGCGCTCGGCCACCTTCCGGTCGTGGTCTCTGAGGGCGGCGCCGATCTTCTCCGGCGCGTCCAGCTGCCCGTCCACGAACTGCTGGAGGAGGTTGTAGTAGAGCTTGGTGTTCCCGGCCACGCGCCTCAGGCCGTCCGCCATGTTCAAGCAGTCGAGGGGAGGCGGTGCTGCGGGTTCCGCGGGGGCCTTCGACTTCTCTGCCCCAGCGCTCGCCGCCAGCGCGGGCGCCGCGGCGCGGGCCTGCACGTAGCGCGCGAGGGTGGCGAAGAGCGCGTTGGGGTCGATGGGCTTGGCCACGTGGTCGTTCATGCCCGCGTCGAGGCAGCGCTGTCGCTCCTCCACCGTGGCGTGGGCCGTCATCGCGATGATGGGGAGCCTGGCGAATCGGGCGTCGGAGCGAATCCTGGCGGTGGCCTGGTAGCCGTCCATCTCGGGCATCTGCACGTCCATGAGGACGGCGTCGAACGGGGACACGTCTTGCATCGCGGCGAGTTTGTCGCACGCGATCCGTCCGTTGTCGGCCACCTCCACGTCCGCACCGATGCCCGTGAGGAGCTCGACGGCGATCTGCTGGTTGATGTCGTTGTCCTCGGCCAGGAGGAGGCGCACGCCGTCCAGGCGGGCCGTCTCGTCCTCCCTGGCCCGGACGTGGTGGGTGACCTCGCCGGCCTCTGGGGCGAAGACCCTCACGAGAGCGTCCACGAGCATGGACTTGGTGACGGGCTTCACCAGAAAGTCGTCGATGGCGAGCTTCTCGGCCTCCTCGCGGACCTCCTCCCGCCCGAAGGCCGTCACCATGACGACGGCCGGCTGCTTCTTGATGGCCTTGTCGTGCTTGATGGTCCGCGTGGCCTGGAGCCCGTCCATTCCCGGCATCTTCCAGTCCATGAAGACCACGTCGTAGGGCGCCGACGCGGCGTGCTGCTTCACGGCCGACACGGCCTCGGGGCCGCTGCTCACGGCGTCCACCTGGGCGGCTACGCCCTTGAGCGCGTCCACGAGGATGTCCCTCGCCGCCGCGTTGTCATCCACCACGAGGATGCGCAGGCCGCCCAGTTGCGCCGGGACGATCTTCGTCGTGCCCGTGCCGATGCCGAGCCACACCGTGAAGACGAAGGTGCTCCCCGCGCCCGGTTCGCTCTCGAGCCAGATCTGCCCGCCCATGAGCTCCACGAGGCGCCGCGAGATCGTCAGCCCGAGGCCCGTGCCGCCGTGCTTGCGCGTGGTGGACATGTCGGCCTGGGTGAAGGGCTGGAAGAGCTTGGCCGCCTGCTCCTTCGTCATGCCGATGCCCGTGTCGCGCACGGAGAAGCGGATCTCGGCCTTCTCGCCCGTTTTCTCTAGGAGTTCGGCCTTGAGCCGGATCTCCCCGCGCTCGGTGAACTTGACGGCGTTGTTCACCAGGTTCGTGATGATCTGGCCGAGGCGCAGGGGGTCGCCGACGAGGTTCTGCGGAATCTCGGGGGGGACGTCCACGAGGAACTCGAGGCCCTTGTCGTGCGCCTTCTGTCCCGTCACCACGGCCACGCCCTGGATCACCTCGTCGAGCTTGAACGGGGTGGACTCGATGTCGAGCCGGCCCGCCTCGATCTTGGAGAAGTCCAGGATGTCGTTGATGACGCCCAGGAGCGAGGTCCCCGCGTTGTGGATCTTGCCCACGTAGTCGCGCTGCTTGGCGGAGAGGTCCGTCTTCAGCGCCAGGTGGGAGAGGCCGATGATGGCGTTCATGGGCGTGCGGATCTCGTGGCTCATGTTCGCCAGGAACATGGACTTCATCTGGGTCGCCTCCTCGGCCGCATCCTTGGCGGCGAGGAGCTCGGCCTCCAGGCGCTTGAGCTCGGTCATGTCCACGAGCAGGCCGATGAGCCCGCCGGGGCTGCCGTCCGCGAGCCGGAAGCCGTCGAGGCTGTAGAGCGTCACGTGCTGCTTGCCGTCGGCGAAGGCGATGGGGAGCTCGTAGCGCCGGTGGCCCGACTCGGCGATGACGGCCGTGTCCTCCGCGTGGAATTTCGCCCGGCTCTCCTCCCGGATGTAGGGCAGGTCCAGGACGGTCTTCCCCACGATGTCCCGCCGCGAGCGCCCGAAGGCCTCCTCGTAGGCCCGGTTGCACCCCGCAAAGCGGGCCTGCGCATCCTTGACGAACATGGGGTACGGGATGCTGTCGAGCAAGGTGGTCTGGAGCGCGAGGCGGTCCGCGAGGCTGCGCTCCGCGGCCTTCCGTTCCGTGATGTCGCTGAAGCTGACGACCGCACCGACGAGGTCGCCGTTCTTGCGGATCGGCGTCGCGCCATACTCCACGGGGAAGACGCTCCCGTCCTTGCGCCACATGACCTCGTCGTCCACCCGGCTGGTGACCCCGTGCACGTGGGCCTTGAACATGGGGCACGCTTCGCTCGGGTACTCGCTCCCGTCGGCCCGGTGGTGGTGGACGAGGGGGTGGGGGCGCTGCCCGATGAGCTCCTCCGCCGTAAACCCGAGCAGCCTGCAGGTGGCCGGGTTCACGAAGGTGATGCGCCCGTCGGTGTCCAGGCCGAAGATGCCCTCGTCGGCCGAGTCCAGGATGAGCCGGGTGCGCTCCTCGGCCTCCAGGATCGCCTCCTGCTGGGCCTTGAGCTCCTCCGCCTGCTCCTGGGTCCACTCCAGGAGCTCTTGGGTCTTGAGGTTGCGCTGGAGGATCTCGAGGCTCATGCCGGCCACGGGGAGGAGGTCCTCGAGGAGCGCCTGCTCGTTGCTCTTCAGCGGCCTGAACGCGGCGAACTCGACGACGGCGAGGAGAGTGTCGCGCGAGAGGAGGGGCCAAGCGCCCGTGAGGGACGGGGCGGCGGCGCCCACGCCCGAAGAGATGTGGAGGTAGGCCGGCGGAAGGTCCGAGAGGGACACGGGCTCGCGCTCGACGGCACACTGCCCGACGAGGCCCTCGCCGCGACCGAAGGTGGTCTTGCCGGCGGCGTCCTCCGGAAGGCCGTACCCCGCGATGCGCACGTACCTCTCCCCATCCGCCTCGGGGATGTAGAACCCGGCCACACCACCGCCGAGGAGAGGCACGAGGCCGGAGAGAAACCGCTGGCCGAACTCCTGGAGCGACGCGGCGCTCTGGAGGTCTCCCGTGAGCGTGGCGGCGTTGCCCTTCACCCAGCGCTGCTCGTCCATGGCCGCGGCACCCTGCTTGAGGATGTCCACGGAGCGCGCCAGGGCCCCCGTCTCGTCCCTGGCCTCCCGGAACGGGACCTCCTTCGCGTACTCGCCGCGGGCGATGGATTCCACGGAGGTCTGCAGCGCCCGGATGGGCGTCGCGATGCGGACGAGGGTGTACCACCCCAGGAGGCCCGAGATCAGCAGGGCGAGGAGGCCCACCCAGATCATCCTCGACCGTAGGGTCTCGATGGAATCGTAGACCGCCTCACCGGCGCGCTTGGACAGGTCCTCGTTGTGCCGGATCCATTCGACCTCGACCAGCGTGATCCTCTCGCCGAGGTCGTGCTGCGCGCCCCGGACGACGTCTACGGCCTGCTCCTTGTGCCCCTCGTCGGCCATCCTCATGAGCCGGTCGGCCTCGCTGATCCACTGGCTGGAGAGGAGCGTGAACTCCCCAAGGAGGCGCCGGTCCTGGTCGTCGGCGATGAGCTTGTCGGAGTACTGGGTGAGGAGCTTGAGGAGCGCCGTCCGGTCGGCGTCGAACAGGGCCCGGTCCCTCTTCGCCTCGGCCGGCCCCTGGCCCATCAGGTACCGACGCAGACCCAACCGGGTCTCCGCGAAGGTCCTCGAGATGTTGCCCAGGACCGCGAGGCTCTCCACCTGCTTCTGGGCGACGAACTGGTTCTCACTTTCGATAACCCCCAGTTCGTAGCGGTTGTACAGGCCGAGGGCGATCACGAGGAGGAGGGGCACGGCCAGGAGGATGGTCAACCGTCTCTTGATCGTCATGCAGTTCTCCCGTCCTGCGATCTCCAGCCGCGACCTCACCGAAGGGCGCGGGCCGCCCGGGCGCACGGCGGCACCGCGCTCCCCCTGGGTCTGATCTCGAGCAACCCGTCGGGTCAAGGATACACCAGCAGGGAGGCTTCCGGGCCCTCTCGGGAGGCGCCACGGGGCCTAGCGCCCGGGGCCCGCTCCTGGGATAGACTGTCGCCGGAGGAGAGACGATGGCTGGCCCTCGGGATCCGTCACGACACTGGCTGTGGGTCAGGTTTCTCGCCCTCTTCGGCCGGCCGCTGGAGGTCCGGCAGTCCCTCCGGAGCCGCCAGAGCCTGGCCCTACGCTGGGTGTTGCCTTCCCTCGTGGTCGGAATCGTGGTGGGCGCCGGGATCGCCGCGTTCGAGTTCCTCCTCAACGACGAGCTCGTCTGGGCCCTCTACGCCCTCAGGAGCCCGCTCCTCTATGCGCTCCTTCCCATGGCCGGGCTCATCGCGGCCTCGCTGGTCGTACGGGTCGCGATACCGAGCCGCGAGGGCGCGCTCACGGAGGACTACATCCTCGTCTACCACGAGCGGGGGCGCTCCATGAACTGGAGGAACCTCCCCGGAAAGCTGCTGGCTTCGATGGCCACGATCGCGACCGGCGGGAGCATGGGGCTCGAGGGCCCCGCGGTCTACCTCGGCGCCAACGTCGGGGACACGTTCCAGCGGCGCCTCCGGAAATTCTTCCCCGGCGAGGACCCCAGGATGCTCATGGTCGCCGGCTGCGCCGCGGGGATGGCCGCCATCTTCAAGGCGCCGCTGACGGGGGTGATCTTCGCGGTCGAGTCCCCCTACAAGGACGGGCTGGCGTCGCGACGGCTGATCCCCGCCCTCGTGGCCTCCGCCTCGAGCTACGTGACCTTCGTCCTCCTCGCGGGTAACGAGCCCCTGTTCTCGCCGGGCGACCACAGGGGCCTGAGCGTCGCGGACCTTCTCCTCTCCGTGCTGCTCGGCGCGTGCTGCGGCCTCGGCGCCAGGCTCTTCGTGGGGCTCATGGCCGGCGTCCGGTGGCTGCTCGGACGGTTGCCGGGCTGGACGCGGCCCGTCGCGGCGGGGCTCGTCGTGGGAGGGCTCGGCGCGCTCGTCTTCTCGGCCACCTCGGAGCCCTACATCTACGGGCCGGGGTACCGCCTCATCCGGCACCTGCTGGAGGTGCAGGAACCCCTGAAACTCCTCGTCTTCCTGCTTATCGCCAAGGGCGTGGCGACTGCGTTCACCGCGGCCGGCGGCGGCGTGGGGGGCCTCTTCTTCCCCATGGCCGCCATGGGCGCCATCATGGGGGCCGGATTCAACCACCTGGTCGCCGACCCCGAGGGGAGCCTCTACCCGATCATCGGGACGGCCGCGTTCCTGGGGGCGGGGTACCGGACCCCCCTCGCGGCGGTGGCCTTCGTGGCGGAGACCATGGGGAACCCCTGGGCGCTCATCCCCGCCATGCTCGCGGCGGTGGTGAGCCTGGTGATGATGGGGCGCGCCAGCGTGTCGGAGCACCAGCGCGCCCTGCCGGACATCAAGGGGGATTAGCCTCTCCCGACTCCGCCCGTCCCGCACAGACGGGCATCGCCCCGCCTCACTCGAAGGAGGCGGCGATCTCCCGGAACTCCTCTTCCACGGCGTCGAAGGCGTCCACCACATCGGGGTCGAAGTGGGTGCCCCGACCGGCGCGGATCTCGGCGGCCGCCTCCTCGTGGGTGAGGGAGCCCTTGTAGACCCGCTTGGAGACGAGGGCGTCGTAGACGTCGGCGAGGGCCATGAGGCGCGCCGAGAGGGGGATGTCCTCGCCCCTGAGGCCGCGAGGGTACCCCGTGCCGTCCCACTTCTCGTGGTGGCAGAGGGCGATCTCGCCGGCGAAGCGCAGGAACGACGCCGTGCCCGCCGAATCCCGGGCGGGGCCGAAGACGGTCTCCGTGGTCTGGATGGCCTCGTAGCCGTACTCCGTGTGGCGCTTCATCTCGCCGTACTCCGCCGCGTCGAGTTTCCCCGGCTTCTTGAGGATGGCGTCCGGCACGCCCACCTTGCCGATGTCGTGGAGGGGCGCCGACTTGAAGAGGAGGTCCACGGCGTGGGCGTCGAGGTCCTCGGCGTAGCTCGGCCGCTTCGTGAGGTGCTCGGCGAGCGCGCGGACGTACCGCTGGGTCCGGCGGATGTGGTTGCCCGTCTCCTGGTCGCGCGTCTCCGCGAGGGTGGCCATGCTCAGGATCGTGGCGTCCTGCGTCAGCGCGAGCTCGCGGGTCCGCTCCACCACCATCTCCTCGAGGATTCGGTTGCGGTCCTCGATCCAGTCCCGCGCGAGCTTGTTCTCCAGGTGCGCCCGGACCCGTGCCTGCAGGATGGGCGGCGAGATGGGCTTGGTGATGTAGTCCACCGCGCCGAGCTCGAACCCCTCCATCTCGTTGCCCACATCGCTCATGGCCGTGACGAAAATGACGGGGATGCCGGCCGTATCCTGGCCGGACTTCAGCCGGCGGCAGACCTCGTGGCCGTCCATCCCGGGCATCATGACGTCGAGGAGGACGATGTCGGGCTTGGGGGTTCCCGCGGCCCGCTTGAGGGCCTGCTCGCCGCTGAGGGCCACGAGGGTCCGGTAGTCCTCCTTCAGGAGGCCCACGATCAGGTCGATGTTGAGGCGCTCGTCGTCGACGATCAGCACCGTGGGTTGGGACTGGCTCATGCGCGCCTCCTCCGCCGGGAAAAGCGACCCGGTACCCCCTGAACACGGAAACGGTTGAGGAGATTCTAGCACCCGCCCGGGACCGGGAGCACCGCCGCCGCGGGGCGGTCTCAGCGCGCCGTGAGCTTCATCTCGAGCGCGCCGGCGTCGGCGAGGAGGCGTCCGAAGGCACCGCCGGAGAGGTAGGCCTTGGCGGCCGGATCGCCCTTCAGGTAGGCGTCCCAGAAGGCGGTGGTGGCCACGAGGACCAGGCCCTGGAAGCGCGCATCGTTCGGGCGGGGCCGCTCGACCACGCGCCCCGAGAACACCATGTGGTCGCCGCCCTCGAAGGTGACGAGGTACTGGTCGGCGCCGGAGATGCAGTCGTAGGGCACCCGGCGGAGCGCCGCCGGGGTCTCGCCGATGGGGCTGTCGTCCTTGGTCCCTGTCATATGGAGGCAGGGCACCTTGAAGGAGGCGTACCCGGGGCAGTCGCGCTCTTTGCTCTTGACGGGGGCACTGAGGGCCACGCAGGCCTTGATGCGCTTGTCGGCGAGGTCGATGGGGCCGCCCACCCTGGGCTGGAGGACGCGGCCCGCCGAGGCGAGCGCGGTGTAGGCGCCGAAGGAGTGTCCCCCGACGCCGATGCGGCTCAGGTCCAATTTGCCCTTCAGCGGGAATCCCGCCTGGCCGTTCAGCTTGGCCAGTTGGTCGATGACGAAGGAGACGTCCTTCGGCCGGTCGAGGGCGTTTTTCGGGTTGGCGGCCGCGAGGCTCGCCGAGAGATAGGGGTGGCCGGACTTCAAGAGCTCCCGGTCGCTGCCGGGGTGCTGCGGATGGACCGAGACGTAGCCCCGGCTGGCCCAGCGCTCGCCCAGGTACCGGTAGCCGTCCCGCGAGCCCCCCAGGCCGTGAGAGAAGACGATGACGGGGAAGGGCCCGACGCCCTGCGCGGGATAGTAGATGCGCACCGGGATCGTGCGGTCGCGGGCGGCATCGCGCCACTCCCCCGCCCATTCCGACACCCTGCAGGGGCCGGGAGCGTCGGCGGCGAGGTAGGTGGCCGCGGGAGGAGCCTGGGCCGCCGGCGACGTCGCCCTCGCGGGGTAGGTCAGGAGGAGGAGGAGACCGACCAGTCCGAACGCGACCCTGCGCATGAAGACCTCTTCGTCAGGGCCTAGGGACCAGATGGGAAGCCTCGGGGTTGAGCGGTATCCCCGCGACCCGGGAGGTCTCCCGGTCCCGGGTGGGCCTGCCTCAGCGGGTGTAACCGAAGGGCGCCGAGACGCCCCCGTCGTCGGTGTTGGTGACGGTGATCTGGACGGTGACGCCCGCGGGCACCATGGCCTTGAGCGCCGCGCCGCTCTTGGCGACCACGAGCGTGGAGCCCTTGTACTGCGTGGCCGGCACGGCGACGCCGCCGATCTTGACGATGCAACCCGCGTGGAAGTTGGCGCCGGAGATCTTGAGACGGAAGGGCGAGGTGGCCTTCGTCACGCCGGCGATGGCGGGCGGGACGACGGGAGCGGCCACGTGGAGGCTCCCCGTCGCGGTGCACGTGACGCCCTGCACGGACGTGGTCAGTGACCAGTCGAAGTCCCCCGCGGACGCATAAGTGTGCTGGGGGTTCTGGTCGCCCGAGGACCCGCCGTCCCCGAAGCTCCACTGGAACGTGGGCTGTCCCGTGCAGCCGGAGGGCGTCGCGGAGGCCTGGAAGCTCACGGGCATCCCGGCGACACCCGTGGCGGGCACGGTGGCCGAGCACGTCAGCTGGCACGCAGCGCTGGTGTACGTGTAGCCGCCCCGGAGCTTTCCTGACCCACCGTCGGCGTTGCTCACCGCCACGTCCACGGACCCCACGGGATGGGGGGGCGTCTTACAAGTGAGGGTGGTCGCGTCGGAGACGACGACCGAGTTCGCCGCGGCACCGCCGAAGGTGACCGTCGCCCCCGCCTGGAACAGGTCTCCCTTGACCGTCACGGCGGTCCCGCCCTCGGTGGACCCGGAGGCGGGCGAGAGGGCCGCGACCGAGGGCGGCAGGCCCTGGCACGTACCCCCGTTCACCGCCGCGAGGACGTTGAAAAGGCCGCTCCCCCACGTGTTGTTGGGGCCGTTCACGTAGTCGCCGCCGCAGGCTTCCACGATCGAAGGCAGGCGCGTCGCGGTGGCGCGCAGAAGGTCCGCGATGGCGTCGGGCGCCTTGCGGTAGCACGTCTGCGCGGAGAGGAGCAGCGCCACGCCGCCGGCCACGTTCGGGGCCGCCATGCTCGTGCCGCTCATCACCGTGTAGACCGTGTCGCTGCCAAAGGAGGCGGAGCGCACGCCCACGCCGGGTGCGACCACGTCCGGCTTCACGAGCCCCGACCCGACCGCCGGGCCCCGGCTGCTGAAGCTCGCCACCGTGTCGGTGCTCGTCGTGGCGCCCACGGCGAAGGAGGAGGCGTAGGGCGCGGGGGCATCGGAGACACTGCCGCACGCGGGGCCCGAGTTCCCCGCGGAGACCACGGTCATGATCCCCGCGGCGCGCTGGGCGTCGATGGCCTGCTGGAGCGTGCTCCAGTTGCACCCCTCGGAGGCCGGGCACCCCCAGGAGTTGGTCGTGAGGTCCGGGGCCCGGGAGGGATCCGCGCCGGTGCCGTCCAGGCGCGTGGGGGCGAGAAAGAACTGGAAGCACTCGAGGTACCGAGCGGGAGTCCCATTCCCCACGTCCATGTTCCGGCAGCCGATCCACTTGGCGCCGGGCGCCATGCCCACCTGGTTGCCGGCGCCGTCGTCGCCGAGCACGGTCCCCATGGTGTGGGTGCCGTGACCGTAGTCGTCGCAGGGCTGTTGCGCGTCGGGCCCGCAGGCGCCGCCCCCGCTGTGGATGGCGTCGTGCCAGTTGTAGTTGTGGTCGGCCGCGGTGCCGTCCCAGCCGCGGTACTTGCCCTTGAGCGCCGCGTGCGTCCAGCGGTAGCCCGTGTCGGCGCCGCCCACGACGATGCCCTGCCCCCGGTAGCCGAGGGCCCAGACGTCGGGGGCCTTGGAGCGCGCGATATTCCACTCCACGGTGGAGGGCGCCGAGGCGCCCTCGCTCCGGTCGGGTGCGCCGGTGTCTTCCTGCTCCACGGGCGGGAGCACGTTGTGGATGGCGGGGTTGCCCTCGATGCGGTCTACGTCGTCGCGCTCGGCGAGCTCGAGGGCGAGGTCGCGTCCGCCCTTCACCAGGAGCGCGTTCACGATGAAGAAGGCCTGGTACTTGATGCCGCGCGCCTCGAGCCAGGCGCGGAGCGGCTTCTGGGTGCGCTCCGCCGTGTCCGTGAGGGCCTCGTACACGAACCAGCCCTTGGCTTCCTTGGTGGGGAGCCTCTGTGCGAGCGTCAGGTCCGCCCGGTCCTTCAGGACGACGAGAAGCTCGGCCTCGGCGCCCGCCTCGGTCCTCTGAAGGACCCCATCCTGAATCTTCCGTTGGGCGGCGGTGGGGACCTCCGCTCCGGCCGCGAGCACGGCGGAGGCGAGGAGGACGGCAATCGCGATTCTCGTCACTCGGGACATGGCTCGAACCCTCGGATCAGAAGGGACCGCCCACCGCCTCGAGGGCGCGCGCGAGGTCCTCCCCGGAGACGTCGTGGTGCGTGACGAACCGGATCTGCGTGGGCGAGATGACGTGGCACAGGACGCCGCGGGCCCTGAGCGCCTCGCCCACCTTGGCCCCGTCGTGGGGCGGATGGAGCTGGAGCATCACGATGTTGGTCTGGAGGGACTTAAGGTCCACCTCGAAGCCGGGGACGGCGGCGAGGCGCTCCGCGAGGACTTTGGCCTTCCGGTGGTCCTCCGAGAGCGTGGGCAGGATCTCATCGAAGGCCACGAGGCCGGCCGCCGCGAGGATCCCGGCCTGGCGCATGCCGCCGCCCATCATCTTGCGGACCTTCCGGGCCTTCTCGACGAATTCCCTGGAGCCGCACAGGAGCGAGCCCACGGGCGCGCAAAGCCCCTTGGAGATGCAGAACATGACCGAGTCGAAGGGGGCCGCGAGGGCCTTCGCCTCGACGCCGAGCGCGGCCGCCGCGTTGAAGATGCGCGCCCCGTCCAGGTGCGAGTTCAGTCCGCGGCGCTTCGCCATGGCGCCCAGCGCCTCTCCCTCCGCCACGCCCATGACGGTGCCGCCCGCGAGGTTGTGCGTGTTCTCGGCGCAAAGGAGCGTGGTCCGGGGCAGGTAGTACGCCCCGGGGCGGATGGCCGCCTCGGCGCGGTCGGGGTCGAGGACGCCGTGGCGGCCCTCGATGGGCCGGGGCAGGACGCCCGAGAAGGCCGCCATGGTGCCCGTCTCGATGTTGTAGATGTGGCACGAGGCCTCGCACAGGACCTCCTCGCCGGGCTGGGTGTGGACCTTGACGGCGATCTGGTTGCCCATGCTGCCGCTGGGCACGAAGAGCGCCGCCTCTTTGCCCGTGAGCGCTGCGCCCCGCTCCTGGAGGCGGTTCACGGTGGGGTCCTCGCCGTAGACGTCGTCGCCCACGTCGGCCTCGGCCATGGCGCGCCGCATGGCGGGGGTGGGCCGGGTCACCGTGTCCGATCGCAGGTCGACGAAACGCTGGCTCATGGGCGTCCTCCTGAGGAGGGGCAGTATAGCAGGCGCCCGGGCGTGTTGCAGGCCCCGCGCGGCAGGGATTATCCTTGGGGTTCATGGAGGAACCATGGACGAGGCCCTGCGCCTTAGGGGCGTGGAGAAGACCTTCAAGGGACACCTGTCCATCGGCTCCACCCACGTCCTGCGCGGCGTGACCCTCACCGTGCCCAGGGGCGTCATCTACGGCTTCCTCGGGCCCAACGGCGCGGGCAAGACCACCACCCTCAAGGTCGTGACGGGGCTCCTCTACCGCGACGCCGGAGAGATCTCGATCCTCGGCCAGCCCTTGGAGGACCGCTCGGTCCGTGGCCGCATCGGCTTTCTTCCCGAGGCGCCCTACTTCTACGACTATCTCTCCGGGTACGAGCTCCTCCTGTTCATGGGGCGCCTCCTCGGCGTGCCCACGCCCAAGCTCGCCTCGCGCATCCCCGTGCTCCTGCGGGCCGTGGGCATGGAGGGGCGGGAGCGCATCCAGCTGCGCAAGTACAGCAAGGGCATGCTCCAGCGCATCGGCCTGGCGCAGGCGCTCCTCAACGACCCCGACCTCGTGATCCTGGACGAGCCCATGAGCGGGCTCGACCCCATCGGCCGCCGGGAGATCCGCGACCTCATCCTCTCGCTCAAGGAGCAGGGCAAGACGGTCTTCTTCTCCTCCCACATCCTCGCCGACGCGGAGATGATCTGCGACCAGGTGGCCATCCTCGTGAAGGGCCGCGTCGTCCAGGAGGGCGAGGTGGACAGCCTCCTCGGGTCGCAGATTCGATTCTGGGACGTGACCCTGCGCGGCGCGCCGGGGATGGCCCCCCCGCCGGGATGCTCGGTCCTGACCCGGCAGGGCACCCAGCTCCTGCTGCGCGTGGAGCGCGAGGAGGCCCTCCAGGACCTGCTCGACCGCGCGCACGCCGACGGCGCGAGCGTGCGGGGCGTGGTGCCTCACAAGATCTCGCTCGAGGACCTCTTCCTCTCGCACATGCCCGGGGAGGTGCGGTGATGGCCGGCTCAGGCGTCCGCTCGGAGGTGGCCCAGCAGCTCCTCGCGCTGGCCGTCAACACCTTCAAGGAGGCCACGAGGAGCAAGGTCTTCTACATCCTCCTGGCCTTCGCGATCTGCCTGCTGGGGTTCTCGTCGGCGCTCGGCTTCATGGCCATCGGGAGCATACGACGCGTGGTCCTGGACGTGGGCCTCGCCACCGTCTCGTACTTCTCCGCCATCACCGCGATCTTCGTGGGCATCGGACTCATCTACCGCGAGATCGAGGGGAAGACGATCTACAACATCCTCTCCAAGCCCGTCACCCGGAGCACCTTCCTGCTCGGTCGCTACCTCGGGCTCATGGCCGTGCTCCTCGTGAACCTCTCCGCCATGACCGGGGCGCTCTCCCTGGTCCTCCTGGCCTTCGGGGGCTTCACGCCCCGCGTCCTCGCCGCCGCGGGCTACATCTACCTCGAGCTCCTCATCATCACGGCGGTGGCGCTCTTCTTCTCCTCCGTCGCTTCGCCCGTGCTCAGCGCCATCTGCACGGTGGCCTTCTACATCATCGGGCACACGAGCTCCGCCCTCACCGAGATCCTCGCGCCGCAGATCACCGTGGAGTGGCTGCGCCGCGTCGTCATCGGCCTCTACCACGTCCTGCCCGACCTCAACCTCCTCAACATCGACGACCTGGTCGTGCACGACATCCCCGAGGCCGCGGGGTTCACGGTCCGCGCCGTCCTCTACACGGTCCTGATGGTGACCATCCTGCTGACGGCGGCGTCCTTCGCGTTCCGCCGCAGGGATCTCGTATGAGGCTCCTGAGGACCCTCGCGGGCCTGCTCCTCATGGCCGCCTGCCTCGCGGGCGCCGTCACCCTCCACCGGCAGATGGGCGACCTCACCGCGACCTACCCGACGGAGTTCCGGTCCTACTACGTCCCCTCCAGCGCCTACCTGAAGCTCGCGAGCCTCGGACAGCGCAACGCGTGGGCCGACCTCGTCTTCATCTGGTCCATCCAGTACTTCGACCGCTACCGCCTGGAGGTCCGCGACGACTACCTCCTCCACACCTACGACGTCATCACCGACCTCGACCCCCTCTTCCAGGAGGCCTACGTCTTCGGGAACCTGTTCCTCTCGCTCGACAAGCGGTGGGACATGATCTACCGGCTCACCGACAAGGGCCTCGAGTTCAACCCCAAGAACTGGATCCTCGCCTGGGACGCGGGCACCTACGCCTTCTTTCAGCAGAAGGACTACACCCAGGCCCTCAAGTACTTCCGGATCGCCTCCGAGCGGAGCCCGGGCGATTCGCGGCTGAAGGACCTGGTGGCGAACGCCTACAAATACAGGGGCGACTACGAGGACTCCCTGCGCTACTGGAAGGAGCTCGAGGCGGCCCACGCCACCGACGACACGGACCAGGGGCGCTTCTTCGTCTTCGCCGCGGAGAGGAACATCTTCGACCTGACGATCAAGATCGACCTGCGCAACCTCCAGGCCGCCGTGGCCGCCTACCAGAAGGCCAGGGGGCGCTACCCCGCCACCCTCGAGACCCTCGCCAAGACCGGATTCCTGAAGGCCCTCCCCGTGGACCCCGAGGGCAAGCCCTACCTCTACGACGCCGCCACGGGGCAGGTCGCCTGCCAGACGCCCTTCCGCTTCCGCGGGAAGTACGCCCAGTGGTGACCGCCCTCCTCCTCCCCTTCACGGCGGCCCTCGGCCTCATCTGCGGCTCCTTCGCAAACGTCCTCATCCACCGCCTCCCGCGGCGCGAATCAGTGGTCTTCCCCGGCTCGCACTGCCCCTCCTGCGGCACCCCCATCCCTTGGTACCTGAACGTGCCGGTGCTGTCGTGGCTCGCCCTCCGGGGCCGGTGCGCCGCGTGCAAGGTCCCGATCAGCGTCCGCTACCCGCTCGTGGAACTCGCGGTGGGCGCCCTCTTCCTCGCCTGCGCGTGGGTCTGGGGCCCGACCGTCAAGACCGCCTGGGGCTGCGCCTTCTGCCTGCTCTGCGTGCCCCTGGGCTTCATCGACCTCGAGCACCAGATCCTCCCCGACAGGCTCACCTACCCGGGGATCGCGGCGGGGCTGCTCTTCGCGGTCTTCGGCCACGTGGTCCCGTGGCGGGATGCGCTCGCCGGCGCCGCCGCGGGCGCGCTCATCCCGGCCGCCGTGATCGGCGTCTACTGGCTCGTCCGCCGCGTGGAGGGCATGGGCTGGGGCGACGTGAAGCTCCTGGGCATGATCGGCGCGTTCCTCGGCTGGAAGGGGATGCTCCTGACCCTGCTCTGCGGGGCCTTCCTCGGGACCCTCGTGGGCGGGGGCTACCTGCTCCTCTCCGGGCGCGGGCGCCAGACGCCCCTGCCCTTCGGCACGTTCCTCTGCGCCGCGGCGCTGGGCGCGCTCTTCTACGGCGAGCGGGCCTGGCAGTGGTACGCCGGGCTCCTCCTCCCCGGGCCATGAGCGCGAGGCGGAGCCCCCTCTCCTGGCTCTGGGCCCTCCTCGCCGGCGGCGCGTTGGGCGCGGCGGTCCTCGCCGTGCACGTCTTCTCCGTGGGCCAGACGCTGGCCGAGAGGCGCCAGTGGGCCCACGACCAGGTGCTGGCCCGGGGGCGGACCCTCCGTCAGAGCTTCGAGCACGGGGGCGCCCTGGAGCGGCCCCCGTCCCTCCAGGACCTCCCGGGCGGGGGCTTCGACCTCGAGGTGGTCACGCGGCAGGTCGCGCTCCTCTTCGGCGGCCACGTGGTCTGGGCCGTCCCCCCGCAGCCCGCGCCCCCGGCCGTGGACGCCCAGCCCGCGGGGGCGGACGCCGTGGAGCGTGAGGGCAGGCTCTGGGTCTACACCGCGGGGATCGCCGACGGACGACAGCTCACCGCCTCCTACGAACTCCTCGGTCCCGGGCGCGACGACTCCCGCACGGCCGCCATGCTCCTTCTGGAATCCACCCTCCTCCTCGCGCTCCTCGGGTTGGTCGCCGCGGCGGGGTGGAAGATCGCGAGGGACCGGTTCGAGGTCGTGGGCGGGGCCCCGGCCGCCGACGCCCGAGGCGCCGGCCCCTCCCCGCAGGCCGTCGTCTCCCTCTTCCAGCAGACTCTGAAGGAGCTGCGTGCGCGGACCGAGGAGCTCGAGGAGCTGCACCGGCGCGAGCGGAGCCGGGCCGACGACGTGGAACGGATGGCGGAGGCGCTCTGCGCCAACCTGGAGGCGGGCTACCTCCGCTTCGGCGAGGACGGGAGGCTGGCCGGTGTCAACGCCGCCGCGCGGGCCCTCCTGGGCCTGCCCTCCGTCCCGCGCCTCGGCGACCCGGCGGGGCAGCTCCTCCGGGGCCGCGCCGACGTGGCCGCGGTCCTCGACGAGGTGCGCGCCACGAGGGCCCTGGCGCTGCGCGAGGAAGTTCCGGGCGCGCCCGGCATGCTGCTCCAGGTCGTGGGCATGCCGCTCTTCAACCTCCTCAACCAGCTCAAGGGCCACCTCCTGATCCTGCGCGACCAGTCCGCCCTCTACCAGATGCGCCGGACGTTGCGCGAGCGCGAGGCCCTCAGCCGGCTCGGCGAGGTGGCCGCGGGCGTCTCCCACGAGGTGCGGAACGCCCTGAGCACGATCTCGACGCGCCTCCGCCTGCTGGGGCAGGACGTGCCCGGCCTCTCGGAGAACCCGAGCTTCAAGGCCCTCGCGGAGGAGTCGCGGAGCCTGGAGCAGGTCATGCAGAACCTCCTCTTCTTCGCCCGGCCGCTCCCCGCGGAGCGCGAGGAGGTTGACCTCGCCGAGCTCCTGAGGGAGGAGGGTTCGTGGATCGAGGCCCACGCCGAGGGCATCTCGCTCGCGGTGGAGGCCATGCCCGCCCACGTGGTGGGGGACCGAGAGGCGCTCTCCCGGGCGCTCCGGAACCTGACGCGCAACGCGCTCGAGGCCCTCGCCGGAACCTCCAAAGGCCCGAGGAGACTCCGCCTGGAGGCGGGCTCGGAGGACGGCCTCTCGCGCGTCCGCGTCGAGGACTCTGGGCCCGGGCTCGGCGAGGAGGCCCGCGCCGAGCTCTTCACGCCCTTCTTCAGCCAGAAGCCCGGCGGCACCGGATTGGGGCTCGCCATCGCGCGGAAGGTGGCCCGCGAGCACGGGGGCGATTTGGTATACTTCCCCTCCGAACTCGGGGGTGCCGGGTTCGAGTTGACCTTACCCTCCCGCCCGTCGCCGCAAGACCCGGAGGCGGAGGGGAGTTGAGAAGAAGGAGGCGCTCATGAAGAAGTTCCTCGCGCTGCTCCTCCTGACCGTGCCGCTCGGCCTGTGGGCCGGGGAGAAGCCGTGGTTCCAGGGCACCCTGGACCAGGCCATGGCCGCGGCCAAGGGGCAGAACAAGGCGCTCGTGCTCAAGTTCTACGCGGACTGGTGAGGGGCGTGCAAAAAACTGGACCGTGATGTCCTGACGCCCGAAGTTTTCGCCCGCCTCTCCGCCACCGCGGTGATGATGCACCTCAACACCGACGACGCCGCGACCAAACCCATCGCCAAGCAGTACCACCTCGGGGGCATCCCCACCGTCATCGTCTTCGACGCCAAGGGCCAGGAGGTGGACCGCATCATCGGCTACGACAACGACCGGACCGCCTGGCTCAAGACCCTCCTGGCCTCCCTCTACGGGCTCGGCACCATCGACGACCTCCAGACCCAGTACGCCGCCAGCGCCTCCCTCGAGACCGCGCAGACCCTGGCCCAGAAGTATCTGGACCGCGGCGACGGCGCGAACGCCCTCGTCTGGGTGGACAAGGCCCGCACGCAGAAGCCCGACGCGAAGGCCGAGAGCCAGCTGACCCTCATCCAGGGCCAGGCGTGGCTCATCACCGACCCCGCCAGGGGCGTGGACGCGCTCCTGTCCCTCGCCGTGAAGACCGACGACTCCGACGGCATGGAGGCCTTCCAGGCCCTCTCCGCCTTCTACAAGCGGAAGGCGCGGAACGCCACCACCCCCGAGGAGAAGGCCGCCGCCAAGGCCTCGCGCCTGGACGTCTACCACAAGGTCGTCGCGGCGCACCCCGAGAACGCCGACATTCTGAGCGAGTACGCCTGGTACTGCGCCGGCGAGGGCATCGAGCTCGACAAGGCCCTGGCTGCGGCCCAGAAGGCCACGGAGCTCAAGAAGGAGGATCCCGAGGCCTTCAGCGCCCTGGCCGAGGTCAACTTCAAGGCCGGCAAGAAGGACGCGGCCATCGCCGCCGTCGACAAGGCCATCCAGCTCGGGCCCGACGAGTCCTACTACAAGGAGCAGAAGGCCAAGTTCACCAAGACCGATGAGGCCAAGCCCAAGCCCTGATCCTCTGGGCGACCGTCGATCGATCCGGGGCCCCGGCCCCACCGCATTGAGGTGGGCCGGGGTCTTCCCCGTTCCGGCCCTCCGTCCCTGACCCCATGAGCACCCCCTCCCGGAGCCGGCCGCTGCTCTACCTCGCCTTCGCCGCAGGGTGCGCGCTCTCCCTCGCGGTGCCGGCCCCGCCCTGGGTCCCTTTCGCGGCGCTGCCCCTCTTCGCCTTTTGCCTCGCCCGGAAAGGGCCGGCGTGGGCTCTGGGGCCGATCCTCCTGCTCGCCGGCCTCTCCCTCGGAACGCTCCGGGCGCCCGGGGTCGCCGCCGGCCCGCTCGAGGCGGCCATCGCCGCCGGAGGCGCCCCGTCCTTCCGGTGGGTGAGGGGCCAGGTCTTGCAGGCCGAACCCTGGGTGAACGGATGCCGAGCCGACGTCGTGGCGGACGCGTTCCTGGACGGGGACCGGTGGGTGCCCACCTCCAGCGTCGTCCGCTGCTACCTGCCCATCGCGCCGCCCCTCCCCGGTGCGCGGCTGGAGGCGAGCCTGCGGTTGGCCGTGCCGAGAGGCAGGGACAACCCGGGTCAGCTCGACGCCCGCGCCCAGCTCGGGCGCGAGGGCGTCTCCCTGACGGGGACGGCCCGCGCTCCCGAGCTCGTGAAGGTCGCCGGGGCGCCGGGCTGGCGCCCCGTCGGCCGCTACCTACGCGCGCTCGAGGAGAGGCTCCTGGAGGACGGTGGGCGGAGCGGCGGGGCGCTCCTCGCCATCCTCCTGGGCGAACGCGGCCTCATGGACCCGTCGCAGGTGGACGCGCTGAGCGCCTCCGGGCTCTACCACCTCGTGGCTCTGTCGGGCTTCAACGTGGGCCTGCTCCTGGTGGCGCTCGCGCTCCTCTGCCATTCGCTGGGCGTCCATCCCAGGCGGAGGGACCTCGCGGGGCTCGCCCTCCTGGGCACCTACGGCCTGCTCGTGGCGGGCCAGCCTTCGCTGGGGCGCGCCCTCATCATGGCGGCTATCTTCCTGCTGGCCCAACTCCTCGCGAGACCGCAGGGAGGGCTGCTCTCGTGGTCCGCGTCTGCGGCGCTCCTCCTGGCGTGGGACCCCGCCTGGGCCTTGAACGCCGGTTTCCAGCTCACCTTCGCCGCCACGCTGGGGATCCTCCTCCTGTGGGACGCCTACCCGCGGTGGATCCCCAGGGAGGGCCCGTGGGGCGGCCTCATCCGCCTCCACTGGGTGGGCTTCGCGGCCCTTCTCGCCACCCTGCCCTTCGTGCTCCTGACCTTCAACCGGCTCTCCCTGCTCGGCTGGCTCGCCACGCCCCTCGCGTCCCTCCCCCTCATGGCAGTCCAGGCACTGGGAACCCTCTACATCTTCGGCGCCGCCTTCGTGCCCGGCCTGCATCAGGCGCTCGGTTGGGTCCTGGATATGCTCACGAGGCTCTTCCTCCTCCTTCCCACCTGGCTCGGCGAGGGACGCTGGGGCAGCCTCTTCCTCCCGCGGCCGGGATGGGGATGGATCGCCGCGTACGCCGCGACATTCGCCCTCGTCTGTGTTCCGGGCAGGGCGCGGCGTGTCGGATGGGCCCTGCTGACCTTCGTCGCCGTCGGCGTGGTCGTCTCCCCGGTGCTTTTCCCGGAAGAGGCGCCGTCCTCCCTGGCCGTGCTTGACGTGGGCCAGGCGTCGTGCCAGGTCTTGCGCTGGGGGACGCATTCGGTGCTGGTGGACGCCGGGAACGGGGCTTATCGCGGACCCACCTCGGGGCGTTCGGTGGTGGAGCCGTACCTCGCGGCCGCCGGTGTCGGCCGCCTCGACGGCTTGATCCTGACCCACTGGGACGAGGACCACTCGGGCTCGGCCCCCGACCTGCTCATGGATCTTCCCGTGGGGTTCCTCGGCTATCCCGCCACAGACCCGCCGCGAGAGGGCGTTTCGTCCAGGATCGCGGCCCTCTGCCGGAGGAGGGGCGTGAGGCTCCTGCCCCTGGCGCGGGGAGGGGACCTCTTGATAGAGGGGACGAGGCTGCGCGTGCTGAACCCGCCCCTCCACTCCCCCGAGTCGGACGAGAACGATCGGAGCCTCGTACTGCGAGCCGAACCGCCCCGCCTCGCGGTGCTCTTCACAGGCGACCTCGAGAGGGACGGCGAACGATCCTTGCTGGCCGCGGGCCCCCTCGCGCCCACGCCGGCGCTCGTCGTCCCGCATCACGGTTCGGGCACCTCGAGCACCGCCGCCTTCGTGGCGGCCGTCTCTCCCCGGCTCGCCCTCTTCAGCGTCGGCCGCGGCAACCGGTTCGGCCACCCTTCCCCCGCCGTGGTGGAGCGTTACGACGGCGCACGCTCGAGGGTGGCGAGGACCGACCGGGACGGCGCCCTCCTCATCCAGGGCCGGCGGGGGTTACCCCTCTGGCGCATGAGGGACGGCGACTGGCTCCGGGAGGAGCGTGACCCCTGACGCAAAGAAGGCCCCTGTCGCCGGGGGCCTCCGTGACGCTCCGCATTCCCAGATTCTCAGGTGGACTTTCCGGTGTACTTGTCGAGGAGGCCCGTGACCTCCTCGGTGATCTGGTTGCCCTTGTAGCGGACGACGCCCTGCGGGTCCACCAGGACCACCGTGGGGATCCCCGACACGCAGTAGTGGTCCGCCGCCTTGTTCTCCTTGTCCCAGAGGATGGTGTACTGGAGACCCTGGTCGGTCCTGAAGGCGACCACGTCGTTCTCGGTCTGGCGGTAGTTGACCGCGACGCCCAGCATGTTGAGCTTGGTCCCGTAGCGGACGTAGATCTCCTTGAGGACCGGGATCTCGCGGCGGCAGGGCGGGCACCACGTGGCCCAGAAGACCACCAGCGTGGGCTTCCCCTTGAGCGCGGACAGCGTGACCGCCTTTCCACCGCCCACGGGGGACAGGCTGAAGTCTTCCGCAGGCTGGCCGCTCTCGGGACAACCGGAGGCGCCCACGAGGACGGTGAGGGTCAGCACGAGGGCGGTGATCAGGGCGGCGAACTTGGACTTGGCATTCATCGGCAACATCCTCTCCCAATTCATTTTACCGCCTAAGCCTCCGCGCCCACAAGCCGGAACTTGCGGATGAGGCGCGGGCACGCGACGCGACCCGGCTCCTCCATGCAGCGGACGCAGAAGGTGATCTTCTCCTTGAGGTCGTCGGGGGCCGAGGAGGGCTCGGGGAGGGACCCCATCACGGCCGAGCGCAACTCGCTCTGGGCCTTGACCGTCCTGGCGCAGACCAGACAGCTCCGATAGTGCCGTTCCAACTCCCCCCGGGTTCGCCCGGCCACGCGGCCCCCGAGGTACGGCGCCGCGAGGGCCTGGGCCCTCTTGCAGTCCATCCCGCTAGGCCCCCCGGGCCAGAGTACCCTCCGCGGGGACCGAAGACCAGGGCCTGCCCTGTCCGTGGGCCGTGAGGGCCCTCTGCATGAGCTTGCGCGCGCGGTGGATGCGGGACATGACGGTGCCGATGGGGCAGCCGACCATCTCGGCGATCTCCCGGTAGGAGAACCCCTCCACGAGCGAGAGGAAGAGGGCCTCGCGGTAATCCGCGGGCAACTTCTCGAGGGCGCTGCGCACGTCGTCCCGCAGCATGGAGTTCATGAGGTTCTGCTCGGGGTCCGCGGGCTTGGCCCCCGTATGGCGGACGTGCACCTCGTGGGTCTCCTCGATGGCGTCGAAGTCCACCTCGCTCGGGCGGCGGTGCTGCTGGCGGTAGTGGTTGATGAAGGTGTTCTTGAGGATCCGGTAGAGCCAGGCCTTGCAGTTGGTCCCCGGCTCATACTTGTCGAAGAAACGGTAGGCCCGGAGGAAGGTCTCCTGGACGAGGTCCTGCGCGTCATCCTCGTTGCGGGTGATCTTCACGGCGATGTTGTAGAGGAAGTCCAGGTGAACCAGGGCGGTCTGCTCGAAATAGGCTCGGGAAACCATCGCGTCTGACCCCTTAGGTTGATGACCCCAAAATGACCGTGATGTTTGCGCCCCGCTCGGGCCCTGTGGTATGAGGTGGCTGGCGTTGAATCCCGGGAGCCCGTCACGATGCCCTACCTCTACAGCGCGCTGACGCGTCTTACCTCAGTTTCGACGGCCCGTCGAGCCGACCTCTTCGGGAACCCGCAGCTCCTCTCGGCACTCAGGCGGGGGGAGCGGCCTCCGGGCCTTCATGCTTCGTTAAGCAAGGCGGTTGCCAAGCTCGACTGGGACCGCTGCGAGGCCGAGGACCGCGAGGCCGAGCGGAACGGCGTTACCATCCTCGCCTGGGCCGACGGCCGGTATCCGGAGAGCCTCCGACAGATCCCCGACCCGCCCCCGGCCCTCTACCTTCTCGGGCGGCCCGAAGCCCTTTCGGGACTTGCCGTTGCCATCGTCGGATCGAGATTGAGCACGGTTTACGGCCAGAATGCGGCCCGGATGTTCGGCGAGGGGCTGGCCTGCGCCGGCTTCGTGGTGGTGAGCGGCCTGGCTAGGGGTATCGACACGGCCGCCCACGAGGGGTCGTTGGCCGTCCCGGGCCGGGCCGTCGCCGTGATGGGAACCGGCCTCGACACCCCCTATCCCAGAGAGAACGAGGCCCTCATGCGCAGGATCGCGGCAGAAGGGGGGGCGGTGGTCTCGGAGTTCCCACCGGGAACCCCGCCCGCACCCCGGAATTTCCCGATGAGGAACCGCGTTGTCGCTGGTCTGAGTTGGGCCGTTTTCGTGGTGGAGGCCACGGAACGGTCGGGTGCCCTCATCACGGCTCGTTTCGCGCTTGAAACGGACCGGGAGGTCTTCGCACTCCCCCACAACATGACGAGTCGTACGGGCATCGGCCCGAATTCACTGATTCAAAAAGGCGCCAAGCTGGTCCAGCGGGTGGGCGACGTGGAGGAGGAGGTGCCGGCGCACCTGCGTTGCATGTTGCAACCCCTTCACCCCCCGCATTCTCCCCAGCGGCCGGAGCTCACGGACCGGTCCAAGCGGGTCCTGGGGGCTCTCCGCCCGGACGCGGGGCTCGGCCTGGACGCCCTGTGCGCGGCCACGAAGCTCTCCGCCCACGAGGTGCTCGCTTCCCTCCTCGACTTGCAAATGGCCGGTCTCTGTGTAGAATTGCCCGGGGCCAGATATGCCCTGAAGCGTCCTCCCGAGGAGCGTTGATGTCGAACACCCTGGTCATCGTCGAGTCCCCCGCCAAGGCCAAGGCCATCCAGAAATACCTGGGCAAGGGCTTCACCGTAAAGGCCTGCATGGGCCACTTCCGCGACCTGCCCGAGAACAAGCTCGGCGTGGACCTGGACCACGGCCTCCAGCCCACCTTCGTCATCCAGCCCAAGAAGAAGGCCATCGTCACCGAGATCAAGACCGCCGCGAAGGCTGCCGGCCACATCCTGCTCGCGGCCGACCCCGACCGCGAGGGCGAAGCCATCTGCTACCACCTCCACGAGATCCTTAAGGACCGGGAGAAGCCCATCGGCCGGGTCCTCTTCCACGAGATCACGCCCTCGGCTATCCGCGAGGCCGTCTCCCAGCCGGGGACCATCGACGAGCGCAAGGTGAACGCGCAGATCGCGAGGCGCGTGGTCGACCGCCTCGTGGGCTTCAAGGTCTCCAAGGTCCTGTGGGACAAGCTCAAGCCGGGCCTCTCCGCGGGCCGCGTGCAGACCGTCGCGCTGAGGATGATCTGCGAGCGCGAGATGGCCATCCGGGCCTTCGTGCCCCAGGAGTACTGGACCTTCGCCGCGAGCCTCGAGGGGAAGGCCAAGCGGGCCTTCACGGCCAAGCTGACCCAGTGGCAGGGCAAGAAGGCCGAGATCCGCAACCAGGCGGAGGCGGACCTCGTCCTCGCCCACCTGGAGGGGAAGCCCTGGGCCGTCGCCTCGGTCGAGAAGAAGAAGCAGAAGCGAAGCCCGCTCCCGCCCTTTATCACCTCCAAGCTCCAGCAGGAGGCGGCTCGCCTCCTCAAGTTCCCCGTGCGCAAGACCATGTCCGTGGCCCAGCGCCTCTACGAAGGCGTGGACCTGGCGGGCGGCGAGACGGTCGGCCTCATCACCTACATGCGTACCGACTCGACGCGCCTCTCCCCGCAGGCCGTGGCGGCCGCCCGCGAGTACATCCCCTCGGCCTTCGGCGACGACTTCCTACCCGCCAAGGCCCGCCTCTACGCCCCGGCGAACGCGGCGCAGGACGCCCACGAGGCGATCCGTCCCACGGACGTCACGCGCGCGCCCGAGGCCATGAGGCCCTTCCTCCAAAAGGACGAGTTCGAGCTCTACCGCCTCATCTGGCGGCGTTTCGTGGCGAGCCAGATGGCGGATGCGCAGTTCGATTCCACGAAGGTCCAGGTGGGCTGCGGCGACGCGCTCTTCTCGGCGAGCGGCCTCGTCTGCACCTTCGAGGGCTTCCTCAAGGTCTACGAGGTGGAGAGCGACGAGGAGAAGGGCGCCCTGCCGCCCATCGAGGAGGGCGAGGCCCTGAAGCTCCTCGACCTGTCGCGCGAGCAGAAGTTCACCGAGCCGCCGCCGCGCTTCACCGAGGCGGCCCTCGTGAAGGCCCTCGAAGAGAACGGCATCGGTCGGCCGAGCACTTACGCCGACATCATCGCGACCATCCAGAAGCGCGACTACGTCAACAAGGACCGCGGGGCCTTCGTCCCGACGGACCTGGGCATGACGGTGAACGAGCTCCTCGTCAAGCACTTCCACGTCATCTTCGACATCAAGTACACGGCGAGCCTCGAGGGGCACCTCGACAAGGTGGAGAACGGCACCGAGAAGCGGCAGAGCCTCCTGGAGAAGTTCTGGTCCAAGCTCAGCGCAGAGCTCGACGAGGCCCACGGCACCATGGCGGACCTGCGCCGCGAGGGTGTGCCCACCGACGAGGTCTGCGACAAGTGCGGCCGGCCGATGGTCATCAAGATGAGCCGCTACGGGCGGTTCCTGTCGTGCTCGGGCTACCCGGAGTGCAAGAACAGCAAGCCCATCGCGGACGAGACGCCCATGGAGATTCCCGAGGAGGCGAAGGTCTGCCCCAAGTGCGGCGGCCCGACGACGGTCCGCCAGGGCCGGTTCGGCGCTTTCATCGCCTGCGAGCGCTATCCCGAGTGCAAGACCACCATCAAGGTCCACCGCGCCAAGGACGGGACCGTGAGCGTGGCCAAGGATGAGGTCCTCCAGGAGAAGTGCCCCGAGTGCCACTCCCACCTCGTGAAGAAGCACGGGCGCTTCGGCCCCTTCGTGGCGTGCTCCAACTACCCCAAGTGCAACTTCATCCAGCGGGAGACCGCGGACGTGCCTTGCCCCAAGTGCGGCAAGGCCCTCGCCAAGCGGTTCACGAAGCGTCGGAAGGTGTTCTACGGCTGCACCGGCTACCCGAAGTGCGACTTCGTCTCCTGGGACAAGCCCATCGCCGGCCCGTGCCCCAAGTGCAAGGCGCCCATCCTCGTGGAGCGCTTCAAGGGCGGCGCCGTCACCAAGGCCTGCGCCGACAAGGAGTGCGGCTGGACCGAGTAGGTCGGGGAGCGGGGAACCGGTAGGGACACCGCCACCCAATTTCGGTTGACCCACACTGAAGAGTTAGAGCAACAAGGCTGTCCGCCCGGGCAGCCTTCTTCTTTCCCCGGCATGTCGCGCGCATCGACCTGCACGCCGGCGATCTCCCTGCCAATTTGAAAAGCGCATCCCGACACGACCGGGCCAGATGCAAGGATGGCGCGAGGGGGTTCGCCGAGGCGTACCTCGTGCGTACGTCGCAGGCGAAACCCGAGCGCCTGACACCGCAGGTGGCCCGGTCCTGTCGGTGCGGGCCACAAAAAAAGGAGGGCCGAGAACCGGCCCTCGATCGTTGGAGGAAGGAAGTTGAGTAAGGAGGTTACGCGAAGGGATTGGCCAGTTCCGGAGCCCGGGACCAGCCTTCCTCGGAGCTTTCGATCTCGTTGACGGCCAGGGACGTCTTGAGGAGCTTGGCCATCTCGGCGTGCAGGCGGTGGCCGCCCTTGTGGACGATCACGTGCCCCTTGATGAAGTAGCCGGACAGGGAGAGGTCGCCCAGCACGTCGAGGATCTTGTGCCGGACGAACTCGTTGACGAAGCGGAGGTCGTTGTTCAGCGCCTTGCTCTCGCCCAGGACCACGGCGTTGTCCACGGAGCCGCCGAGGGCTAGGCCACGGACGCGGAGCGCTTCCACGTCACGCATGAACCCGAAGGTCCGCGCCGGGGCGATCTGGTCCTCGAAGGTGGCCTCGTTGATGGGGAGGGTCAGGGTCTGCTGGTGGATGAGGGGGTGGTCGAAGGCGATCGTGTAAGTCACGCGCAAGTCGTCGGAGGGCAGGACCTTGATCCACTTGTCGCGCTCCTGGACCTCGAGGGGCTTCACCACCCGGAGGTAGCGCCGGCTGCGGTTCTGGTTGATGAGGCCGGCCTCGCGGACGAGGTAGACGAAGGGCGCCGCGGAGCCGTCCATGATGGGCACTTCGGAGGCGTCGAGCTCCACGATGGCGTTGTCCACGCCCATGCCGTAGAAGGCGCCGAGGAGGTGCTCGACGGTCTTGATCTCCACGTCCCCCACGCCGATGGTCGTTGCGAAGTCCAGGCGCTGGACGCCGGAGGAGCTCGCGGACACTTCGAAGCCGGCCTTGTCGAGGCGGCGGAAGACGATCCCGGTGTCGGGCAGCGCGGGCAGGAGCCGGAGCGTGACCTTGCGGCCGGAGTGCAGGCCGATCCCGGTGCATTCGATTCCCTGTTTCAAGGTCTTCTGGTAGTACAAAGACACTTCCTCCCTCGGCCGTTCTAGCAATTCGGGTGCCACGAGTAAGTCCTTATTTATCAATCGGGCTGTTCTGGGCCGCTGTGTCCTCCTCGTCTCAGAATGTGACCTCCATCACATTCTGCACTCCCATAGCACTCTCGCTCCCACTAAACCGATTTGGGGCTAGGATGGTCTGGGCCAGTGGAGCGATGGATGCCGGAGGACCAGAAAGCCTGGGTGGTACAGCTCAGAGCACGCGACGAGGGCGCCGTCCGGGAGTTGGTCCGGTCCTACGGCGGGTCCCTGGTCCGGTTCCTCACCGGCATGCTCGGCAACGCCGCGGACGCCGAGGACCTGGCCCAGGAGACCTTCGTCCGGCTGGTGGAGCACGTGGAAGAGTTTCGCGGGGAGGCGTCCTTGAGGACGTACCTTTTCAAGATCGCCCACAACCTGGCCCTGAACCACCTGGCCTCCGCGGCCCACCGCTACGAGGTGACCCCCGAGGAGATGCCCGACCGTCCCAGTCCCGCGCCGGGGCCCTCCCAGGCGGCGTCCGCCGCCGAGGACGCCGCGCGCGTCCGGGCCCTCCTTCCGAACCTGCCGCCCCAGCAGCGTGCGGTCGTCGTGCTGAGAGTGTGGCAGGACCTCTCGTTCAAGGAGATCGCCTCCTCGCTCTCCCTGGCCGAGGGAACGGCCAAGGCCCACTATTTCTTCGCGCTGAGGAACCTGCGGCGTATGATGGAGTTGCCATGACCTGCGACGATGCCCTGACCCACGCTCTCGCTTGCGGCCCCCGGCCCGCCGAGGTCGAGGAGCACCTGAGGTGCTGTGAACGGTGCGCCTCGGAGCTCGATGCGCTCCGGCGGCTCGAGGCGAGCCTCGCGAGCGCCGCTCCCCACCACGCCGCCACGGCCTCTCTGGAGACGGCCGTCCTCTCCCGGGTGGTGCGGCCACGCCAGATGGGGCGCGCATGGCTCTCCGCGGCCGCGGCCCTGCTGCTCGCCTTCGCCCTGGCCACGGCCTGGTTCGGCCGCTCGATGCGACCCGAGGTCCCCGCGGCTGCCCCGGCCCTCTCCGATGCGGCCGTCGGCGTCCTCGAGGAGGATTCGACCGCCGCCCTTCTCCAGGCCTACGAACCTTACGCCGCCGACCTGCCCCAGGTGCAGCCCGAAGAGGTGAGCGGCTATCTCGCCCCGACCGATCAAGGAGGTTGGAATGGCTAAGCGCCTGCTCACCATGTTCTGCGCCCTCGTCCTCGGCCTCTCCGCCTGGGCCCAAGCGCCGGCCGCACCCCCCGAGGGGGCAGGCCCCGGGCGCACCGACCGGAAGGACACCGTCCGCCTCTTCATCGTCCACAAGATGCGGGAAAACCTCGGGTTGAGCGACGCGCAGACCCTGAAGGTGCTCGACGTGCTCGAGGCCATCGACGCCGAGCGCGAGTCGGTGCAGCTCACCCGCAAGACGCAGGTGGACAAGATCCAGAGCCTCCTCGCCGACCCCGCCACGCCCGAGTCGGCCTACAAGGACGCGGTGGCCCAATTCCAGCGATCCCAGGAGCAGGCCGAGACGAAGATGCGCGAACTGGAGGGGCGACTCCTGGCCACCATGACCCCCAAACAGCAGGCCCAGTACCTCCTCCTCCGGCGCCAGCTCACCGACGAGCTCCGCCAGGACCTCCAGCGCGGCCGCGCCGCGCGCGGCGGGGCGGGCCCCGCCACGGGACCCGGGCCGGGGCGGATGCGGCAGGGCGGGCAGTAGGCACCCGATCCATCGGCAACCCTTGGCCGGCCAACCCCACGGCGATTTCCTAGAGAGCCTCGCCAAGCTCTTCGCGCGTTTCGTGCGGGGAGGCGCCAGGGCGCTTGGCCCTCGCGGTGAGCGTCTCGCCGCCGCTTTCCTCGAGCGCCGGGGATTCGCGATGGTGGCGAGGAACTTCAGGGTGCGCCGTGGGGAGGCGGACCTGGTGGCGACGCACGGAGACCTCGTGGTCGTGGTGGAGGTCAAGACCCGCACGAGCCACCGCTTCGGCGCCCCGTCCCAGGCCGTCACCTCTTCGAAGTCCGAGCGCGTCTACCGGGCGGGGTGCGCCTACTGCAGGAGCAGAGGCATCTCCCTTTCCAGGCTGCGCTGCGATGTGGTGACGGTGGATTTCGGTCAGGACGGAGGTGAACCGGAGATCCGGCACTACCCCGGCGCGATTCCGGCACGACAGAACCGCTAGAGCCCGCTCCCCCAAGAGCGGCTCAACGCCCCCTCCTCCATCGACTTGATGTACCCGGCGAGGTAGAGGCTCCCGGCCACCACGACGAGGCCCTCCGGCCCGGCCCAGCGCCGGGCATGCGCCAGCGCCTGCACGGGGTCGGGCTCTGCGTGGGCCTCCTGGAACGAAGAGGCGGCGAGGATCTCCCCGGGCTTCAGGCACCGCGGCATGGGGACGCGCGTCGCCCAGAGGGCGCCGAAGTGGGGCGCGAGCGCCGCGAGCATGTCGCCGGTGGGCTTGTCTCTCATGGCCGTGAAGACGAGGGCCTTGCGAGCGTGAGGCAGGCGGGAGACGAAGGCCGCGAGGGCCTCGCACCCGGCGGGGTTGTGGGCCCCGTCCAGGTAGAGGTCCGGCGCGCGGGCCAGCAGCTCCAGGCGCCCTGGCCACGCCGCGCTCACCAGCGCCGCTGCCAGATTCTCCTCCGCGAGGGGCCAGCCCCGGTCCCGCAGGATCCATGCGGCGAGGACGGCGAGGGCGGCGTTGGGGAGCTGGTGATCTCCCGGGAGAGAGGGTCTGGGGAGGTCGGCCCGCCACTCGCCCCACTCGAGGCGCCAGCGGTCGGTTCCCGCGTGGAGGTGCTGCTGCCTCAGCTCGAGGAGCGGCGTGCCCAGCTCGCGGGCCCGCACCCTGAGCGTCTCGAGCCCCTCGCCCTCCGCCGCGGTCAGCGCGGGCACGCCGGGGCGGAAGATGCCCGCCTTCTCGCGGGCAATGTTCTGGAGACCGTGCCCGAGGTAGTCCTCGTGGTCGAGGGCGACGTTCGTCACGATGGAGAGCTCGGGCTCGACGACGTTGGTGCAGTCCAGGCGGCCGCCGAGGCCGATCTCCAGGACGGCCGCGTCCACGCCCGCTCGCCGGAAGTGCTCGAAGGCCAGGAGCGTCAGCGCCTCGAAGTAGGTCGGTGGCCCCTCGAGGTCGCCCTCCCCCACCGCCGCCTCGGCCACCTCTCGGACGCGCATGAGGCACGACGCGAAAGCCTCCTTCGAGATGAGCTCGTCGCCCACGCGGATGCGCTCGCGGACGTCCGCCAGGTGGGGCGAGGTGTAGAGGCCCACGCGGAGCCCCGACGCACGGAGGATCTCCGCGAGGAACGTGGACGTGGAGCCCTTGCCGTTGGTGCCCGCCACGACGATCGAGGGGTAGGCCGCCTGCGGGTCGCCCAGGCGCCCCGCGAGGTGGCGCGTGTGCTCCAGGCCCGTCTTGACGCCCAGCGCGATGAGCGTCTCGAGGGTGCCGAGGGCTTCCTGGAAGTCCATGGTCAGGAGGTCTTGCCGGCGAACATCCGGAGAAGGCCGATGAGGGTCGGGCGCATCTGGCTGCGGTGCACAACCATGTCCAGCATGCCCTTCTCGAGGAGGAACTCGGAGCGCTGGAAGCCCTCGGGGAGGGTCTGGCGGATGGTCTGCTCGATGACGCGAGGACCCGCGAAGCCGATGAGCGCTTTGGGCTCGGCGATGTTGACGTCGCCGAGCATGGCGAAGGAGGCCGTGACGCCGCCGGTGGTGGGGTCGGTCATGATGCTGATGTAGGGGATCCGCGCCTCGTGGAGGCGCGCCAGGGCCGCGGAGACCTTGCCCATCTGCATGAGCGAGAGGACCGACTCCTGCATGCGCGCTCCGCCCGAGCAGGAGATGACGATGAGGGGCGCACGCAGCCGGAGGGACTCCTCGGCGGCGCGCGTGATCTTCTCGCCCACCACGCTCCCCATGGACCCGCCCATGAAGGCGTATTCCATGCAGGAGATGACCACGGGCAGCTCGCCCATGGTCCCCCGCGCGTTGATGACCGCGTCCTTCAGGCCCGTCTGCCGCTGGTACTGGACCATTCGGTCGGCGTAGCGCTTGGAGTCTTTGAACTCGAGCGGGTCCGTGGGCGCCACCCCGGTGTCGAACTCCTCGTAGGCGCCCTCGTCGAAGAGGCTCTCGAGGCGCTCGCGGGCCGAGATGCGGAAGTGGTAGTTGCACTTCGGGCAGACCTGCCCATTCTCCTGGACCGTCTGGGAGAACATGATCTGGCCGCAGGATTCGCACTTGGTCCAGAGGCCCTCGGGGACGCGCACGGCGCGCTCCTCGCCGCTCTGGACCTCGGGCTTCTTCTTCTGCCTGAACCACATCGGCCCTTCTCCCGTGAAGCCCCGGACCCGTCCCCGGGTCCACCTGAGGCCAAGGCACGCAAGCGCCCACGCCCTCCCTCGCACCTTTGGGGGGACGATCCGGCGGACTTGGGAGCCTTCTCCCGCCCGGAGAGTATACCGAAAGGGCGCCTTCCGGGCAAAAGACCTTCGCGGGGTGGCCCCCGGCGCTTTGGGAGAGACGCCTGTAAATGGTACACTTCCGGTTCAGGAGGAAGGGTTGCGGATCCTTCGCTGGTTGCTCTACGCGTGCCTCTTCGGCTTCGGCGTGGTGGCGGGAACCTACCTGCTCATCCGGGTCTCCTTCACGGGGACCAGCGCCGTCGTGCCCCCGGTCGTGGGGCTCACGCAGGAGCAGGCCGAGTTCCAAGCCCGCCACGCGCACCTCCTCTTCGCCGTCCAGTCGGAGCGCTACGATCTCAAGGCGGCCAAGGGGACCGTCATCTCCCAGGTCCCGGCGTCGGGCATGCCCGCCCGGCGCGGCAACACCCTCGCCGTCGTGGTGAGCAAGGGCGTGGAGAAGATCGACACCCCCGCGCTCGTGGGGACGCGCATCGACCAGGCCCAGATCGGCCTGAGGCAGGCGGGATTGCGGCTGGCCTCCACGGCTTTCCTCAGGTCCGCTCTTCCCGCGCAGACGGTGGTGGCCCAGGACCCGCCCGGCGGGACCGTGGTGCCGCGCGATTCGGAGGTCTCCATCCTCGTGAGCTCCGGACCGCCCGATTACACCTTCGTGGCCCCGGATCTCGCCGGCGCCTCGGCCCAGGACGCCCAGCGCGCCCTCTCGGCGTACGGCCTCCAGGCCGTCGCGCTGAGGACGCAGAAAGACCCCGGGGCCACCCCCGGCACCATCCTCGCCCAGGCGCCCCTGCCGGGCCTCCCCATCGGACGGAGCGACATGATCCAGCTGACGGTGAGCGAACCGTGACGGCCCCCTTCCGCGCCCTCGCGCCCAGCATCCTCTCGGCGGACTTCTCCCGCCTCGCCCAGGACGTGGCGGTGGTGGAGCCCTTCAGCGGCCTCCTCCACGTGGACGTCATGGACGGCCACTTCGTCCCCAACATCACCATCGGGCCGCCGGTGGTGCGCTCCTTGAAGGGCGCCACCTCCCTGCCCCTCGACTGCCACCTCATGATCGAGGCGCCGGACCGCTACCTGAGGGCCTTCGCCCAGGCGGGCGCCACCTACCTCTCGGTGCACCAGGAGGCCTGCCCCCACCTGCACCGGACGATCCAGAACATCCGCGAGGAGGGCATGAAGCCCGGCGTGGCGCTGAACCCCTCGACCCCCGCGGAGAGCCTTCAGGTGGTCCTCCCCGAGCTCGACTTCGTGCTCGTGATGAGCGTGAACCCCGGGTTCGGCGGCCAGAAGTTCCTGCCGCTCGCGCTGGAGAAGATCCGGCGCCTGAGGGCCATGGCCGAGGCGGCCGGCGCGGATCTGGCCATCGAGGTGGACGGCGGCGTGGGCCGCGACACCCTGCCCGCGCTCTTGGAGGCGGGCGCCCACTGGTTCGTGGCCGGAAACGCCGTCTTCGGCGCGAAGGACCCCGCCGGCGCGGCTCGCGAGCTGAGGGAGATGATCGGTGCGTGAGTCGGCCTCCCTCCTCCGCGTGCGGTACGTGGAGACCGATCAGATGGGGGTGGTGCACCACGCCTCCTACCTGGCGTGGCTCGAGGTGGCGAGGACCGACTACCTCCGCGGGCGGGGCATCTCCTACCGGGAGCTCGAGACCATGGGGTTCCGGCTCCCCGTCCTCGGTGTGGAGGTGAAATACCTCAAGCCGGCGATGTACGACGACGAGATCCTGGTGAGGGCGCGCCTGGCCTCCGCGGGGGGCGTGCGCTTCACCTTCGAGTACGACGTGGTGCGCGCCTCGGACGGCGAGATTCTGGCCCGGGGCCGGACCGAGCACGCGGCCACGGACCACGACGGACGCCCCAGGCGTTTCCCGAAGGACCTTTTGCACCAGATAGGAGGTCACCTTGAAGCGGTCGATTAGCCTCGTCGCGGCGGGCCTTTCCCTCGCCCTCTTCCTCACCGCCTGCCACCACAAGAGGCCCAGCAAGGATGCCCGTAACGAGAACCTGACGGTGACCCCTGTGGCGCAGCTCTACGAGCAGGGCCTGGCGCTCATGAAGAAGAAGAAACCGGCCACCGCGCGCCGCTACTTCGACCAGATCGCGCTCCGCGAGGACGCCGGGGAGTACAAGGACAAGGCCGCCGTCTCCACCGCCGACTCCTACTACCAGGAGCACACCATCGACTCCTACGGCGAGGCGATCAGCCGCTACCAGTCCTTCCTCTCCTTCCACCCGACCCACCCGTCGGCGGCCTACTGCCAGTTCATGATCGGCGAGGCCTGGTTCGAGGAGTCGGACATCCCCGACCGCGACATGAGCGCCGACCTCAACGCCAAGGTCGCCTACCAGGCCGTCATCGAGAACTACCCCACGTCGCCCTACGCGGCCAAGGCCGAGAAGCGCCTCGCGCAGGTGAACGACCTCCTCGCGGCCCACGACATCAAGATCGGCGACTGGTACCTCAAGGACGGCCACCCCAAGGGCGCCATCGCCCGCTACCGCGAGGTCATCCAGCACTACCCCAAGTACTGGAACATGCCCGCGCTCTACTTCCGCCTCGGCGAGGCCCTCTACCGCGACGGCCAGACGAGGGAGGCCCTCCTCTACTTCACGCGCATCACGCAGGAGGTCCCGGACACCAAGCTCGCCAAGGACGCGCGGCACCGCATCGAGCGCATCCAGAAGAAGGCCAGCGCCAAGGGCGACCACGAGAAGGACGTCTTCAAGGAACCCCTCGTCCCCAAGAAGGAAAAGGCCAAGAAAGAGAAGGCCGAGAAGCCCAAGAAGGAACCCAAGAGCAAGAAGGCCAAGGCCGAGCAGCAGCAGGCGCAGCCCCAGCCTCAACAGCCGCCGACCCCGACGCAGGAGTCACAACCGCCCCAGCAGCAGGCGCCGCTTCCCCTTCCCCCACCGGAGCAGCAGCCGAAGCAACAGGCGAGCTAGGTTCCCGACGGCGCCCCGCTCCGGCCGGGGCGCCCGATCCCGAGCACATCCTCTGGAGGGCCCCCGATGGCCGATGAGAAGTCCGATCAACACGCCAACTTCGAACCCTTCATCCCGGCCTCTCAGCACCCCCGGGAGTTCACGGCGCGGGCCGTCATCATGGGCGCCATCCTGGGGATCATGTTCGCCGCCTCCTCCGTGTACCTCGCGCTGAAGGTGGGCATGACGGTCTCCGCGTCGATCCCCATTGCGGTCATGTCCATCACGCTCTTCCGGCTCTTCACCCGGGCCACCATCCTCGAGAACAACATCGTGCAGACCACGGGGTCCGCGGGCGAGTCCATCGCCGCGGGCGTGGTCTTCACCATGCCGGCCATCCTCCTCATGGGTTACGACCTGAGGGCCACGTGGGTCCTCACCATCGCGCTCCTCGGCGGCGTCCTGGGCGTCCTCATGATGATCCCCCTGCGCAGGGGCCTCATCGTGGAGGAGCACGGGAAGCTCGTCTACCCCGAGGGCACGGCGTGCGCCGACGTCCTCATCGTGGGCGAGCAGGGCGGGACCAAGGCCAAGATGGTCTTCACGGGGTTCTTCGTGGGGGCCGCCTACAAGTTCCTCTACGCGGGCCTCAAGCTCTGGAAGGAGACGCCCGAGAAGATCTTCCAGCTCTACAAGGGCGGCTCGATCTCGGGCGAGCTGAGCCCCGAGCTCCTGGGCGTGGGCTACATCATCGGGCCGCGCATCGCGTCGGTCATGATGGCGGGCGGCGTGCTCTCGTACCTCGTGCTCATCCCGGCCATCAAGATCTTCGGCGCCGGCCTGACCTCGCCTATGTTCCCCGCGACCGACCTCATCGCCAACATGACACCCAGGGATATACGCAACAACTACGTGCTCTACATCGGCGCGGGCGCGGTGGCGGCGGCGGGCATCATGAGCATGATCTCGAGCCTGCCCACGATCGTGAAGGCCTTCCGCGGCGGCCTCCACAACCTCACCTCCAAGCGCAGCGGCGCCCCGCAGCTCGAGGTGCCCCGGACCGAGCGCGACCTGCCCCTCAGCGTGGTCCTCTTCGGATCCCTCGCGCTCATCCTCGTCATGGTCCTCTGGCCGAGCCTTCACGTGGGCGTCTTCTCGGCGCTCCTCATCGTGGTCTTCGGCTTCTTCTTCGTGACCGTCTCCTCGCGCATCACGGGCGAGATCGGCTCCTCCTCCAACCCCATCTCGGGCATGACCGTGGCCACGCTCCTCATGACGTGCCTCATCTTCGTGCTCCTGGGGTGGACGGGGATCGACTACCGCGTCATGGCGCTCTCCGTGGGCGCCATCGTGTGCATCGCCGCGAGCAACGGCGGCACCACGAGCCAGGACCTCAAGACGGGCTTCCTCGTGGGCGCAACGCCGCGGAACCAGCAGATCTCGCTCATGGTGGGCGTCGTCACCTCGGCCCTCGTCATCGGGTGGACGCTCCTCCTGCTGAACGGCTCCTACATCACCCAGACCCCGGTGGACTACCCAGACTTCACCGCCACGACCTTCGCCAGCGAGCGCCTCGCCGGCCTCGACGGGAAGGACTACCGCGTGGCCTACCTGCACGACCCGGGCGCGGGCATGCCCGTGGGCAAGTACCTCGCGGACGACCAGGGCAAGCTCATGTTCCGGGTGGACCCAGGCATCGCCGGGACCTACCCTAAGAAGCTCGTCCCCGCCACCTTCGCGGGCGTGACGCTCCCCCTCGAGGCGGGCGGCAAAGCGCTCGGGCCGGACCGGAAGGCCTACACGCGCATCGTGGTGGAGAAGGGCAAGGCGGGCGACAAGGCCGTGGCGCTGGCGGACGGCGTCTACCTCGCGGACGAGACGGGCGCCGTGAGGTTCGAAGAGAAGGCGGTCACCAAGTTCGACGCGCCGCAAGCCCGGCTCATGAACATGATCATCGACGGCATCCTGACGCGGAAGCTCCCCTGGGGCTTCGTGCTCATCGGCGTTTTCATCGCCATCGTCCTCAAGCTCTGCGGCATCTCCCCGCTGCCCTTCGCCGTGGGGGCCTACCTGCCCGTCTCCACGTCCACGCCCATCTTCGTGGGCGGCCTCATCCGCTGGTGGGTGGACCGGAAGGCCCACGCCGAGGGCATGGAGGCGGAGTTCTCCCCCGGCGTGCTCCTCTCCTCGGGGTACATCGCGGGCGGCGCGCTCTGCGGCCTCCTCGTGGCGGGCCTCACCGCCAAGGGCTGGGACACGAAGATCGACCTGTCCACCGTGATGGGCTCCCTCGCCGAGGCCAACTGGCCGGCGTGCCTCATGTTCGGCATCCTCTCGGCGATCCTGCTGTGGGTCTCCATCCGGTCCGAGAAGGACGCGACGGCCTAGCCCGGCCCGACGCCCGCGAACGGCGAAAGGGGCGGGAGAGATCCCGCCCCTCTTGTATTAGGGGTGTCGCCGTCAGGCGACGGCTCCCACCACCCTGTGGGGTGCCCCAGGCGAGCGCGGCCGCTCATCGTTTGTGGGAGCGATCGCCAGATCGCAATCCCTTCGCATCTCGCGTTTTCCCCCCTCCCGCTTCAGCTCCACTTGTCCAGGAGGCGCTGGGCCTCGGCCTTGATCTTGGGCTGCTCGGGCACCCACCGCGGGTCGGGCGTCATGGCCACGATCTCGCGGAGCTGTGCGATGGCCTTGTCCTTCATGCCCTCGGATTTGTAGGTCTCGGCCAGGTAGAGCTTGGTGAGCGCGTTCGTCGGGGCGCCCTTCAGGGACCGCTCCAGGCACTCGATGGACTTCTTGTTGTCCCCGCCCTTGAATCCCGGGAGTTTGTAGTAGAGGCGTCCGAGGACGCGGTCCGGGCCGTAGCCCTCCACGGCGGGGTCGATGTCGAGGCTCGCCTGCATCTCCTGCTTGATCTCGGGCACCATGGAGAGGGACTTGAAGATGCCCTTCGTCTCGCCGTAGACGCCGTCCAGAACGCCCAGCCAGAAGTGCCCTTCGGCGCCCTTGGGGTCGAGCGTCACCGCGGCCCGGGCCATGTCGATGCCCTGCTGGAAGAGCGCCAGGAGGACCTTGTCGGGCTGGTCGGGGATGACGTAGTGGCCGTAGTAGTAGCACGCCCGCGCGCCCTCCCACGCCGCGGCGTAGGACTTGGGGTCGGCCTTAAACGCCTGGGCGTAGAGGTCCACCGCGCCGCGGGCCTGGGAGCCGTTCGCCCGCTGCTCGTAGGCCGAGCGGGCCTGCGCCAGGACCTCGGGGACCGAGGCCTGCCCCCACGACGCCACCGCCGACAGCATCACCACCACCGCGACGAAGCCCAACGCTTTCCTCATGCCGTGCACCTCCGGAGCCATGATAGCCGAAACGCCGCCGACGGAAACCCCAACCCGGGCGCCCGGCCCGTTTGACCGCCGGCGAGGCGGGCCCCTATAATGAAGGGGTTGCGAGACCCCATCCCGGGATCCGAGGGCCATGCCGGCGGTGGGGTCGGTTGCCGTTCGAGGGAGGAACGACCTTGCCCAACCTCATGTTCCGGTGCGTGTCGTGCGGCACGCCTTTCTACGTTCCCAGCGAGAAGATCCCCGCCAGCGGCGGCCGCGGGAGGTGCACCTCCTGCGGCGCGGGCCTCATCATCTTCCCGAACGGCCAGACCACTTCGGCCGCAGCGGCCGTAGTCCCGCCCTCGCCGGCGGCGCAAGCGCCTGCGCCGCCCGTCGCGGCCCAGGCACCGCCCCCGGTCGACGAGCCCATCTGGGAGATCCGCCTCTCCAGCCCCAACCCCGACATGCCCTTCGGGCCCCACCGGCTGTCGGACCTGAGGCACTACATCCTCGAGGGCAAACTCACCGAGCTCGACTTCGCCCGGCCCATGGGGATGGACTGGCTCCCCGTCATGTCCTACCCCGCCATCCACAAGCTCTTCGTGGAGAAGATCCAGATCGACCGCGAGGTCCACGGCGACGAGGACCACTGCGCCAACCACCGCGACGAGACCCCGGGGTGGCGCTGCTTCAAGTGCGGGAACTACCTGTGCAAGCAGTGCGTCGTGAACCGCCCCGTCATCGCGGGCGGCTCCGCCAACTACCTCTGCATGGACTGCGAGACCCAGGTCGAGACCCTCAAGGGCAAGGGCGCCCTCAAGAGCCTCGGGGGGCTGTTCAAGAAGCC
>JBBIUU010000006.1:0-38703 GCA_037440125.1 Acidobacteriota bacterium
GTTTTGGTGGAGCTAGGGGGGATCGAACCCCCGACCTCTTGAATGCCATTCAAGCGCGCTCCCAGCTGCGCCATAGCCCCACCAGACGGGTGAGTATACCGAATCGCGACCCATCGGTCAAGGGTGCGAATTCCCGGCTGGATCGGCTTGCCGGGGAGGCCGAGCCGGAGAACCGGGGAGCCGGAGGAGGGGGAGGACCACGAAGACACCTATCCGTCCACCAACCCTCCGAGATGTGCTGGCCGTCCTTACAGCCTCCCGGCCTCTATGCCTCGCGCCTCATGCCTCACGCCTCATGCCTTCAGTAGAGGCTCGTGATCCCCTTCTCGTCGGGCTCGAAGAGCACGCGGTAGAACTCGGTGGCGAAGCGGTCCGTCATGCCTGCGAGGAAATCCACCACCACCTGGATCTTCGCCGCACCGTCACCGGCCGCGTCGAGGCGCTCGCGCGTGGCGCTTGGCAGGAGCCTGGCCGACATGGACCCCGGCTCGAGGATGTCCTTCTCGAGAGACGAGAAGAGGCGCTCGAGGATGCCCGAGGCCTTTGCCGACATGCGTTCCACGACGGGGTGCGTGTAGACGCGGGTGAAGAGGAAGGTGCGCAGGCTCTCGACGGAGTGGGCCATCCCGGGGGAGAAGGCAACCACGGGCTCCCGGCGGGCGACGATCTCGGCCGAGCTTCCGAAGGCCTCCAGCCGCTCGCCGGAGGCCGAGATGACGTCGGTCATGAGGACGTCGATCATGTTCCGCACGAGCAGGCGCCCCCAGAGGATGCGGTCGCGGTCCCACCCGGGCCCTGCGGCTCGGGCGCGGTCCCAGGCGATGCGCAGGAGCGGGATGGGGAGCTCTGCGAGCTCCTCGACGCTGAGGAACCGGACGCGGAGGGCGTCTTCGAGGTCGTGCGTCACCCAGGCCACCTGGTCCGCCAGGTTCACGATCTGGGCCTCCGCGGTGCAGCCCGTCGTGGAGAGGTACCGGGCCTCCACCTCCCTGGCGCGCGCAGGGTGCGCCGCCACCACCGGGTACGGGAGGATGGGCGCGTCGAAGGCCGTGTGGTGCTTGAGGATGCCGTGGAGCGCCGGGTAGCTCAGGTTGAGGCCCATGAACGCGGGGTAACGTTTTTCGAGCTCGCTGACGATCCGGAAGGACTGGTAGTTCTGCTCGAAGGCCTTCCCGCCGGGGGGGCGCCTGAGGCCGAGCCGGCGGTCGAGCGCGTCGCCGAAGAGCTCGTCGAGGCTCCTCTCGCCCCGGTGGCCGAAGGGCGGGTGGCCGAGGTCGTGCGCGTAGGCGATGGCCTCGCAGAGGTCCTCGTTCGCACCCAGCGCCCACGCCAGGCCGCGGGCCACCTGGGAGACCTCCAGCGTGTGCGTCAGGCGGGTCCGGTAGAAGTCGCCCTCGTGGACGACGAACACCTGCGTCTTGTAGCCGAGGCGCCGGAACGCCTCCGAGTGGAGGAGGCGGTCCCGGTCCTGCTGGAAGTACGTCCGCTCCGCGGGGTGGGGAGCGGGGTGCTCGTGCTGCACGTCGACCGCGCACGTCACCGCCCATCGCTTCAGCGCCCCGTTCTTAAGCTCGCATGCCCTGCCGTGGTCCATGAGGGTCTCCTTGGCGTCAGTCGTCTTCGCGGTAGTCCTTCTCCATCGCCACCGACACGCGGTTCCGCCCGCGCCCTTTCGCGCGGTAGAGCGCGGCGTCGGCGGCCCTGAGGAGCGTCTCGGAGCGCTTGGGGAGCCCCCCCCTCAGCGTGGCCGACCCGATGCTGACCATCACGCGGAGCCGCCTCCCGTCGAAGGGCACGTGCGTCTGCTCGACGATGTGGCGCAGGCGCTGGGCGATGAAATGCCCCAGCTCGTCGTCCGCGGCCGGCAGGAGGATGAGGAACTCCTCCCCTCCGTAGCGCCCCACCACGTCGTAGGGCCTGCAGCCGCCCCTGAGGGCGTGCCCTACGGCCGCGAGCACCGAGTCCCCGGCCACGTGGCCGAAGGTGTCGTTGAAGTCCTTGAAGTGGTCGATGTCGACCATGAGCAGGCTCATGGGGACGCCGGTCCTCCCGTGCCGCGCGTGCTCCTCGTCCAGGCGTCCCAGGATGGCGCCGCGGTTGAGGAGCCCCGTCAGCTCGTCGGTGAGCGCCATGGTGCGCAGCATGTTGTTGGCCGCGACGAGCCCACCCGCGAAGGCCAGGACGCGCTCCCCCACCTTGAGCCGGGCGCGGAGTTCGTCGGCGTCGAAGGGTTTCATGACGTAGTCGTCCGCCCCCGCCTCCAGCCCCGCCGCCACGTCCTCCTTCCGCGTCCTCGCCGTGACGAGGATGACGTAGACGTAATCGTGGCCCTGGATGCGCCTGAGGCGCCGGCAGATCTCGGCCCCGTCGGGGTCGGGCATGATCCAGTCCAGCAAGGCCATCTGCGGCCGGGCCGGCCCCTCGAGCTGGGTCCATGCCTCCTCCCCGTCGCGCGCCGGGACGACCAGGTAACCCCAGGACTGGAGCAGGTTCTCCAGGATCGCCAGCGTGCCCGGGTCGTCGTCCGCGACGAGCACCCTCACGGCCGCTCCTTCCAGCGCCTCTCGGTGAGGTAGGGCATGAGCCGGCCCAGCTCCGCGCAGAGCTCCTCGAAGGTCTTCGGCGCCCGCTCCAGATCGCCCTCGCGCCCCAGCCTCTCCAGCTTGAACGCGAGGTCCTGCGTGGTCTTGGCCCCGAAGTTGGCCACGGCGCCCTTGAGCTTGTGAGCCGCCTCGGCGAGCCGCTTGGGGTCGCCCCCCTGGATGGCCCCGGCGATGTTCTCCACCTGGCCGGGGCAGTCCTCGGCGAAGAGGTCCACGAGCTCGTCGAGGAGCTCCACGTCGCCGCCCGTGTTCACCAGGAGCTGGGAGAGATCCGCGGGCGCCCCCGCGCCGGCGGCATGGTCGTCCGCCTCCAGGGGCTCCGAAGCCCCCGCCAGGGTCTCGATGGCGTCGTAGAACTCCGCCGCCTTGATGGGTTTGGTCAGGTAGCCGTCCATGCCGGCCTCGAGACAGCGCTCGAGGTCCCCCTTCATGGCGTGCGCGGTCATGGCGAGGATCGGGGTGCGGTGCCCCGTGCCCGCCTCCCGCTGCCGGACGGCGAGGGTGGCGTCGTACCCGTCCATCTCGGGCATCTGGATGTCCATGAGCACGAGGTCGAAGGCCCGCGAAGAGAGCGCCTCCAGGGCCTCGCGTCCGTTCCCCGCCACGGTGGCCTCCCAACCCTTCTTCTTGAGGAGGGCCACGGCGAGCTTGGCGTTGATGGGGTTGTCCTCCGCCACGAGGATGCTCAAGGCCCGGCCCGGAGCGGGAGCCTGCGCGCGCGCCTCGACCTCCTCGCCGCCGTGGAGGCCTCTCCGGGCCGCCGCGCCCTTGGGCAGCGAGAAGACGAGCGTCCAGTAGAAGGTGCTCCCCGCGCCCTCCTGGCTCTCGACCCAGATCTCCCCGCCCATCATCTCCACGAGCTGTTTCGTGATGGCCAGCCCGAGCCCCGTGCCCCCGTACCGGCGGGTCGTCGAGCCGTCCAGCTGCGTGAAGCTCCGGAACAGGCGGTCCTGTTTGTCCATGGGGATGCCGATGCCGGTGTCGGAGACGAGGCACTTCAGGAAGACCCGGCCCGCGTAGGCCGCGGTCTTCTCGACGCGCACGGAGACGCTCCCGCGCTCCGTGAACTTCACCGCGTTCCCGAGGAGGTTCGTCAGGATCTGCCGGAACCGCACCGGGTCGCCGTTGATCTCGGCGGGGACGTCCTCCCCCACGGCCCATCGCACCTCGATGCCCTTCGCCCTCGCGCCGACGGACACGAGCTCCACCGTGTTTTTCACGGCGGCCACGAGGTCGAAGTCGACCGCCTCGATCTCGAGCTTGCCCGCCTCGATCTTGGAGAAGTCCAGGATGTCCCCGATGAGGGAGAGGAGCGTCTCCGCGGAGTCGCGGACCATCTGGAGGTACTCGCGCTGCTGGGGCGTGAGCGCCGTGTCCAGGGCGAGGCCCGTCATGCCGATGATGCCGTTCATGGGGGTGCGGATCTCATGGCTCATGTTGGCGAGGAACTCGCCCTTGGCCCGGCTCGCAGCCTCGGCGGCCTCCTTCGCCTTCTGGAGTTCCTCCGCCGCCCGCCTCCGCTCGCTGATGTCGATGACCGTGCCGTAGAGCACGTCGGGCCCCTCGTTCTCGCCCTCGAGGAGCGTCACGTTCTCGAGGACCCACACCGGGGCGCCGTCCTTCCTCCGCAGGCAGTTTTCGTGGTTGGAGAGGGCCTTCGTCACGGAGAGGCGCGCCACGTAGGCCGCGCGGTCCACGGAGGGGTGGAAGAAGTCGGTCACGCGGTGCGCCTTGACACGCTCCCGAGAGGCGAACCCGTCCAGCATGGGCGAGAGGATCTCCTCGGGGGAGGCGTACCCCAGGATCCTGGCGAAGGCTTCGTTGCAGTCGAGCAGCGCGCCGTCCAGCGTGCTGCGGTAGACCCCGGCCAGGTTCCGCTCGAAGAGCATCCTGAAGCGCTTCTCGGACGCCTGGAGGGCTTCGTCCGCGCGCTTTCTCTGCGAGATGTCGCGCGCCACCACGGCAAAGGCGAGCGCCTCGCGGCTCTCGCGGTCGCGGATCGTGAAGGCGCTCAGGTGCACGGGGACTGCGACGCCCGTGCTGAAGTCCCTCAGGCCGATCTCGCCCTCCCAGGGTCCGCCGGCCCGGGTCTCGGGCCAGACGCTCTCCACGAACCGGGGCCGGTCCTCCTCGGAGACGAACTCCTCGAGCATCATCCGCAGCGGATCGACGGCCCCTCTCATCCGCACGAGGTCCCGTCCCGCCTGGTTGATGTAGAGGAGCCTCCCGCCGAGGTCCGCCATGGCGATGAAATCGGAGCTGAACTCCACGAGCGACACGAACTTCTGCCGCTCCTCCTCCACCCGCCTCCTATCCGTCACGTCGCGGAAGACGGCGAGGACGCCGCTGCGCTTGCCGTCGCTCTCCACGCTCGGGGTCGCCGTGGCCTCGAATTCCCTCAGCTCGCCGTCGGCGCGCCGGGCCACGAAATGGAGGTGCCGGGACTGTCCCTCCGGCAGGCCCGAGATCTCGCGGCGCATCTCCTCCACCCGCGCCGGGTCCACGAACTCGTCGATGCGGCGGCCTTCCAGCCCGCCCTGCGGCAGGCCGAAGGCGCGGTCCGCCGCGGGGTTCCCGAAGATGAAGCGGAGACCCCGATCGATGAGACAGATCCCCTCCGCCTGCCCCTGGACCACCGTCCGGTAACGGCGCTCGCCCTCCATGAGGGCCCGCTCGGCGCGTTTGCGGGCGCTCACGTCGAGCGCGTACTGGATGATCTGGGCCACGCCGCCCCGCTCGTCGAGGATGGGGTAGCCGTGGATCTCCACCTCCAGCGCCTGGCCCTCGTCCCCCCTCAGCGCCTGCTCGAAGACCACCGGGGCCCCGGTGCTCCTGACCGCCTCGAGGACGCACGGGTAGCCGGCGCAGTCGCACGCCTTTCCGCCGGCGTGGACCGACGCGTAACAGGCCACAACTCCGGACGACCGGGCCTGGAGCGCGCTGGAATTGGCCATCACCAGGTCGAAGGTCCCCGCGTCCACCACGAGGAACGGGTGGTCGAGCGACTCCAGGGTGTTCCTCAGGAACTCGTTCTGCCGGCGAATGAATGTCTCGGCGCGGTGCAACTCGCTCACGTCGCTCTTCACGGCCACGAAGTTCGTGATCCTTCCGGCCGAATCCCGCACGGGCGATATGGTGGCCTCCTCGTGGAAGAGCTGCCCGTCGCGCTTTCGGTTGACGAGGTTCCCGGACCAGGTCTCGCCCCTGAGCAGGGTCTCCCACATGGACCTGTAGAACACCTCCGTGTGCGCGCCGCTCTTCAGGATCCTCGGTGTCCTCCCGAGCACCTCTTCGGGGGTGTAGCCCGTCACCGCGGTGAACGCTGGGTTGACGTACTGAATGGCGCCCGAGCTGTCGGTGATGAGGATGGTAACGGGGGCTTGCTCGACGGCCGTCAGGAGGAGGCTGGCCTGCTCGGCAAGCGCAGGCGATGGCGCCAGCGGGGACGAGGCGCCGGCGCGCTTCTCCCGGCCCTTCCCGGGCCGCACGCCCGAAGACCCTCCGTCGCGCGTCCCCATGGCGCCCTCCATGGTCCGTCGAGCCTCTGCTCCGCCTTGAACTCAGGAAGAAGTATATTATTCTTGCTCGTGTCGCCGCAATTTCGCGGCGCCCGATTCCTCACGGAGGCCCCGTGACCCACACCATGGACCCGCGCTCGGATGCAGGCGGGACGGTGCGCTGTCCCCAGTGCGGCGCCGACTACGTCGCCGCCACCGTCCCCTTCTGCGACTGCGTCACCCCCACCCCTACCCCCGCATGCCCCGGCTGCGGGAGGTGCCTGTGCAAGCTGACCGCCGCCGCGCAGCAGGCCTTCTGGGCCCAAGCGCCGGCCATCCTGCACCGGCGGAAAGTGGAGCTTCGGAAGGCTGCGCCTGCCGAGGCTTCCCTCTCGGTGGGGCTCCGCCGTCCCCTCGTCCTCGTGGCGGAGGACGACGCGGTGACCCTCCGGGTCGCCCAGCGGGCGATCGATCGCCTCGGCTACGGCGTCATCACGGCGAACCGGGGCGACGAGGCCTTGGCCCTCGCCCAGTCGCGCCTGCCCGAGGCCGTCCTCACCGACGCCCTCATGCCCAAGCTGGACGGCCGAAAGCTCTGCCTCGCGCTCAAGCAGGACGCTCGCACGCAGCACATCAAGGTGGCCGTCATGACGGCGCTCTTCACGAAAGGCCAGAGCAAGTCGGAGGCCCTCCGCGAGTTCAAGGCCGACGCCTTCCTCAAGAAGCCCGTGGACCTCGAGGAGCTCCAGCAGGTCCTATCGGACCTCGTCGGCCCTCCGCGGGCCCCCTGATCCACCGGAAACTCCCTGGAGCATTCAGTCTTCGTGCGGGTGCGGGTGAGGATGCCCGAGCCGGTGCGAATGCTCGTGCATGACTGCGTGCTGGTGCGGGTGGGAGTGGACCAGCGCGCCGTGGCGGTGCCTGTGGGCGTGGATGAGGTTGACGCGGACGAGGAGGTCTGTGTCGGCGAGGATGTCACGAACCGACCCGTCGGCGGCGATGCGGTGGTCCTCCCCCAGCACCACGGCCCTGTCCGCGAGGTGCGGCACGAGCTCCAGGTCATGCGTCGCCGTGACCGTCGTGAATCCGGAAGCGTGCAGTTCCTCGAGCAGCTCGAGGAGGGCGCCCTGGCTCCGCGGGTCCAATCCGGCCGTGGGCTCGTCGAGGAGCAGCACCGAGGGCGACAGCGCCAGGAGCGATGCGAGGGCCACCTTCTTCTTCTCGCCCGCGCTGAGGTTCTGCGGCGGCCGGTCCCTGAGAGCCTCTATGCCGAGAATCTGGAGCGTATCACCGACCCGGCGGAGAATCTCCGGCCGGGTCCATCCCATCTGCAGGGGGCCGAAAGCCACCTCCTCCTCGACCGAGGGCGAGAAGAGCTGGGCGTCCGAATCCTGGAAGAGGAACCCCACCTCCTTCCGGAAACGGGGCCCGAACGGGGGACGTTCCACGGCGGCGGGCGAAAGGACCTCCCCGAGCGCAACCAGCCTGCCCAGCGAGGCAAAATGCAGGCCGTCCATCAGCCTGAGCACCGTGGACTTCCCGCTCCCGTTGGCGCCGAGCAGGGCGACGCGCTCCCCTCGCCCCACCTCGAAGGACACCTCCTCGAGGCACGAGCCGGACCCCGGATAGGAGAACGACACGCCGTCCAGCCGGAACACCCTCTCAGTCAAGCTAGCCTCCCCAGCCCAGGGCGAGGGCCGTCGTCGCTCCCGCGGCGCAGGCGAGCACGAAGACTGTCTCCGGCCAACCCCAGCGCCCCGTCGAGAGGCTCCGGACCTCTCCAGAAAACCCGCGGGACACCATGGCGTCCGCCACCTCGCCGGACAGCCTGCGGCATTTTCGATAGAGCTCCGCCATGCCGGCCGCCGCCCAGGCCTGCTCTCGGCGAACGGGCACGTGTCCGATGCTCCTGCTGAGCTTGGCGAGGTGGATCTCCTCCGCGCCGCGAAGCAGGAGGCCCAGGTAGCGCACCATCATGTCGAGGACCGTCACGAAGACGGCCGGGACTCCCAGACCGCGGAGCCCTCGAAAAAGATCCGTGGGACGAGTGCTCGCGGCCAGGATCGCGCCCAGGGAGACGCAGGCCAGGCTCCTCAGGACGAACCTCCCCGCCACGAAGAGGCCGCGGTCGGTCACCGCCAGCACCTCCGGCCAGGACCATGGCCCCCAGTGACCGAGACCCATATGCCACAGGACCAGGATGTCGCGTCCCCCCGTGACGACGTTGAGCGTCGCCGGCGCCGCGATCGCGAGCGTGAAGGCGGGTACTGAGAGGACCGCGAGCGCGAACCTCCGCCAATCCACGCCTCCCGCTCCCGCCAGGACCCAGGCGGTCAGCACGCAGACGCCGAGCGCCGGGAGGCTCCGGCTCAGGGTCGCGGCGACGATGAATCCCAGGAGCCCGACAATCTTCGCGCGCGCGTCGAGACGCCGCAGCCAGGTCCTCTCGGCCCCCGTGTCAGCCGGTTGGACGAGCGTCGCCGCGGCGAGCACCAGCGCGCCCATGCCCTTTCTGGCCAGACCGGCACCTCGGCCTCGCGATCGAGGAGGTGGAGCCGGCGAGGGGGACGGAGCCGCGAGCCAATCAGGGAGAGATGTCATCGGTCTCCTTCCTGATGAGCCATCGTCGCGCGACGAGGACCGCGAGCGCGATCATCCCGATCCCCACGGCCCCCGACACGACGTACCACACGCTGAGGACGGGCAGCGAGCCGTCCCCTGACGCGGCCGGTGCGTAATCGGGCATGGGGGCGTGCCAGAGGGTCTCAAGACGGCGGAGCCCAGCCGGCACGTACCCCACGAGGTCCTGGAGCCGGTCCCCTCCCCATTCGCCCCAAGCCTCTCCTGCGCCCAGCCAGGCGGGGATCAGCAGGCCCAGGGGCGTGAGCAGCAAGAGCACGACCAGTCCCACGGCCAACCTCCCCCACGTTCCCATGCCTGGAGACGGCTCGGCATCCGGCGCCGGATTCTCAAGCAGGGCGGGCTCCGCCCTCCCGAGATAGGCCACCACGAGAGCCGTCGCGAGCGCCTCGACCACGCCGAAGAGGAGCGCGTGTTCCAGCGCCATCGCAGGGAGCGCCACGTCGAGCGAGAAGGGGCAGTAGAGGGGACGTCCCCCCGCGTCGTGGGCCAGCGCCGGCTGGATGCCGAACATGATCGCGGCGCTGAGCGCCGCCGCGTTCAGGCCCACGTATCCTCCCGCTCCAGCCGCGAACCAGCGTCGCCTGGACGCCACGCCCGACCGGCCGGCGAGGAACCGGTAGGTCCACCAGCCGGCGAAGGGCATGACGACCGCCATGTTGAGGCAGTTGGCGCCCAGCGAGGTCACGCCGCCGTCGCCGAACAGGAGCGCTTGAACGGCGAGGGCCACTGACACCGCGATGACCGCCGCCCAGGGGCCCAGGAGGATAGCGACGAGCACGCCGCCGACGGCATGCCCCGTCGTCCCGCCCGGGATGGGCACGTTGAACATCATGACGATGAAGGTGAAGGCCGCCCCCAGGGCCATGAGCGGCACCTGCCGGTACCGGAGCGTCCTCCGAACCGAGCGCGACGCCCAGTACCAGAGAGGCGCCATGATGCCGTAGGTCGCGAGGCACGTCTGGGGTCCCAGGTACCCATCGGGGATGTGCATCGGTCGTCAGCCCCTTCCCTTCCCGTACTTCCCCGTCAGGACCACGTGCAGGACTACCACCGGCGAGCCTCCCGCGTTCGGCCACTGCGCGCCGAGGAAGACCTGCCAGCGACGGCCCATCCAGCCTGCGCCCGCGGAGGCGTAGTTGGACTGCCCGCTGGTGTAGTCGGCCATGAACTGCCAGGTGTCCTCCAGGATCCGGTCCACCCCCACAAACCAGTTGGTCGCCGAGCCGTCCGACTCTCGTTGCATCCCGAGGTGCGTCCGGAGCACGCCCCAGTCCTTCGTGGCGACCAGGAAGGGATGAGGCATGAAGCGCTCGTCCATGTTCTGGACGCCCGCGGCGATCTTCAGACGGAACCGGTCGCTGCTGAAGAACACCCACTTCGCGTTGAGGAGGAGGCGCCGATCCGTAGTGCCGCTGGTGGCGTTCAGGTCGAGGCCGATCTCGAACCGCTCCCCGATGCCGAGCTCCGTGTTGAACACGAGCTGTTCGGTGCGCAAGGCCTGCGAGTACCCCTGCCACTGGTTGTCGAGGACCCAGGTGTAGGCGCCGGCGACGTCGGTCGTCGGGATGAGGACGAGCCCGCTGTAGCAGGCCTGAGTGCAGGGAGCCACCGCCAGAGCCACGTACAGGCCGAAGAGCGACCTCAGGATTCGCTTCGATGGGTCGGTCCCTTCGCGCCTGGCCATCGCCGTCGCCATCCCTCGATCCCTAGGGGAGAGCGTTCCCCGCGGTCGTGGCGACGACCCCGCCGTGCTTGACCCCTCGGGTGCTGATGAGCTGATGGGCGATGCGCCGGACGAGAGAGCTCCTCCCCCGGAGAATGATGACCTCGAGGCAGTTGTGCGCGTCGAGGTGGACGTGCGTGGTGCTCACGATGGAACGGTGATGGTGGTGCTGGAGGTCGGCCAGCACGTCCGAGAGGTGGTGCTCTTGGTGCTCGTAGACGATGCTCACGGTGCCCACCACCTCGGCCTTCGGATCCTCCCAATCGCCGGCCACGAACTCCTTGCGCACGAGGTCCCGGATGGCCTCTGACCTCGACGCGTACCCCCGCTCCTTCACGAGCCGATCGAAACGCCACAGGAGGTCCTGCTCCATCGACACGCCGAACCGTCCGACCTCTGGCATGGGACACCTCGGTGTCACGTTATCACGATTCGTAACATCGTGCGATGGGGCGACCGCCGGGCTGCGCCACTCCGCCATGGCCCCGTGGAGGGCCAAAACCGTCCTCGCGGAGGGGGGGGGCGCGCGAGCCCTTGCCAAAGGGCTCTCGGGCGCGGTATCTTCGGCGCTCTGGAGGAGGTTCTCCATGACGGGTGCTCGCCTCAAAGCCATTGCCCTGGCCACCGCGGTCCTCTTCGCGGTGCTGGGCGGCGGCGCGCCCCGCATCCTCTGCATCGGTCCAGGAGGCCACGCTGCGCTCGAGGAGACGCTCTGCGGGGCGTTCGCAACCGGCACCTCATGCTGCCCGACCGAGGGCCCCGCCACCCTCGCGCTCCCCTGCTCCCGCGCGGCCGCCGGCGGGGTCGAGTGCTCTGAGGACGCGTGCATCGACACGGTGCTTCACCCGAGCGCGATCACGGCCACGCCCCAGTCCGTACCGGGTCCGGCCCCCTGCGCCGCCCCTCCCGCAAAGATCGTCCCCTCCGGCGACGTCTCGCCGTCCCGTCCTGCCGCGGTGCCTCCCTCCCTGCGGCACGATCCACCGATCCCCCTCGACACGCGCACGACGCTCCTGATCTGAGCCTCGCACCCTTACGGCGTACCGCTGTCCCTCCGGCCCCGGCGGCCGGCGGCCGTGAAGATGCATGGGAGTGTCGAAATGGATCGAAGATTCCGTCGTAGCGTCTCAGCCCTGGTTCTTGCGTCGGCCCTCTCCGCCGGCGCAACGGCTCCATCGCCCGCTCAGGAAGCACCGCCGCGGACCCTGACGCTCGCACAGGCGAAGGAGACCGCCCTCCGGGAGAACCCCTCCCTCCGCGCCGCGGAGGCCCAGTGTCGCTCCAGCGAGGGGACCGCGCGCCAGGCCGAGAGCGTTCTCAACCCGAGCATTGAGTTCAGGAAGGAGGACTTCGGAAGCGAGGCGCCCTACGAGCAGGTGGCGCCTCAGGAGAGCCTCTCTCTGACCCAGACCGTGCGGACCGCCGGCAAGCGCTCCGCCGAGACAGAGGCCGCACGCTGGGCGAGCCTCGCCCAGCGGGAGGATTTCAGGAAGCAGGCCCTCGACTTGACCGATGAGGTGGAACGGGGTTTCGCCGAGCTCCTCGGCGCCCAGGAGCGCGTGCGCCTCTCCTCCGAAAATCTCGACACGGCGAGCCAGGTGGCCTCCGCCGTCGCCGCCATGGTGGACGCCGGGGAGGTCTCGCCGATCGAGAGCGCCCGGGCTGGCAACGAGCGCGACCTAGCGGAGATCGACCTCCAGAACGCGAGGCGCGACCAGGATCTGGCGCGACGCCGGCTCGCCCGCCTCCTGGGCCAGGACGAGCCCCGCTTCGACCGCGCTGAAGGCACCCTCGCCAGCGAGGTGCCGATTCCCGACGAGGCCCAGGCGGCCGCGGGCCTGGAGGCCCTTCCCGACATGAGGCGGTGGGACGCGGAGGCCAAGCGCCTCGAGTCCTCCCTCGAGTTTGCCAGGAGGACGCCCTGGCCCGACCTCACCTTCTCCGTGGGCGTGCGGAAATACACGCAGACGCAGGAGCGCGCCTACCTCGCCGCCATCGCGCTCCCGCTCCCGATCTTCAACCGGAACTCCGGGAACATCGTCGCAGCCTCGGCGTCACTCGACGCGGGCCTCCTCCAGCGCCGGGCGGAAGGGGTCCGCCTGAGGAGCGCCGTCACGGCCTCGAAACTCGTCCTCGAGAAGGCCTCCGGGGAGGTGCGGACGCTCAGTGAACGCGTGATGCCCGGCGCCGAGCAGATTTTCGCGGCCATCGAGGAAGGGTACCGCCGCGGGAAATTCCGCCTCCTCGACCTGCTCGAGGCCCGGCGCTCCCTCGCGCAGGCCCGCCTCCGGTTCGTCGACGCGCTCGTGCGCCTCAACGTCGCCAAGGCCGACATGGACCGCCTTCTCGCCGCCGACCCCACCAAGAACGATGGAGCTCAGCCATGAACGGACGTCACGACCTCCCGTCGGCTCCCCTCCCCTCGCGATCGCTTTCCGCCCTGCTCCTGATGGCGGCTCTCGCCTGCGGCGGGAAGGGTGGCCCCTCCCCGGCGCAAGGCACCTCGGAGGCCCCCTCCGCCGGGACCGGGAAGGTCGCCGTCTCGGACCTCGACCGGCCCGTGGACAAGCTCATGGCGGCGAAGTGCGAGCACGGCATCCTCCAGTACACGTGCGACGAGTGCCGGTACCAGGTCGGCGTCGTCAAGGCCTCCGACGACCTGTTCGACCCGGCCAAGGGCGGCACCCTCGGGATCGCGCTCCTCGGCGACCGCGCGCTCGGAGGCGGGAAGGAGGCCAACGGCGAAGTGCGCCTGAACGAAGAGCGCGCAGTCTTCGTGGGCCCCCTCGCGCCGGGCGTCGTGCGCGCCATACGCGTGGACCTGGGGAGCCGCGTGAGCCAGGGCCAGGTGCTCTTCGACGTGGACAGCGCCGAGTTCCGCCAGGCCAAGGCCGACTTCCTCCGCTCCTCGGCCGCCCTGGACCTGGCGAGGGCGAGCCAGCAGCGCGAGTCCGACCTCTTCTCGCGAGGCATCTGCCCCAAGAAGGACCTGCTCGAGGCCGAGGCGGCCCTCCGCGAGGCGCAGGCCGTCCAGCGCGCCGCCATGGGCGCGCTCCTCAGCATGGGGATCTCCGAGAAGGAGCTCCACCGGCTCGCATCCGAGGGCGCGCCGACGGGGCTCATGCCGGTCTGTGCGCCCTTCCCGGGCGTCGTGCTGGAGCGTTCCCTCAGCCTGGGCGCGCTCGTCCAACCCGGAGATCGGGCGTTGCTCCTGGCCGACACGTCCAAAGTCTGGGTCATCACCACGCTCTACGAGAGCGACGTGCCGGGGCTCCTGCAGGAGCAAGCCCGCCGCCCGGTCGAGGCCGAGGTGCGCGTCGCCGCGTATCCGGAAAGGGTCTTCAAGGGAACGGTGGAGCGCGTGGGCGGGACCCTCGACGAGGCCACGCGGAGCGCGCAGGCGCGGGTCGTGGTGGAGAACCCCGACGGGCTGCTGAGGGCGGGCATGTTCGCCAAAGTGAAGCTCCTCCAGACGCCGGCGGCCAAGGCGGCGGCCCTCCCCAAGGAGGCGGTCCTGGAGGACGAGGGCCGGACCTTCGTCTTCGTGCACGTGACGGGACCCTACTACATCCGCCGGGCCGTCACCGTGGGTCCGGCTTCGGACGGCTGGATCCCCGTCACGGGAGGGCTGAAGGCGGGCGACCGCGTCGTGACCACGGGCGCCTTCCTCCTCAAGTCGGACGTCCTGCGCTCCAAGATGGGCGCGGGCTGCGCGGATTGAGGCGCCGGCCATGACCAGATTCTTCGAATGGGTCGTCCGCCGACGCTGGCTCATCATCCTCTGCACGGCACTCGCCGCCGCACTGGGCGTGCTGGCATGGGTGCGGCTGCCCATCGACGCTTTCCCGGACGTGACGAACATCCAGGTCATGATCCTGACCAAGGCCCCCGGGCTCTCCTCCCGGGACGTGGAGCAGAGGGTCACGTACCCCATCGAGCTCCAGATGGGCGGTCTGCCCAAGGTCACCCAGGTGCGGTCCATATCCAAGGCCGGGCTCTCCCAGGTGGTGATCGTCTTCGAGGACGGAGCCGACGCCTACTGGACGCGACAGGTCGTGTTCGAACGCCTCCAGGACGCCAAAGACGGCCTGCCCCCCGGCGTCGAGCCGGAGCTCGGCCCCCTCAGCACGGGGCTGGGAGAGATCTTCCAGTACACGCTCGAGGGCGACGGGTACTCCCCCATGGAGAAGAGGACCCTTCAAGATTGGCTCGTGGCCCCCCGCCTCCGCAACGTGCCAGGCGTCACCGAGGTCAACAGCTTCGGCGGCGAAGTGAAGCAGTACCAGGTGGTCGTCGCCCCCGACCGTCTCGTGAAATACGGCCTGACGCTCCGTGAGGTCATGGAGGCTCTCGAGGAGAGCAATTCCAACGCCGGCGCGGGGTACATCCTCAAGGGATGGGAACAGATGTACATCCGCGGGGTCGGCCTCTTCCGAAGCGCCGACGACGCGGGGATGGTCCCGCTGAAGGTGAAGGACGGCACGCCCGTTTTCCTCAAGGACGTGGCCGAAGTGCAGATCGGGCCGATGATGCGCCAGGGCGCGTCCACGCGGGACGGCAAGGGTGAGACCGTCTGCGGCATGGCCATCATGCTCCGCGGCGAGAATTCGAAGACGGTGGTCTCCGCCGTCAAGGACGCCGCCGACAACATCCGACAGAGCCTCCCCAAGGGGCTCCGGCTCGACGTGTTCTACGACCGGACCGCCCTCATCGAAGCGTGCATCGAAACCGTCATGGACGCTCTGATGGAGGGCGGCGTCCTGGTCATCCTCGTGCTCTTCCTCTTCCTCGCCGAATTCCGGACCGCCGTCATCGTGGTGCTCTCCCTTCCCATCACGTTCCTCGTCACGTTCATCGTCATGGGCGCCGCCGGCCTGTCGTCGAACCTCATGACCCTGGGGGGTGTGGCCTTCTCGGTGGGGATGGTCGTGGACGCCTCCATCGTGGTGGCGGAGAACGTGCGACGCCACCTCGCCGAGAACCGCGACCCGGGACAGAAGGGGTTCGTGCTCGCCCGGGCCATGGCGGAGGTGGCGCGCCCCGTGAGCTTCTCGGTCCTCATCATCGCCCTCGTGCTCGTGCCCCTCTTCACGCTCCAGGGGCTCGAAGGCAAGATGTTCGGCCCCCTGGCGATGACCCTCCTGGTCTGCATGCTCGTGTCCATCGTCGTGGCGATGGTCTCCGTGCCCGCCATCTCGGCGGTCCTCTTGAAGCAGGCTCCCGAGCGAGAGTTCTGGATCGTGCGGCGGTTCCACGAGGGCTATCTGCACCTCCTCCAGCGGGCGATGCGCTACCCCAAGGTGACCTACGGCGTCGCGCTCGGCGCGCTGGTCCTCGCCTTCCTCCTCGTGCCCTTCATGGGCACCGAGTTCATGCCCACCCTCGACGAAGGGTCCATCGCCATCAATGTCGTCCGCCTCCCGAACGCCTCCCTGGACGGTTCGGTGACCGTGGGAACCATGATGGAGAAGCGCATCCTCAAATTCCCCGAGGTCGCCACCGTGGTCAGCAAGACGGGGCGGGCGGAGATCTCCGAGGACCCGATGGGGCCGGAGCAGACGGACGTGTTCATCATGCTCAAGCCCAGGAAGCAATGGAGGACCGGACGAAACAAAGCCGAGCTCGTCGAAGCCCTCAACAAAGACCTCTCCCAGATTCCGGGCATCCGAATGTCGTTCTCCCAACCCATCGCCCTCCGCGTCAACGAGCTCATCTCAGGGGTGAAGAGCGACCTCGCCGTCAAGGTGTTCGGACCCGACCTTGAGGTTCTCAAGGACTTCGCCGACAAGGCTTCCGCAGAAATCGGCGCCGTGAAGGGCGCCCGCGACGTGAAGGTGGAACAGGTCTCGGGAATGGCCGAGGTGCAGGTCGTCCTCGATACCCGGGCCCTCGCCCGCTACGGCCTCCGGACGGGCGCGGTCAACGAGCTCCTCGAGGCGGCCTACGCGGGCAAGACCGTCGGCCGTTTCGTCGAGGGCGACCGCCGCTTCGACATCGCGGTCCGGTTCCCGGCCGAGGCCCGGTCCGACGTCTCGGTACTCTCGTCGCTGCTCATCCCCACCCCCGACGGAGCCCGCGTGCCCCTGGGCCAGGTCGCCTCCATCCGCGTCGAGGAAGGCCCCATGCAGATCAGCCGCGAACGGGGCATCCGACGGGTCGTGGTGGAGAGCAACATCCGGGGCCGAGACCTCGGGGGATTCGTCAAGGAGGTGCAGCGTCGGATCGAGCCCGCCGTGCGCGCCCTCCCCACGGGCTACTTCGTAGAGTACGGAGGACAGTTCGAGAACCAGCAGCGGGCCATGCGGCAGCTCGCCGTCGTCGTCCCCATCGTCCTCCTGCTCATCCTGTTCCTGCTCTATTCGGCGCTGGGGAGCGCCAGGAACGCCCTTCTCGTCATCCTCAACCTCCCCTTCGCGCTCGTGGGGGGCGTCGTGGCGGCCACCCTGTTCAGGATGACCCTCTCCGTCTCGGCGGCCGTGGCGTTCATCGTCCTCCTCGGCATCGCGGTGCAGAACGGCGTCGTTCTCGTGGCGTTCTTCAACCAGCTCAGGGAGCAGGGCCGTTCTCTCAGCGACACCGTGACGGAGGGCTGCCGCCTCCGCTTCAAGCCCCTCTTCATGACGGCGCTCGTGAGCTTCATCGGGCACCTGCCCATGGTCTACGCGACCGGTTCCGGGGCGGACATCCAGCGGCCCCTCGCCGTCATCGTCATGGGGGGCATCGTCACGTCGAGCCTGCTCACGCTGCTCGTGGTACCGGTGCTGTACCACGCCATGGAGAGTTGGAGGGAGAAGAGGGCGGGGATATTCGGCGGGAAAAACGAGAAAGGCTGACGAGGGAGGAACGCAGCGGCCTCGCTTAGGGCGGCGGGAGGAACGACCACGACCGACGAGGGTGGGCGGGTGGCGGGAGTCGAACCTAGGCGCTGGAAAGCGCTAAGTCGGGCCGGCGGGAGTCAACCCTACTCGGCCTAGAAGCCTCGCCGCTCGCGAGTCTCGCGGCTCCGTTTCAAGGCCTCCTACGGGTTCCGGGGCGGGTCTCTCCCTTGGTGCCCTAACTACGTCTGCTCCCTAGAGCATGGCTCGGCTCACGAAGCCTTCCTTCGGGGGAACGCCGCGGGTCTTGATTCTAGGCAGCCCCCGCAGCAGCCCTTCGACGCAGTCCGGGATGCGGCCTTCTCCTCCCGCCCAACGGCTCCCATAAAGCCGAGAGCGGAGGGCGTTGAGCCCTCCGCTCTCGACTTTGGTGGAGGCGGCGGGAGTCGAACCCGCGTCCGGAAGTGCCAGCCAAGGAAGCTTCTACGCGCGTAGCCGGTTCCCAACCCTTTCGCTCGCCACCATTGGAGCCGGCAATACGGTGGTTCGCTAGCCCCAGTGTCTTAGCCGAACCGGCCGGGGCGGACCGGGGCGGAGCATCCCGCTAGCGTCGTCCTTGAAAGGCCGCGGGAACTCCCATCAAGGACGTCACGGCTTAAGCCGCGAGAGCCAAATTAGTGTTGGCAGTTGTTGGGTTCCGGTCGTTTTACGAGAGCCCGGAACTCGGCGCGCGACCTCCTCCTGAACATCCCCGTCGAGACCGTTTCGCCCCCACGGTGCCCAGCAAATATAGGCCCAGCAACGATTTTAATCAAGAGCCGGCGGGGGGAACGCTCTCGTCTGTCCCGGCGAGGGCGGCCTCCCTCCGGCGTTTCCTGAGGGACAAAAGGAGGAAAGCCCCCGTTCCCGCGACGGCCACGCAGGCCACAACGACCAGGAGGATGTGGTGGTGGATCTCGCCGAGCACGACCACGAGAACGTTGCTGAGGAGGCTCCCGAAGAAGAGCCATACGGCGCACCAGACGAGCACCGCCGGGAGCTCCCTGAAGATGAACTTGGGCCACCGCATCCCCCTGTGCCCGCTGTAGAAGAGGAAGGGCGTGCGGGTGCCGTAGACGAACCGTACGGCGAAGAAGACGAGCCACGAGTCCCCCAGGCGCTGGCTCCATGAGCGCGCCCCCTCCTCGTTCACGTGCAGCCGCTGCACGAAGTTGAACCGCCCCGCGTACCGCCCGAGGAAGTACACGATGTGGTCCACGCTGAGCGAACCCAGAACCGTGACGGGGTAAGCCATCCACAGCGGGAACATGTGCTGATGGGCCAGGAACCCCGCGATGACGAGGACCGTCTCGCCCTCGAGCCACATGCCGAAGTAGACCGCGATCAGCCCGTAGTGCCTGAGGAACTCTTCCAAGGGAGCCTCCGCGTGGTCGGCGCGTGCCTTCCTAGGGCCGTACCCCTACCGTTATACTAATCCCTCTAGGGACAGTTTCGGCGGCCCGCGGACGAGAGCCGGGGCGCGCGGAGGAGGACCCCCATGAGTCAGGACACCCACGGCACGGTCGCGCTCGTCTTCTCCGGGGGCCCCGCCCCCGCCGCAAACTCCGTCATCTCGGCCGCCACGCTGAGCTTCCTGGACCACGGCTGCGGCGTCTTGGGCATCCTCGAGGGGTTCACGCACCTCCAGGGCTTCAAGGCGGACGCCCCTCTCCTGGAGGGCAGGCACTTCGTGCGGCTGACGGCCCATGCCGCATCGGGGATCCGCAACCAGCGCGGAATCGTCATCCGCTCGGCGCGGGCGAACCCGGGCAAGGACGTGAAGGCGCCCGCGGACCTCCAGGACGAGGGCAAGACGGCCAAGCTGAAGGCTGCCATCGCCGCGCTCAAGTCGCTCGGCGTCACGACCCTGGTGACCCTCGGCGGCGACGACACCCTCAAGACGGCCAACTTCATGAACCACTTCGGCATGCCCACGATCCACGTGCCCAAGACCATCGACAACGACTACTACGGCATCCCGTGGACCTTCGGGTACTGGACGGCCGTGGACACGGCCCGGAAGGCGCTCCTCAACCTCAAGGCGGACGCCGACTCCACGAACGCCTATTTCCTGGTGGAGCTCATGGGCCGGAGCGCGGGCTGGATGGCCTACGCCTCGGGCGTGGCCGGCGAGGCCTGCGCCGTCGTGGCCGCCGAGGACCTGGACGGCGACCTCGATCCTGACGAGCTCGCCTCCCGCTTCGCCAACCTCATCATCGCGCGGGACAAGGACGGCCGCAGGGCGGGCCTCATCTGCATCGCCGAGGGGCTCGCGGAGCGGCTCGACGAGGCGCACAAGCCCAAGGAGATCGACGCCCACGGCAACGTCTACTACGGGCGCGCCGAGCTCTGCAGGACCCTCGCCGAGAAGACCATGGCCCTCTACAGGGAGCGCACGGGCAAAGACAAGAAGATCAACCCCAAGCAGGTGGGCTACGAGACCCGCTGCGCCGAGCCATGCGCCTTCGACGTGGTGCTGGGATCCATGCTCGGCCACGGGGCGTGGCGCCTCTTCTCCCAGGGCAAGTTCGGCCACATGGTGAGCGTGGACGAGAGCCTGGACCTCAGGGCCATCCCCTTCTCCGACCTCATCGACCCGGTCACGCTCAAGACCAAGATCCGACTCGTGCCCCGGGAGGGCGACCTCTTCAAGCTCAAGGAGGCGCTGTCGTATCCGACGAGGTGAGGCTGCGCTGTCATCGGTGCGAGGTGGGAGCCGGCTCCCGGCAGCGAAGGGACGCCCCGGCAGCGCCGCTCTTCGCGAACAGGAGGTCGCTCCCACAGGGTGAGCGGCTCGGTCTTCTTTCCACGGCTCCGTACCACTTCCACCGAAGGGTCCAAGTGTGCTAGAATAAAGGGCTTGAGAATCAGGAGGGGTACGAATGTCCGGTCATAGCAAGTGGGCGAACATCAAGGCGCGCAAGGGATCCCAGGATGCCAAGCGCGGGAACATGTTCACGAAGATCGCGAAAGAGATCATCATCGCCGCCAAGCTCGGCGGCGGTGACCCCGATGGGAACCCTCGCCTCCGGGCGGCCATCCAGGCGGGCCGCGCCATCAACATGCCCAACGACAACATCAAGCGGGCCATCGCGCGGGGCACCGGGGCCGAAGGCGACACCCAGATCGAAGAGGTCATCTACGAAGGGTTCGGGCCCAACGGCGTCGCCATCCTCGTGGAGGGCACGACGGACAACCGGAACCGCACCACCGGCGAGATCCGCCACATCTTCGCCAAGTACGGCGGGAACCTTGGCCTCCAGGGATGCGTGGCCCGGATGTTCACCCGCCAGGGCGAGATCATCATCAAGAGCGAGGGCCTCACGGAGGAGAAGGTCTTCGAAGCCGCCATCGAGGCCGGCGCCGAGGACGTGCAGAACGAGGAGGGCGAGTTCGTCATCGTCACGACCTTCGAGAGCATGCATCCCGTGAACGAGGCCCTCGGCAAAGCGGGCCTGGCCGTGTCTTCGGTGAAGGCCGTCTATAACCCCACCATGACGACGAAACTCGCGGGCGATCAGGGCCGGGGCCTCCTGAAGCTCATCGACGCCCTCGAGGACAACGACGACGTCCAGAACGTCTGGGCCAACTTCGACATGGACGAGAAGGACATGGAGAGCTTCGAAGGGTGATCGCCCTCGGCGTGGACTCGGGCTCGCTGTCCACCGGTTACGGCGTCGTGCAGGCCACGGGGAGCACGCACCGCGCCCTCGAGTTCGGCGCCATCCGCAACGACTCCAAGACGCCCCACGCCGAGCGCCTCGCGCTCATCTTCGAAAAACTCCAGCAGGTCATGGACCGCAACGCACCGGACCTCCTCGCCCTCGAGGAGGTCTTCGTGTCCCGGAACGTCCAGAGCGCGCTAAAGCTCGGCCAGGTGCGCGGCGCCGTCATGGTGGCCGCCGCCTCCAGGGGCGTGCCCGTGGTTGAGCTCTCGCCCACCACCGTGAAGGCCGCCGTCACCGGGCACGGGCACGCCGAGAAGACCCAGGTCCAGTTCATGGTGAAGGCCATCCTCGGGCTGCCCGCGGTGCCCAAGCCCCACGACGCCGCGGACGCGCTCGCGCTGGCGATCTGCGCCCTCAACCGCCGGACGCCCGCGTCGCTTGGAGCGGCGCGGTGATCGCCCGGCTGAGGGGCCACCTCCTCGAGAAGGAGCCTTCGGGCCTCGTGGTGGAGGCTGGCGGCGTGGGGTACGCCGTCGCCGTCCCCGTCTCGACCTTCGCCAAGATTTCCGGGGATTCGGTGGACCTCTTCATCCACACGGAGGTGCGCGAGGACGCCATCCTCCTCTTCGGCTTCCTGACCCGGGAGGAGCGGGGGCTCTTCCGCAAGCTCATGGCCGTCCAAGGCGTAGGCCCCATGACGGCCCTCGCGGTCCTCTCGGGGATGTCCGCCGAGGAGCTCGTGCACGTCATCACGTCGGGCGACACCCGCCGTCTCCAGGGCGTGCCGCGCGTCGGCAAGAAGACGGCCGAGCGCATCTGCCTCGAGCTCCGCGAGAAGCTCGACGACATGGCGTTCCCGTCGTTGTCTCCGCAGCCCGGCGCGCCGGAGGCTCTCCCCCACGAGCTATCCGACGCGGCGCTGGCGCTCGAAAACCTCGGCTACAAGCCGCAGGCCGCCCGCCAGGCCCTCCTGCGCGTCCGCGCGCAGTCGCCCGAGGTGCCCCTCGAATCGCTCCTGCGCCTCGCGCTCAAGGAGCTCAGCTCCTAATCCCCAAAATGAAAAGCGCGCCCCTCCCGAGGCGCGCTCTGCTTGCTTTCCCAACGAATCCAGCGTTCAGTCGGAGAGGCTCCGGTTCCTCGAGCGCTCCTCGTCCACGTACTTCCGGATCCGCTCCTTCTCGTCGGGGGACAGGTCTTGGAAGGCGAGGCCGTAGGCGTTGAGCCGGGAGTCCACCTCCTGCGCCTCGCGCACCACGAGCCCCGAGACCTTGATCTTGTCGCGCTCCTTGGGGAGGGTGATCTGGAGCTGGACCGAGTCCCCGAGCTTCATCTTCCGGGCCGTCAGAATGAGGATCCCGGAGGCGCTCAGGTTGAGCGAGTTGCACAGGAACAGGCTGTTTTGAGCGAAACCCTGCACGTTGACGTAGACGAGGAGGCGCGCGTCCTTCCTCGCCTCGATGGAGAGGAGCCGCCGGCACAACTCGTTGAAATCCTGACCGACGACGGGCTTGTTCAGCGTGGCGTTGACCCCCTCGATGGCGGGCGTATCCGGGCTCGACAGGAGCAGGAGGCTGGCGTGGCGCCCCGAGGGAATCTGCCGGAGCGTGTGCACGAAGGTGGCCAGGGGCATGTCGGAGAGGTGCTCGTCCACGATGACGAGCTGGGGCATGACCCTGGGAACCTTGTCCAGGGCCTCCGAGCCCGTGGAGGCCCGGTGGAGCTCGTGTTCCTTCCTGAGCAGGAGGCTCTGTTCGAAGGGGACCACGGGAATCCCGCTCTCGACGACGAGGATGCGTTTGCCCATGATGCCGGCGCCCCCTCAGGCAGGGCACACACCGGAGGCGCCCCGTCCGGGCTCCGCCGCGTGCCGCGCTATGAAAAAAGTTTACGACCCCGGGCGGGAAATGGCAAGGACGAATCAGCCCGGATCGACGAGCGGGGGCTCCTCGTAGGGGAAGAGCGGCGTCGAGAGGTAGCGCTCGCCGGTGTCGCAGACCACCGCCACGACCCGCTTGCCCGCACCGAGCTCTCTCGCCACCTGCAGGGCCGCGTGGAGGATGCCCCCGGAGCTGATCCCCGCGAGGATGCCCTCCTCGCGCGCCAGACGTCGGGCCACGTCGCAGCTGTCCTCGAAGGAGACTTGCACCACCTTGTCCACCACCTCGGCGTCGTAGTTCTTCGGGACGAAACCCGCTCCCAGGCCCTGGATCTTGTGCGGCCCCGGAGCACCGCCCGAGAGGACCGGAGAGTCCTTCGGCTCCACGGCCACCACGAGGACGTCCTTACCGAGGGCCGCGCGGATCATGCTTCCCACGCCCGTGATGGTCCCGCCGGTGCCCACACCCGCGACGAAGGCGTCGAGGCGCCCCCCCGTGTCCCGCAGGACCTCGAGGGCCGTGCTGTTCCGGTGGATCGAGGGGTTCGCCGGGTTGTCGAACTGGGAGGGCATGAAGGCCCCCGGCGTCTCGGCGACCATCTTCTCCGCGAGAGCGATGGCGCCCTTCATACCTTTCGGTCCGGGTGTCAGGATGATTCGGGCCCCGAAGGCCTGGAGGAGCCTCCGGCGCTCCTGGCTCATGGTCTCGGGCATGACGAGCGTGAGCGGATGCCCCATCTCGGCGGCCACCATCGCGAGCGCGATGCCCGTGTTGCCGGAGGTGGGCTCGATGATCGGGGCGCCGGGCTCCAGGGCGCCCCGGGCGGCGGCCTCCTTGAGCATGGAGCTGCCGATACGGTCCTTCACGCTCCCGCCGGGGTTGAAGAACTCGAGCTTGAGACAGACCTCGGCCGACTCGGGTCCCGCCATTCGGTTGAGCTTCACGAGGGGGGTTCCGCCTATGGTCTCGGAGATGCTGCCGTAGATCCGCTCGCTCATGCGATGTCCTCCATGTGTCCCAACCGCCCCGTGGAGAGATTCATTCCTGGGGGCTTTGGCCGGGGCGTCAGACCCGGGACGTCACACCCACCTTGGGGCAGAGCCTCTCCAAGGGACAGGACGAGCAGGCGGGCTTGCGCGCGTTGCACACGGCGCGTCCGTGGTGAATCAGCCGGTGGCCCAGCTCGGTCCACGCCTCCTGCGGGAAGGCCTCCATGAGGTCGGTCTCGATCCTGGAGGGTTCCTCATGGGTGGTGAGCCCCATGCGCGCGGCCAGCCGCGCCACGTGCGTGTCCACGACGAAGCCTTCGCTCACGCCGAAGGCATTGCCGAGGACGACGTTCGCTGTCTTACGCGCCACGCCGGGGAGGCGCAGGAGTTCCTCCATCGTTTTCGGCAGCGCCCCGCCGAACTCCTCCACGACGGCCCTCGCCGCACCCTTCAGGTTCTTCGCCTTGTTCCTGAAGAAGCCGGTGGAGCGGATGAGGGCCTCCAACTCCTCCTGCGGTATGGCGGCCAGCGCCCCGGGAGTGGGGCACCTCGCGAAGAGGGCGGGCGTGACAAGGTTCACCCGCTCGTCGGTGCACTGCGCCGACAGGACCGTCGCCACGAGGAGATCGAAGGGGTTCCGGAAGTTCAGGCTGCAGCTGGCGTCCGGGTAGGCCTTGGCGAGCGCTCTCCCGATGGCCCGTCTTCGCTCGGCCTCCCTCATCGCCTCCTCCCCTTCTTGGGCGGCGGCGCCTTGCCGATGCCCGCCCGCACCTCGAGGTTCTTGATGTTCTTCGCAAGCTGGTCGAGGCTGATGCTGTTGCGCTGCGGCACACGCACCTCGAAGGACACGTCCTTCCGCATGAGCGCCTTCAGCGGGTTGGCCTTGTGGGATAGGTCGAGCTCGTAGACCGAGAGCGTCCCGCCGCTCAGGCCGCACGTGAGCGCCGCCACGTCGTACTCGAGCAGGTCACTGTGCAGGAGGCTCCTGATCTTCTCCCCCCCCATCTTCACGAGGAAGTCGCGCGAGATCACGAGGGGCTCTGGGCCTTCGGGATCCACCCAGACCTCCGCGAGCGCCTTCGCCCGGGTCGCGCCGATGCCGTCTCCTCCCACCGTCACACTCGCCATGGCGGTGCCGCTGATGAAGTCCTTGAGCGCGCCGGACTGCTCGCAGAAGGCCTTCAGGCTCAGGTCGCGGCCGAGGAACTGCGCCGCGTAGCGGATCCCGTCGCTCGATAGCGCGAAGCGCCCGGCACCCCTGAGGCGTCCGCCCCAGAGGTCGGCGCCCGTCAGCCAGAGCCCCAGGACGCCGCCGTCCGCCCGCGTATAGAGCTTGAGGTGGTCGGCCGTGAAGACGCTGTAGCGGATGCGCTCCACGCTCAGGGGCTGGCAGTCCCCCGGCTCGTGCTCGAGCTGGCGGAAGCCGTCGAGATGGCCCACCCGTGCGGGGTTCTGGTAGCCGCTGAGATCGGGCTCCCTCCCGCCCAGGCCGAGGGGGATCGGCAGCGTCCCCGTCACGCCCCGGAGCCTGAGCGACTTGTCCTCCGACATGAATTCCACCTTGTCGGGGTGGAGGACGAGGTCCATCCGGGTCTGGCCCCCGGAAGAGGTGAAATGGCCCGACACCGAGGCCGACCCCTGGAGCGTGGCGTATCCCAGCGCCTCGGGGAGGAAGTCGAAGGCCGCCTTCTGCAGGCGCTCCGCCTCCATCACCGGGGTGCCGAAGGTGAAGCGCGTGCCGGCGTCGTCGCTGCGAAGAGCGAAGGTGGTGGGAACCTTCCCGCCGTCGACGGACATGCTTGCCTCGGGGATCTCGAAGACGCCCCCGGCGAGGAGCCCGTGGAACCTGCCGCCGCATCGTGCCAGGACGCTCGTCTCGTTGGGCACGCGGATGTCCACGTCCTGGAGGTCCACGTCGATCCCCAGGCCCTCGACGGCGTCGTCCAGGTCGATGAGGACGCTCCCTGTGAGCTTCCCGGCACCCGCCGTGAGCGGGAGCTCGACCCACTGGCGGATGTAGGGTGGGACGGGCGCGGCGTCCACCCCCCTGGCGTCGAGGCGGAGGATGGGCTTGGCGGGCCCGCCCAGCGGCAGCCGGGCGACGACGTCGCCACCCCAGTGCTTCACGTGACCGTCGAGCACCACCCCGTCCAGCTCGGGCGAGACCGTGCAGCGGCCCTCGAGACCTTCGATGGCCTCGCCGTAGACCTTCGCCCTCCCCGCCTTCCAGTCCACGGGGTCCTCGGTCCGGCCGTTCCAGGAAGCGCTCACCTCCGAGAACTGCACGGATCCCCCCACCAGGCTCACCTGCGCGTTGCTCAGGGAGAACTCCGCCCCGCCCTTCTTGACGGTCGCCTGGAGCGAGCACTGCCCGTCCAGGAACTTGAGCTGCGAGTCGGCGCGCACGGTGACCCCGCGCCTGCTGTCGGACGCCACCCTCGCGCCCACGCGACCCAGGTCCTGGTGCCCGAGCCGGAAGTCTTCCGCGGACAGCTGGGCGCGGAAGGCGTCGCCGAAGGCCAGGCTCGGAGACCCAGGCCCCGAGGCCGTGATGTCGAGCCCCCTGATGGAGAGCCCGCCTCCTTCCACCATGCCGCCCTTCACCTCGACTTTCCATCCAGTGGTCGTCATGGAGGTCTGCCAGAGCCCCGAGCCGCGGGCGTCGAGGCTGAGCCGCTTGAGTCCCTCCTGCGAGCCTTCCACGCCGAAGTTGCCGGCCAGGGGCGGCGCCGGGAGAATCCAGCCTTCGGCGAGGGGCGGCCGCTTGCGGAAATCGAACGAGCCCGAGGTGCTATAGCGCCCCGAGGACCAGCGGCCCACGAGCTTCGCGCTGCCCGAGGGGAAGGTCCACGCACCGTCCCAGCGCCATCCTTCTCTGATCGACGAGGCGTTGGCTTCGACGATGGAAGCCCCCGCGCGGAAGAGCCCGACGAGCTTCTCACCCGCGCCGTCTTTGGCGGCCGAGATTCTCCAGTACGCCACCGGCGGCGGCTCCTCCACGAGGGGCCTCGGCACGGGCGACGCGCTCCCCTCCAGCAGGCCTTCCGCGGCCCGTCCCGCCACTCCCCGTGCCATGAGCGAGGAGCGCAGCATGAAGGAGCGTTCCGGGAGGGCCATGCGCCCCGTGACCAGGAGCGCCACGCACGTCTGACCGGGCTCCGCCGCGCCCTGCGGGTCCGCAGAGACCCGGCCGTCGAGGAAGGCCGCCCCGCCTCCGAGCTTGATGTCGGGCAGGATGACGCGCCCCGCCACGTTGGCGATCTGCGGCCAGGCGCCCGCCTCCCTGCCGGGCTCCACCTGGAAGGAGAGCGTCTGCCCCGGCTTCCCGGCCGCACCAGCACCCCTCGCGACGGAGACTTGGAAGGTCCTTCCCGCCTCGCCCTGGACGTCGATGGTCCAGTGCTGCTGCCCTTCTCCGCCATCGAGGCGGACTGAGGCTCCGCCCTCGCCCCAGTCGAAGGACGCGTGCGCGGCCGTCCCGCCCGCGGCGAGTAGGGTGGCCTCGCCGGCCACGCCCGTCGGGGCCCAATTCCCCAACGCTTCGAACCTTCCGCCGCCGCTGCCGAGCTCCGCACTCCAGCGTCCGCGCCTTCCCGAACCCTCACCCTCGAGGGACGCCGGGCCGCGCCACCGGCCCCACGGGGTGTCCGCGAGGACCTGCCTCACGTGCAGGTGGAAGGGGATCTCGACCTGCCACGGCCTGGCGGACTCTCCCCCGGTCTCCGCGGACCCCTGCGGCGCCCTGGAGAACCGTCCCCAGTCGGGCCTGAAGGGCGACAGCTCGAGGCGCATCACGTCGCCCGTCACGAGGGGCCAGACCCTCTTGAAGCTCAGGCTCCTGGCCTTGAGCATGGGCGCGAGCGCGGGTCCTAGCTCGAAACGGTCCACGCCGCCGCCGGTCAAAAGGTTGAGCCGCACGCCCTCCCACCGGACGGCCACGCCGTGCCAGCTGCCCGCGCCCGATTCGGACTCCACGCTGAGCTTCAACAGGTGGAACTGCGCGTCCGGCGCGGAGACCTGGAGGATCCTCTCCAGGGAGCTCCTGAGGGCCCACTCCGCCCCCTCGCGCAACAGCCCCGCCAGCAGCAGCGCCCAGAAGATCACGGTGAGCAGGCGGCGCGTGCCGATGTGGAAAGGATGGTGCATGGCGGCCGCCCCCTATTTCCGCCGGAGGGTGGCCGCGGCGAGGAGCCCGGCGAGCGGCAGGAGGAGCCAGGCGCTGCCCACGCGCGTCCAGAGCGTGCGCGTGTCCCGCGGCTCGACGAGGCCCCAGAAGGACGCAGGTCCGCCCGCCGAGACCGTGGCGACGAGCTGGCCCCTGGGGTTGACCACGCCGCAGACGCCGCGGTTGGCGCTCCTCACGAGGTAGCGATCCGTTTCGACGGCGCGGACGCGCTCGAGGAGGAAGTGCTGGTAGGGACCGGGCGTGCCCTCGTACCAGGCGTCGTTGGTCATGTTCACGAGCAGCTGCGCCCCCTCGCGGACCTGTTTCCGCACGAGGTCGGGGAAGATCCCCTCGAAGCAGATCGTGACGCCCGCCCTGCCCGCGGGGGTCTGCAGGGGAGCGAGGCTGTCGCCCGGCACGAAGTCGCCGATGGTGTTGACGATGGGCCCGGCGAAGGAGAGCCACTCCCTGAACGGGATGTACTCGCCGAAGGGCACGAGGTGCGTCTTGCTGCAGCGCGCCGCCTCCTTGCCGTCGGGCATGACCAGCACGGCGCCGTTTCGGTAGCCGCCCGGGCCCGAGAGCACGCTCCCCAGGAGGATGGGGGCGTCGATGGCCCCCGCCGTCTCCCCCACGCGCTTGCGGAACGCAACGTCCGAGTCCCACTCGAAGGGCGTGCTGGACTCGGGCCAGACGAGGAGCTTGAGGCCGTACTTCTTGAAGGCTGAAGAGAGCCCCAGCGTCGTCTGGAGGGTCTCCTCGGCGTGGGCCGGATCCCACTTCACGTCTTGCCCGATGTCGGGCTGGAGGTAGCCCACGGGCGTGGTGGGCTTGACGTCGAGGGGCCTGCCGCTCGCCCGGTAGCCCCACAGGAAGACCAGGCACAGCACCGCGAGGACCGCGGGCACGAAGGCGCCCGTGAAGTAGGCGTGCCGGTCCCTCAGCCAGAGCGTCACGGCGGCCGAGCCCGCCACGGCGAGGAAGGAGAGGCCCAGGATCCCGCCGAACCGCGCCGCCTGGAGGAACGCCGGGTAGACGCTGAGGGAGTAGCCCGGCCCCCACCACGGCATGCCGGACAGCATGTGCCCCCTCAACCACTCCCAGAGCACCCACGCGCAGGGCGCCAGCGCGAGGGCCCAGAGGCCGCGCCGTCTCACGAGCCAGGTCATCGTCCACAGGAACCCGGCCATGTAGAGGCCGAGGATGGCGCACATGCCCAGGATGAGCAGGAAGGCCACGGGCTCGGAGATGCCGCCGTAGTGCACGAGCGTGGGGATGAGCCACCACAGGGTGACGAACTCCCAGAGGATGCCGCCGGCCCAGCCCCAGGCGGCGGCGCGGGCCGGGCGCTCGTCGGGCACCGCCCAGAGGATGGGCACGAGGGCGAGGATGCCCACCATGCCGATGCCGTAAGGCGGGAGCGAGAGACCCCAGAGCGCCGACCCCGCCAAGAAGGCGAGGGGGAGCCTCAGCCGATCCTGCCGAAAGAACCCCAACGAGAACGCACGCGGGATGCCCATGCCTTGAAACGCTCCTCTTCTCCGGGACCCCAGGGGAACTCCGGATCCGCGAGGCGCTGCGCCCATCGGCGCGCCCGTTCCAGCATATCAAAATCGCGCAGCGGGTTGGCGAGCCGGAACCCACCGCCGCCCCACTGCCTCGTCCCCGCCGGCTCCCCCGCCCCGCGGAGGGCCAGGTCCGCCTCGGCGACCGCGAACCCGTCCCTCGTGCGCGCCAGGATCTCCAGGCGCTCCAGGGCGTCCGGCGCGGCGTTCTTCGAGTGCATGAGGATGCAGTAGCCCCGCTGGCCGCCGCGGCCCACGCGGCCGCGGAGCTGGTGGAGCTGGGCGAGGCCGAACCTCTCGGCGTGCTCGATGACGATGGCGCTCGCTTCGGGAAGGTCCACGCCCACCTCCACGACCGTCGTCGCCACGAGGAGCCTGACGCGCCGCTCGCGGACCTCCCGCACCGCTCGGTCCTTCTCCTTCGCCGGCATCCTGCCGTGGAGGAGCGCCGCCGGGTAACCGCGGAAGGGTCCGGCCTGGAGGCGCTCGAAGGCTTCCGTCGCGGCCGCGAGGTCGAGGGTCTCCGACTCCTCCACGAGCGGGTAGATCACGAAGACCTGCCGACCGGCGTCCATCTCCTTCCGCAGGAAAGCCTCCACGCGGTGCCGGGATGTCTCGCCCCTCACCGCGGTCACCACCGGCTGGCGGCCGGGGGGCAGCTCGTCGAGCACCGAGAGATCGAGGTCGCCGTAGAGCGTCATGGCCAGGCTGCGCGGGATGGGCGTGGCGGTCATGACGAGCACGTTGGGGTTGGCCCCCTTCGCCACGAGGCTGGCGCGCTGCTCCACGCCGAAGCGGTGCTGCTCGTCGATGACCACGAGCGCGAGGCGGGCGTACTCCACCTTCTCCTGGAAGAGACTGTGCGTGCCCACCGCGAGCTGGATGCTCCCGTCGGCGAGCCCCTGGAGCGCAGCCTTGCGCGCCTTACCCGTCACCGAGGCCGCGAGGTAGGCGACCCGCAGCCCCGTCCCCGGGAGGAGGGCCTGCAGGCGTTCCGCCTGCTGGGCGGCCAGGACCTCCGTCGGCGCCATAAAGGCCGCCTGGAACCCCTGGTGCGCGCAGGCGGCCATGGCGAGGAAGGCCACCATGGTCTTGCCGCTTCCCACGTCGCCGTGCAGGAGGCGGTACATGGGCGAAGGGGAGGCCATGCTTTCGAAGATCTCCCTCAGAGCGCGCCTCTGGGCGCCGGTGAGGTGGAACGGCAGGATGCTCCTGAGGAAGTCTCCCGTCTCGTGGGCCTGCTCCACCACCACGCCCCGCAACGCCTCGCGCGCCTCCCGCGAGCCCGCGAGGAGCGACTGCAGGCCGAGGAGCTCCTCGAAGACGAGCCGCCGGTGGAAGGGCGTCCCGTGGCGCTCGTAGGCCTCCAGGTCGGCGTCCTCGGGGGGGAAGTGGAGCGCGGGGAAGGCGCGCGCCAGACCGGGCAGGGCCTCCTCCTCCAGGAGCGTTGCGGGGAAGGCCTCCCCCATCCTGAGGTCCATGGCGAGGACCTTGTGGAAGAGCATCCGGAGCGATTTGGGGTGGAGGTCTGCGAGCCTCCGGTAGACGGGCACGATGCGGTCCAGGTGGGCGGACTCAGCCTCCGCCACCACCTTCTCGATCTCCGGGGACTCGAGCTGCAGCCGGTGGCCCGCTCTCGTGTTGAAGAGCCCCACCCGCCCGTAGGCGAAGACCTCCGCGCCCGCCTCGAGGGAATCGGCGATCCACGGTTGGTTGAACCAGACCACGTGGAGGTTCCCCGAGCCGTCGGCGAGGATGCCCTCGGTGATGTGCATCCCCCGCCGGGCGCCGCGCCGCCCGCGGATGGCCTTCAGGGTCCCCCGCACGCAGGCCCACTGGTCCGCGCGGACGGAGGCGAGGGGCACGGGGTTGCGGCGGTCTTCGTAACGGAACGGAAGCCACCAGAGGAGATCCTCGACGCCCCCGATGCCCGCCGCCGCGAGGGAGCGGGCACGCGACGGCCCGACCCCCGGGATGCCCCGGAGGCCGGGCGGAATCTCGGCGCCTGTGACGCGCTCAGTCCGCGCCGTTCGAGGGCCCCGTTCCGGCGGACGCGTAGAGCTCTTCGATCTGCTGGGCATACCGCTCGTTGATCACGCGGCGCTTCACCTTGAGGGTGGGCGTGAGCTCCCCGTCCTCCTGGGTCAGCTCGCGGGGGAGGAGCTTGCACCGCTTGATCTGCTCGTATCGCGAGAGCTCGGCGTTGGCGCGCTCGAGCACGTGCTGGAAGAGGTGGTGGACGTGGTGGTTCTCGCTCAGCACCACGGGGTCCGTCTCGGTCACGGCCTTGCCTTTGGCGTAGTCGACGACGTTGCTCCAGTTCGGCACGATGAGCGCCGTGATGTAGGGCCTGCGGTCCCCTATGAGCACCGCCTGCGAGACGTACTTGTTGGTCTTGAGGATGTTCTCGATGGGCTGCGGCGCGACGTTCTTGCCGCCCGCCGTGACGATGAGCTCCTTCTTCCGGTCCGTGATGTAGAGGAACCCGTCCGCGTCGGCGTGCCCGATGTCGCCCGTGGCAAACCAACCGTCGGGGCTGAGGACCTCGGCCGTCGCGTCGGGCATCTTGTAGTAGCCCTTCATGACGTTGGGCCCCTTCACGAAGATCTCCCCGTCCTCACCGAAGCGGAGCTCTTCATTGTCCAGCGGGCGGCCCACGGACCCGAAGCGGATGGCCTCCTCGGCGTTCACCGTGACCACGGGCGTGGTCTCGGAGAGGCCGTACCCTTCGCATATCTTGAGGCCGGCGCCCCAGAAGAAGACCGCCAGGTGCCTGGGCAGCGGCGCGCCCCCGGAGACGAAGAAGCGCATCTTCCCGCCCGTCCTCGCCTGCAGCTTGGCGGGCACCAGGTGCTTGGCGAGGCCGTACCGCAGCCCCAGCCACGGTCCGACGAAGCGCCCGGTGCCCCTGCGCTCGGCCCATTCGGTGGTGGTGCCGATACTCCAGTGGACGAGGAGCTTCTTCGCGAAGCTCGCATGCGCGGCCTGGTCGAGGATCTTGCCGTAGACCTTCTCGTAGAAGCGCGGCACGGCGGCCATGATCGTGGGCTGCACCTCGCCCATGTTGTCCGCCACCTTTTCGATGCTCTCGGCGTAGGCGATGCTCATGCCCTGCCAGAAGTAGGCGTAGTCGAGCATGCGTTCGAAGGAGTGGCTGAGGGGGAGGAATACGAGCGCGCGGTCCGACGGGCTGATGCTGAGCCTCCCGAGGCCCGCACGGACGTTCTCCACGAAGTTCCGGTGCATGAGCATGACGCCCTTGGGGACGCCCGTCGTGCCCGAGGTGTAGATGATCGTCGCGAGGTCTTCCGGGACCACCGCGGCGGCCCGCCGCCTGTGCGCGTCGGGGTCTTCCTCCCGGAGCTTCCAGCCGCGCCGCAGGAGGTCCTCCCACGAGAGCATGTTGCCGGGGCCCCCCGAGGGGACGTCCATGATGACGATGTCCCGAAGGCGCGGGAGGGAGCCCCTCTGCGCGGCGAGCTTGTCGGCGTGCTCGGTGCTGGAGACGATGGCCACCTCGGCGTCGCTGTCGTTGACGATGTAGGCCGTCTCCTGGGCGTTCAGCGTGGGGTAGAGGGGAACCGTCACGGCGCCGGAGGTGAGGATGGCGTAGTCGGCCATGAGCCATTCGGGGCGGTCCTCGCTGATGAGGACCACTTTGTCGCCCGGCTTCACACCCAGGCCCATCAAGCCGTAGGCGAGGGCGCGCACCCCCTCCGACACCTCGGCCGACGACCAGCGTCTCCACGCGCCGCCCCGTTTCGCCAGGAGCAGATCCTCTCGCGGCAGGTCTTCCACACCATGGAAAAAGATGTCGCAGACGGTCCTGATCGGGTCCATCCCTCCTCCCCTCTGAATAGGAGGCCAGTTTACCACGCAGGAGCCGGAGGGGAAGGGGCGCAGGGCGCGCGTCAGAGGTCGAAGTAGATGTCGGGGACCTGGATCCCCAGGACGGCGTCGAGGAAGTGATTCTCGCGGCGGCAGAAAGGGACGCCCACGTAGCGCAGGGCGCGCACGTCGAACGTCCCCGCCACGTCGGTCACATCGGCCAGCCGGTCCAGATAGGCGAGCCAAGCGAGTCGCGACAGCTCGCCCAGGACGCGGGGATCCCTCCCGCCGTCGAGGAGCGGCGCGTCGCCCTGGACGAGGACGAGCGCCTCGGGACGCCGGGCGAAGCGGAGGGTAATGTCGTCGCAGTAGGCCGTCTTGGGGCTGGTGAACGCCGGGAAGAAGAGAGGCCCCAGCGGGGCCATCCTCTCGTAGGTCCTCGCCTTCGACGGATCCTCGGCGCTCCATCGGAATTCGCCCTCCACGCGCCAGAAGGGCGCGTAGAGGTCGGGCGGACCGAACTCCTTGGACGGCGCCACGTAGTGGAGCGGCACCGCCTGCGAAGGATCGGCTCCGTAGGAGGCCACGCCGCAGGGGCGGCACACGAAGACGCGCGCCCGCGCGCCGCCTTCGAGAGCAGCGCCGCACCGTGCGCACACCAGCGGACGAAGCAGGGGCGCGCTCACGGCGCGTCCTCCTGACCGAGACGTTTCTTCATGGCGTTCTCGAGCAGGAACTTCACGAGCGCGTTGGCCGGCGCGAAGGGGTTCTTGGGCGCCTCCCCCGCGCGCTCCACGCGCGCCCCGGCGGGTGTGAGCTTGACGGCGAGCGGCGTGCGCAGGAGCAGCCAGGCGGCCTGCAGACCCAGGGCCATGGCGAGGCCCAGGAGGAGCGCCGCCATCAGCGCCGCGTTCCCGAAGAGACCCGCCGCAGACCATTCGCGCGGGCCGATTTTGAAGGCGAAACCGAGGACGTTGCCCGCCACGAGCCCCAGCATGGCCACGAGGGGGATGGAGAGCAGGTGGGCCCAGTCGCCCCTGAAGGGCATCTGCCCGCCCAGCCAGGTCCCGTTCAGCTCCTCGAGCGTCACGCTGAAGGTCTGGCGCCCGTACCGGAAGGAGAAGGTGTGCACGGGGACGTAGACCACGCTGGCCTCGAGCTCGAGGACCTTGAGCTCGCCCTTGGTGCCGGTCCCCGCGGCCACGCCGCGCTCCACGATACGCTCCAGGGGGAGGTCCGCGTCGACGACCTCGCCGTCGGCGGCGAGCTCGTCCAGGGTGGTGGGCCTGGCCTCGCCCAGATGCTCCTTGACCACGTCTTTCAGCGATGTATCGCCGAAGTCCCTGTCCTCGAGCGCCGCCGCCGAGTAGGCGTAGCGGAAGTCGCCCACGACGACTCGGCTGTCCTCCTCGACCTGGACCTCGCTCCTGCTGCGGATGACGGTGCGCGCGCCGCCGGCGCTCCCAGCACTCTCCGCGCTGATGTCGATGCCGGGCATCTTCGTCACCAGGCGCTCCTTCCCGACGGCGAGGACACCGCCTCTTTTTCCGGTGAGGAGGTAGAAGGGCAGGTAGCTACGCTGCCTTCTCAAGAGCGTCGCGCTCCCCGAGAGGCCCGAAGGAACGAGGGGGTGCTTGAGGAGGGCCGCGCAGGCCTTCCGGTGCTCGGCCTCCCCCATCCTCGGCGGGATCACGAGCGTGGGCGTGAAGTCCTCCCCGTCGTAGTAGAGGGCGCGCCCGCAGAAGGGGCACTCCAGCCTCCTCGTGGAGGACGGCGGCGGCACGGCGCCCGCGCACAGCGGGCAGCTTAGGGCCCGCGGCCTCGTCATGCGCCGCCTCCCGAGACGAAGCGTTTCACGAAGGGCACCGAGGCCGCGGCGAGAATCCCCACGGCGATCAGGCTCCAGCCGAAAGTGGGCGCGATGGCAGCGGCCACAGCGAAGACGCCGAAGAGCGCGAAGACGAGGGAGAGGTATCGGGAGGAGATGGCCGCGCTCACCGGTGGAGGTGTCTGGTCGACGAAGACGCGCGCCGAAACGGCGTCCACCCAGACCGCGTACGAGAACGCCCCGGCCGATAAGGAGACCCGGAAGAAGGGCACGCGGTAGAGGGAGCAGGAGGACACGTCCGCGTGACCCCGCCACGCCGCCGAGGAGGTTTCGGCGCACGGCACCGGCTCGAAACCTTCGGCCGCCTCCGCCGTGAAGAAGACGCTCTCCGCGGAGGGCATCCGGTAGCCCATAAGGGCCGGGGGCACGGGAGAGAAGGCGGGCACGGTCTCCTGCAGAGCCTCGCCCCGCAGGCCCCAGAAGGGCACCAGCACCTGCTCCACCGCCCTCACCGGGCAGGCCGGAACCTCGCGCCGCGCGAGTTCCTCCTCCACCTTGGAGCGGGCGGCGGCGGGTGGCAGGAGCGGGAGGAAGAGGAAGTCCTTGAAGGTCTTGGCGCGGTCCAGGAAGAGCGAGGAGCCGCAGAAGGGGCAGACGAAGAAGGGCTCGTCCCGCTCGAGGCCGATCTCGGCGCCGCAGTTCACACACCCGATCTTCAAATCCTGACCCCCGACGCCGCTCGCCCCGCGCCGATCCTCGCGGGAAATGGCGTGTTTTTCTATTCTATCCTCGGCTCCCCCGATTCGCCAGGAGCTCGGCGAGCCTGTAGGGGACGCCCTGGAAGGCGCCCGAGGAGAAGAAAGCCACGAGGTCGCCCTCTCGGACCAGCCCCGGCAGCCTCTCCAGGTACTCCTCGGCGTCCGCCATCACCCACGCCTCCTTCTCCCACGCCGCCAGCTCGGCCGCGACGGCACCCAGGTCGAGCCGGTCCTCGGGCGGGATCTTCGCGGCGTGCTTGATGGGACCGAGGAACACGACTTCGGCCCTCTCGAAGGCTCCGGGGAGGGTCCGCTCGTGGAGCTTCGTCTGGCACGTGAAGGAGCGCGGCTCGAAACAGGCGATGAGGCGCCGCGGCTCGAAGCGCTGGCGCAGCCCGGCGATGGTCTCCTTGAGCGCCGTCGGATGATGCGCGAAGTCGTCCACGATGCGCACGCCGCGACCCTCGTAGACCACTTCCTGACGGCGCTTCACGCCTCCGAAGCCGGGGAGCGCGGACCGCAGCGCCTCGAGGTCCGCCCCCGCGGCGAGGCACGCGGCGAGGGCGGCCACGGCGTCGCGGAGGTTGTGCGCACCGTAGAGCGGGCTTTCGAAGACGCCCATGTCGCCGGAGGGTCCCCGCAGCCGGAAGCGGGTGCCCGTGCTCGACCACTGGATGTCGTCCGCCCGCCAGTCCTCCGTCCCCGCGAGGCCGAAGGTCTGGACCGCCCGCCCCGCGAGGGGCAGCAGCTTCGCCACGGAGGGCGACTCGGCACCGGCGATGATCAGGCCGTCCTCCTTCACGACCCCGAACAGGCGCACGAACGCATTCTCGAGCGCGTGGAGGTCCTTGAAGTTGTCGAGGTGGTCCATCTCGATGTTGGCGAGGATGAGGACCGACGGCGCGTAGTGGAGGAACTTCGGCCCCTTGTCGAAGAAGGCCGTCTCGTACTCGTCGCCCTCGAGGACCGTCCACTCCCCGCCGCCCCAGAGGAAGGAACTGTCGAAGTCCTTGGCTACGCCGCCCACGATCATGTTGGGCCTCAGGCCGGCGCGCTCCAGTAGAAAGCCGCAGAGCGCGGTGGTCGTCGTCTTGCCGTGGGTGCCCGTGACCACGAGGCTCCTGCGCCCCTCCACCGCGAAACTGCCGATGGCCTCGGCCATGGACATGTAGGGGATCCCCTCGTCCACGACGGCCTTGGCCTCCTGGTTGTCCGCGTGGATGGCGTTCCCGATGACCACGAGGTCGGGCCGGGGCTCGAGGTGCGAGGCGTCGAAGCCGCGCGCGCAGGGGATCCCGTACCGCTCCACGTAGTCGCTCATGGGCGGGTAGAGCTCCACGTCGCAGCCCGTCACCTCGTGACCCTGGGCCTTCAGGAGGCCCGCGAGCGCGAGCATCCCCGTCCCCCCCACCGCCATCAGATGGATCCTCATCGAACCCTCCAGCGGTTGAGACTAGCACACCGTGTCACGCGCGGTGGGTCTCGAGCTTCCGGCCGGGACGGAGCCGTGGTAGTCTTTGCCCCCGGTCCGAGGTGCGGCCGGCGACCGAGACCAAAAGGAGTTTGACGATGACCTTCTCCGGATTCACCCGCATGCTCGCCGGGCTCTTCGCGTCCCTCGCACTCATGGCGCCCGCCGTGGACGCCCCGGCCCAGGCCAAGCCGAAGACCCCCGTGTACGCCTACGCGAGCCCCACGCTCGAGACGGCCCTGCGGATGGTGGCGGTGTCCTACAAGCACCAGACCCAGCAGCAGGTGGAGTTCGTCTTCGGCCCGGTGACTCGCCTCCACGACATCATCCACAAAGGGGGGCACCTCGACCTGGTGCTCATCGACGACCCCAAGGTCCTCGAGGAGCTCGCGGCCTCGGGGATGGCCGACCCCGCCACCCGGACCCCCTTCATCGGCACGACCCTCATCCTCGCGGCGCCGGCGGAGAAACCCCTCAAGGTCGAGATGCGCAAGGGCTTCGATTTCGCTAAGGCGCTCAAGGGAAACCTCGCCGTCGTCTCGGTCAAAGCGGGCGCCGAGGGCGCGCTGGCCAAGCAGGCCATGGAGAAGTACGGCTGGCTCGAGCCCATGAAGGGCCGGTTTCTCATCGCCGACGACGGCAAGACCGCCGCGCGCGCGGCGGACAAGGGCGAAGCCGGGGCCGCGCTCATCTACGCGCCCGACGTCAATTGGGTGATGGGGATCGACGCCGTGGCCACCTTCCCCGACGACAGCCACGACCCCATCGTCTTCGAGGGCGCCGTCCTGAAGGGCGCCCACCCCAAGGCGGCCGATTTCCTCGCCTACCTGAAGGTCCCCAAGGCGCAGGAGTACTTCCAGAACGCCCGCTTCACGCCGCTGCCGACGCCTGCGCCCAAGAAGTAGGCACGGCGGGGCTTCCGTCCCTCCGCGTCCGGGGTCCTGAGACGCCCGAACGCCTTGCAATCCCCGGCCCTTCTTGCTAGTTTGAAGCTCATGCCCGGAGGGTCCATGAAGGACGGAGCGGCCATCGCCAGGGAGTGCGGCATCGTGGGGGCCGGCGGCGCCGGGTTCCCGACGCACGTCAAGCTCTCCGCCCCGGCCGACACCTTCGCGGTTAACGCCGCCGAGTGCGAGCCGCTGCTCTACAAGGACCAGACCATCCTCGAAGAGGCCCTCCCCGCCTTCATCGAGGGCCTGATGACGTGCTCGGCCACGGTGGGCGCGCGGCGGAC
>JBBIUU010000006.1:38803-60128 GCA_037440125.1 Acidobacteriota bacterium
TCCGATTTCTGCCCTCGGGACCTCCTCGGACACTTCGTGAAGCCCCATCGCGCCATGATCTCCATCGGCTTCTCCGCCGAGGAGGCCACGGCATGGCAGGAGACGGCGCTCCACTGCTGCGAGTGCGCCCTGTGCACGCTCTACGCCTGCCCCGAGGACCTCGACCCCTTCCGCATGATGGTGGAGAGCAAGCGCAAGCTCATGGCGCAGGGCATCCGCCCCCGGAAGGAGGACGTGGAGCCCAGCCCCATGTACGAGTACCGCAGGACGCCCACGAAGATGCTCGTCCGGCGCCTCGACCTGGAGAGGTTCACCGCTCCGCACCGTTACGCCGAGGTTCCCCTGAAACCCCGGTCGCTCACCCTTCCGCTGAAACAGCACGCGGGGGCCCCCGCCGTCGCCGCCGTGAAGGCAGGCGAGCGCGTTTCCGCCGGCTCGCTCGTCGCGGAGATCCCCGAGGGCGCCCTCGGCGCCCGTATCTTCAGCCCCGCCGCGGGAAAGATCGCGGCGGTGGATTCCCGGTCCGTGAGAGTGGAGGTCGCATGAGCGCGCGCCCCGTGAAGATCCGGAACAAGACCCGAGAGGCCGCCCGGGAGCCCGCGGCCGCGGCGCCGGGACGAATCCGGAACGCCATCGGCCTCCTGGAGCTCACCTCCATCGCCAAGGGCGTCGAGGCCACCGACCTCATGCTCAAGGCCTCTGACGTGGAGCTCCTCGCGAGCCGCTCCATCTGCTCGGGCAAGTACATGGTCCTCGTTCGCGGCGACGTGGCGGCCTGCACGGAATCGGTGGCCGCCGGCGAGGCCGTGGCCCGCGAGACCACCGCCGATTCCATCGTCATCCCCAACCTTCACGACGACGTCTTCCCAGCGATCGCCCAGTCCGCCATCATCGACGAGGTCGCCGCCCTCGGCGTCCTCGAGGCGTTCAACGTCGCCACGCTCATCGAGGGTGCCGACGCCGCCGTCAAGGCCGCGGAGGTCCGCCTCCTGGAGATCCGCCTCGCCATGGCCCTCGGCGGCAAGGCCTTCTGCGTGCTGAGCGGCGACGTGGCCGCCGTGCGCGCCGCCGTGGAGGCCGGGAAGGTGGTCATCGGCGAGAAGGGCCTGCTCACGAACTGGGCCGTGATCCCCGCCCCCAACGCGGCGCTGGTCAAAGAACTCCTCGGAGGACGACTCCTATGAAGCCATCCCCACTGAAGCTCCTGTGCTCCGCCCTCGTGGTGCTCGGCCTGACCGTGGCCCTCGGCGCTCAGACCTCGCCCGGAGCGACGTCGACGCCATCCGCGAAGCCCGCCGCCGCACCTCGAGCGGTTCCCCCTGCCGCCCCGCAGACCCAGCCCGCGCCGTCCGCTCCGCCCTCCGAGAAGCAGATCACGGGCACGATCAAGGAGAGCGGATTCACCCAGCTCAGCATCGCCCTGCCCCCCTGCAAGACCGAGGCGGGCACCTCGGCTCAAGCGCTCGAGATCATGAGCACGGTCCAGGCGGACCTCCTGTTCTCGGGCTACTTCAAGGTCGTGGACCCCTCGCTCTTCCAGGGCATGGACCTGGGCGACGCCAAGGTGGACTACACCGCCTGGCAGGCCATGGGCACCGACTACCTCCTCCTCACCACGCTCTACGGCGCCTCGGGCCAGCTCACCCTCGAAGGCCGGCTCTACGACGTGAAGCGTAAGGAGATGGTCACGGGCAAGCGCATCAAGAGCCAGGTGCAGGACGCCCGCGTCCTCGGGCACAACCTCTCGTCCGTCATCCTCGAGTACCTCTTCGGCGCGGGGCGCTTCCCCACGAGCCAGATCCTCTTCACCAGCCACCTGGGCAACACGGAGGACATCTTCCTGTGCGACTACGACGGCCGCGGCCTCCTGCGCCTGACCGCCATGGGCATCCTCAACGTGACGCCCGACGTCAGCCCCAAGGGCGACCGCATCGTCTTCACCTCGATCCTCAAGGACCGACAAGAGCTCTTCCTCCTCGACCGCCAGGGCCGCCGGACGAAGCTCTACGGCCAGGGCGAGGGCCTCAACTCCAACCCGCGCTTCTCCCACGACGGGGCCACGATAGCGTTCTGCTCCTCGCGCTCGGGCAACCCCGACATCTGGACCATCGGGGCCGACGGGAAGAACCTCACCCGGCTCACCTTCTCGTGGGCCATCGACACGGCCCCCACGTGGTCGCCCAACGACCAGCAGCTCGCCTTCACCTCGGACCGCTCCGGCTCGCCGCAGATCTACCTCATGGACCGCGACGGCGCCAACCCGCGCCGCATCAGCCCCGAGGGCGGCGGCCGCTGCGACCAGCCCTCCTGGTCGCCCCGCGGCGACAAGATCGCGTACTCCACCATGAAGGACGGCAACTTCAACATCGCCGTCTACGACCTGAACACCAACCAGGTCACCTACCTCACCGAGAAGGCGGGCGACAACGAAGCGCCGGCATGGTCGCCCGACGGGCGCTTCCTCGCCTTCGCGAGCAACCGCTCGGGCGGCTACCAGATCTACATCATGCGCGTCGACGGCTCGGGCGTGACCAAGATCACCAACCAGCCCGAGTGCTACGGGCCGGCGTGGTTCTGACAGGGGTGACCGTTGCGGGCTTATTCGGAATTCGGAATTCGGAATTCGGAATTCGGAATTCGGAATTCGGAATGACGCCCTTCACATCTGAGGTGCCCCGTCCGGCGTCGGCGCCGGAGAGATTTTCCTGCTCCCATGCTTAGACACCTGCGCGTCGAGAACCTCGCCCTCATCGACGCGCTCGAGCTCGACCTCGCCGAGGGGCTCTGCCTCCTCACGGGCGAGACCGGCGCGGGCAAGTCCATCCTCGTTGAGGCCCTCGGCCTCCTGTGCGGGGACCGCGCCGACACGGACCTCATCCGCACGGGGAGCACCGAGGCGGTCGTCGAGGCCACCTTCGACCCGGACGGGCAGGTCCGCGCGCTCCTCGCTTCCTGGGACATCCCGTGCGAGGGCGAGGTGGTCCTCCGCCGCAGGCTCCAAGGCTCGGGCCGGTCCTCGGCCACGGTCAATGGCGCGTCCGTGAGCGTGGCGCAGCTCCGCGAGCTCGGCCCCCTCGTCGTCACGATCCACGGACAGCACCAGAGCCGCAGCCTCCTGGACGAGGAGACCCACCGCGACCTCCTCGACGCCCAGCCGTCCGTGGCCCCGCACGCCGCCCAGACGGCAGCCGCCCACGCCGCGCTCTCCCAGGCGATCGCGCGCTGGCGCGCCCTCCAGCGCGGCCGCGCCGACCGGGACCAGCGGCGCGACGCGGTGAAGTTCCAGCGGGACGAGATCGACCGCGTCGGACCCAAGCCCGGCGAAGACGAGGATCTCCTCCTTCAGAAGAACAGGCTCCAGCACGCGGAGCGTATCGTGGAGGACGCGGGCGCCGTGGCGACGCTCCTGCGCGACGGGGAAGCATCCGCCCAGACGCAGGCGGTGGAAGCGCTCCGGCGCCTTGAGGACCTCGCCGAGATCGACCCGGCCTGGGCCCCCTTTATCCGGGACCTGAAGGATGCCTCAGGCGTCCTCTCGAGCATCGCCGCCGAGGCCGAACGCGTCGCCGCCACGACCGTCTTCGACCCGGAGGCGCTGGAGGCCGCCCTGGCGCGGCTGGCCGACCTCGACCGGCTCAAGCGAAAGTACGGCCCATCCCTTGACGACGTCCTGTCGCAACGCGAGCGCCTCGAGGAGGAATTCCGATCCCTCTCCGGCTCGGGCGCCGACCCGGAAGCCGCCGAGCGCGAGGTGCGCGAGCTCTTCCGCGCGTTCCTCAAGGCGGCCGCCGCCCTGGGCCAGGCCCGCGCCTCGGCCGCCAAAGGCCTCGCGGAGTCGGTCCTGGGCGAACTCAAGCCCCTGGCCCTCGAGAAGGCGCGGTTCCTCGTGGAGCTCGTGCCCACGCCCGCTCGGGAACCCGCGGAAGCCAAGCCCACGGGGCTCGAGAACGTGCGCTTCCTCTTTTCGGCCAACCCCGGCGAACCGCCCAAGCCTCTCGCCAAGGTGGCCTCGGGGGGCGAGCTCAGCCGCACGCTGCTCGCTATCCTGACCGCCTCGGGCAAGGCCCGCGGGCCCCATACGCTGGTCTTCGACGAGGTGGACGCGGGCATCGGCGGCAAGCCCGCCGAGCGCGTAGGGCGGCGGCTGCGCGATCTGGCCGGACACCACCAGGTGCTCTGCATCACGCACCTGCCCCAGATCGCCGCTTTTGCCCACCAGCACGTGCGCGTCGCCAAGGAGGTCGCGGGAGCGCGCACCCTCGTCCGGGCCACGGCCCTCGCCCCCCAGGAGCGGGTCGCCGAACTGGCGCGGATGCTCGCGGGGGAGCAGGTGCCCGAAACCGCTCTCCTCCACGCCCAAGAACTCCTCCGCACCGCCCAGGCTTGACCGCCACGCCGCCGCTCCGCGCGAGCGGTGGGCGGCTAGGGCCGGGGGTCCTCGTCCACCTCGACCACGTTGCCCCAGGGGTCTGTGAGGTAGACGTAGCACACGCCGTCGCGGTGGGTCCGCACCTCTCCCATCGTCGAGGGATCGGGCCCCTCGACGCCGAAGTGGCCCGGATGCTGCCCCTGGGTCACGAGGGCGAGCGAGGCGTTCTCGAAGCGGAGGAGCGCCCAGGTCCCGTCGCGGTAGGCCACCTCGCATCGGAAGCGCTCCGTGTACCACGCCACGGCCGCCCCCACGTCGTCGCAGGGGATGGCGATGTGGTGGATCCTGTCGAGGCTCTGCCGCCCATCTTTCCTCACGAGCCGCTCCTCCCGAGCACGGACCTCAACGCCGGCTCAAGCCCCGGAAGCTGGAACTCGAAGCCCGACGTCAGGAGTTTCCTCGGCGCAATCCTCGCCCCCTCGAGGAGGAGCGCCTCGCCCTTCTCGCCGAGCGCGAGGCGCACCGCGAAGCCCGGAAGGGTCATGAAGGCGGGCCGACCGAGCACCTTTCCCAAGGCGCAGGCGAACTCGCGCTGGCGCACGGCGCCTGGGGCCGTCGCGTTGACGGGTCCGGAGAGGTCCTCCCTCCGCAGGCACCAGAGGATGGCGCCCGCCACGTCGGGGAGGGCGACCCAGCTGAGGAACTGGCGGCCGCTCCCGACGGGCCCGCCGAGCCCCAGGCGGAAGGGCGCGAGCATCTCGCGCAGGGCCCCGCCGTCCCGCGACAGGACGACGCCGATGCGGAGGTGGACCACCCGGATCCCCGAGTCGCGAGCCGGCGCTGCGGCCTCCTCCCACGCGGCGCAGACTTCGGGGAGGAACCCCGCGCCCTTGGGGCAGGTCTCGTCGAGCTCGGCCTCGCCGCCGTCCCCGTAGAAGCCGATGGCCGATGCGCACACGAGCACCGCGGGGCGTTGCCGCACGCGCGCCAGACCCCCGCACAGAACCCGCGTTCCCCGCACCCGGCTTTCCAGGATCCTGGCCTTCTTCGCCGGGGTCCACCGCCCCTGGCCGAGGTTGTCGCCGGCGAGGTGGACCACGGCGTCCGCCCCCTCCAGCGCCCCCGCATCGAGGATCCCCGCCTCGGGGTCCCAGAAGGCCTCGCCCGGCCCAGGGGCTCGGCGCACGAGGGGCAAGACGCGTACTCCCTCGTCCTTCAGCGCCGCTGTCACGGCGCGGCCGATGAGGCCCGAGGCGCCCGTCACGGCCACCGTCCGGCCCGCCATGAGCCGATCCCCCTCGATCGCGCTCATTCCGCGTACCTGCGAAGGTACTCGCGCACGCTGACCTTCCGCGCCGTGTTCTGCGAGCTCATGTAGCGCACCGTCCCGAAGATAGGCCGCTCGGGCCCCCACGGGCGGTCGTAACGCCCCAGGCACCACAGGATCCCCGACACCGAGTTGGGGTCCCTCCCGTCCAGCGCGTAAGTGTCGTTGAGGCGCAGCATGACCTCCAAAGCAACCCGCGGAGAGGGCGACCACTCGAGGATCTTCTTCCCCCACAGCATGCGCAGGTAGTTGTGAAGGCGCCCCTCCCTCACGAGCTGGCGCTGGGCGGCGTTCCAGAGCCGGTCGTGCGTGCGGGCACCCTCCAGCTCCTCCGGGGTGTAGAGGACCGGCCGCGCATCCGAAGCGTGTTTGTGGAGCGTCCTGAGCGCCCACTCGGGGAGGGATCCGAAGCTCGTGTATCCCGGCATGCGCGCCGCCGCGTTGTGACCGAGCTCACGCCAGGTCACCAACTGGTCCACGAAAGCCTCTGCGCACGGCCCCATCCCCCACCAGCCTTCCTTGCTGCCCGTGGCCCGCTGGGCGGTGTGATCCTCCGACCATCCCTCGGAGCGCGCGACCTCCGAGAAGACCTCGTGGGCGGAGAGGTGCCCGAAGTGCAGGAAGGGCGACAGGCCCGACGTGCCTTCGAGCTCGGGTTGGTTGCGGTCCTCGGAATAGCGCGCGAGACGTTTTCCCACGAAGCGTTCGAGGCGCCTCCTCCCCTCCCTCTCGCCACCTGGGATTCCGGCCGGGGCGACATCGTGAGCGATGGGCAGAGAAGTCGACTCGCGCCCCGCGAGCATGTCGTCCGTCGCTGCGGGCCAGCGCCGTAGGACTTCCTCAGGGATCCTCGCTCCGTCGTGGCCGACGAGCCGCGCCAGGGGCTCGGGCCTTGGGAACGGGAGCAGATGAGGCCTCAGGGTCTTCTGCAGGAACCTGCGGAAGGCGTACGCCGTGGGGAAAACCTGAGGCGCCGCGGCGAGTGGCAGGAGGCCCACCGAGTCCACCGCCTCGAGCGCGACGCCAAGCTTCGACGCCGCTGCCGACAGCACGCGCGGGAGGAAGAACGCCGGGGAATCGTCGGCGACGACGCAGCACGCGTGCCGTCCCAGGCTCTCCAGAAGACCCTTTCCTTCCCCACGCTCGCGTTCCACGAAGGGGAAATACGTGACCCCTGCGCGCTCGAACGCTCTCCGCTGGTCGCACATCCCCTGCAAAACGAAGGCGTGCAGGCGCTCGCTCGCGAAGGGGTAGTCGCATCGCAGCGCCTCGAGGACGAGGAGCGGCTTGCGCAGGCTGAGCGAGAGGTCCACCGCACGCTGGAGCCCAAAGTTGAAGCCCGTCCTCCGAGCGGCGGTCATCCAGTACAGGACGAACTGCCCGTCGGGCCGCGCGGCGGCCCCGTTGAGGTTCCGCATCCTCTCGTCGGGTACGTCGGCGTGGGCAAGGTTCATCGTTCGGCAGAGCTCGGAGAAAAGAGGGCCCGGATGGGACCGGGCCCTTCATGGGTGTGGGCTACTTCGCCGGGGCGGCTGGCTTCGCGGCCGGGGCCGGCTGCTCGCCCGGCAGTTTGGCGAGGTACTTCTCCGGATCCTTCTCGAACTTCGCCTTGCATTTCGTACAGCAGAAATAGACGCGCCGTCCCTTGTAATCGGCGTAGACCTTCTTGTCCACGTCCTCGCCGCTCAGGGGGCACTCCTTCTGCACGCTCTGGAACACCACGCCCTCCTTTGCCGACTTCGCGAAGGACGCCTCGGGGTCCGCCTTGAACTTCGCTTCGCAGTGCTCGCAGCAGAAGTAGATGCGCTGGCCTTCCCAGTCGAGGTGCGGGCTCTTGGCGATGTCGATGTCGCCCCCGCAGACGGGGCACGTGGTCTGGGCCTTTTCGGCGGCGGCGGCACCCACCGCCGACACGAGGAGCACAAGAGTGACCAGGACGAGGATCGTTCTGCGGTTCATCGTCTGCCTCCCAAGTTCCGCATTTGAGCGGTTCGATAGATACACCATGGCACTCCGTGCTACTCCGCGCAAGCCCTGCCGCCCGGGAATGGACGGGACTGCCCGAGGCGTTATACTCCCCCCGGGGGGGAAATTCCCACCTCACTTCCGGCAGCAGGAGGGCGCCATGACCCACGCCTGGCACGACGTCCACATCGGACCCGACGTCCCGCACGAATTCCCCGCGGTCATCGAGATCCCCAAGGGGAGCAAGGTCAAGTACGAGCTCGACAAGGAGACGGGGCTCATCCGCGTGGACCGGGTCCTCTACTCCTCGGTCATCTATCCTGCCAATTACGGGTTCATCCCGCAGACCCTCGGCGACGACCACGACCCCCTCGACGTCCTCGTCCTCATGCAGGAGCAGGTCTACCCGCTGAGCGTCCTTCGCGTGAAGCCCATCGGCATGATGACGATGGTCGACCAGGGCGAGAACGACGAGAAGATCATCTGCGTCCACCTGGACGATCCCGAGTACCGCTCCTACTCCCACATCGACGAGCTCGCGGGGCACCGCCTGGAGGAGCTCCGGCGCTTCTTCGAGGACTACAAGAAGCTCGAGAAGAAGGAGGTCAAGGTGCACGACTTCCTCGGGCCCGAGGAGGCGAAGAAGGCCGTGGAGCACACGGCCGCCCTCTACCGGAAGCTCTTCTCGGGCCTCCACCACCGTGACTCCCGGCGGCCCTGACCCCGCGAAACCCTCGCGCCTCCCCATCCCCGCGCCCAGGACCTCGGGGGCCGTGGGCCTGCCCGACGGGCGCCGCCTGGCTTACGCGGAGTACGGCGCCCCCGGCCCGAAAGCCGTCCTTTATTTCCACGGCCTGCCGAGCTCGCGCCTCGAAGGCGCGCTGACCGATGTTCACGCGAGGACCCTGGGCCTGCGGGTCATCTCGATCGACCGCCCCGGCATGGGCGGCTCTTCCTTTCAGCCGGCCCGGAGGCTCACCGACTGGCCCTCCGACGTGTCTGCTTTCGCGGACGCCCTGGGGCTCGAACGGTTCGGCGTCATGGGGACGTCGGGCGGCGGGCCCTACGCGCTCGCGTGTGCATCGGCCCTCCCGGCGAGGGTCGTCGCAGCCGTCGTCCTCGCGGGATTGGGATGCGTGGCCGAACCGGCGCGTCCGGCGGCCTTCACCGGGTTCTCGCGATTCTTCCTGGGCCTGGCGCGTCGGGCGCCGTGGTGCCTCCCGGCCGTGTGCGCGCCGGTGTCGCTGGCCCTGAGGACCCGCGCTCCCGACCTCTACCTCCGGCGCTTCGCCTGGGGCCTCTGCCAGAAAGACCGCGCGACCCTGCTCGACGGAACCGTCCGCGGGGCCATGCTGGGCGCCTTCCGCGAGTCGGCGGCGGCGGGATATCGCGGACCCTGCCACGACCTGTTCGTCGCGGCCAGGCCGTGGGGGTTCGATCCGGCCTCCATCGAAATTCCCGTGCGCCTCTACCACGGCGACGAGGACTCGGTGGTGCCCTCCGAAATGTCTCGGGAGCTGGCTGGGCTGATTCCGGGCGCGTCGCTCCGCGTCCCGCCCGGGGAGGGCCACTACTCCCTCCCCGTCAGCTACGTGGAAGAAGCGCTCCGCACCGTGGCGGCGGCGCTCTGAACCGGCGGCGGTTCAGCGGCGTTTCTTCGCGGGGACCCGCTTCACCGCTTTCTTCGCGACCTTCCTCACGGTTTTCTTGATCACCTTCTTGGCCACTTTCTTGGCGGGCGCCTTCTTGGCCGGCGCCTTCTTCTTCGTAGCCTTCTTGGGGGCGACCTTTTTCGCGACGCGCTTCCTTGCCGCGACCTTTGTTGCAGGCGCTTTCTTCTTTGCGACCTTCTTCGCGGCTTGCTTCTTGGCAGCCGTCTTCCTCGCCACCGGCTTCTTGGCCACCGGCTTCTTGGTTCCGGCCTTCTTCACCACGCGTTTCTTGGCGGCCTTTTTCACGACGGTCCTCTTCGGTGCAGCTTTCTTCGGCTTGCTCTTCAGCTTCGCAGGCTTCGCCGGAGCCTCCTCGGCCTGCGCGCCGAGCCCCTCCGCCATCGCCGCACCGATGCCCTCCATGGCCTCGCCCAGGCCCTTGGCCATCTGCTCCACGATGGCCTGGAGGTCCAATCCACCCATGAGCTTCTGCATGCTGGCGCCCATGTCCACCTTCCATGGGCCCGCCCTGCGCGTCATCACGAGGGGGAGCGCGGGAGGGGCGTCCTGCCCGGGCCTCGGCGTGATGGCCGCGACGACAACGATGGAGTCGCCCTCGGCCTGAGGCTCCCCGAGCTGGAAGCTCCCGACCGACGCGCTCATGGACTCGAAGTCGAGCGTCTCGCCCTCGCCGAGGATGAGGAGCTCCCTGGCTCCACCCTCGTCGCCAGCGACCACGGCGTTGAGAAAGGCCTCCGCGGCTTTCCTTGCGCCGTCGAACTTCCCGTTCAGTTCCAAGGTCTCTTCCACCATCCTGTCGCTCCTCAGGCCGGTCTTTCGGCCTCCATAGAGAAATCGATCTTGTGCCGTTCGTAGAGGGATTTGAGGCCCACCTTGTCCACGCTCTTGAGGTAGGCCTCCTTCGGATCCACGGTCCCCGCCTTCACCAGCGAGAAGAGGGCGTCGTTGAGCGTGACGTTACCCATGCCCTTCTGCGTCTGCATGATGGAGGGGATCTGGAAGACCTTCCCCTCCCGGATGAGGTTGGCGATGGAGCTGTTCACGAGGAGGACCTCGAAGGCCGCGACGCGGCCTCCGCCCACCTTCTTGCAGAGCGTCTGGGAGATGACGCCCTTCAGGCACTCGGAGAGCATCATCCGGATCTGCGATTGGCGGTCCGCGGGGAACTGGTCGATGATTCGGTCCACCGTGGAGGGCGCCGTCGTGGTGTGCAGGGTGCCGAAAACGAGGTGCCCCGTCTCCGCGGTCTCGATGGCGATGGCCACCGTCTCCAGGTCGCGCATCTCGCCCACGAGGACGATGTCGGGGTCCTCGCGCAGGGCCGCCCGGAGTGCCCGCTTGAACCCCCCCGTGTGGACCCCTACCTCTCGCTGGTTGAGGAGGCACCGCTTGTTTTGGTGCACGAACTCGATGGGGTCCTCGATGGTGATGATGTGGTCTGTCCGGTTGGCGTTGATGAAGTTGATGAGCGCCGCGAGCGTGGTGGACTTTCCCGAACCGGTGGGGCCGGTCACGAGCACGAGTCCCTTGCTGAGCCAGCAGAGGTCGATCACCGCCTTGGAGAGCCCGAGCGCCTCGACCGTGGGGACGTCCGTGGGGATCTGGCGGAAGACCCCTCCCATGCCGAAGCGGTCCATGAAGAAATTGCAGCGGAAGCGCGACAGCCCCTGGATCTCGTAGGCGAAGTCCGTGTCGCGGGTCTCCTCAAACTCCGCCCTGTTGCGCTCCGGGCAGATGGGCCAGAGGAGGTCCTTCACCATCTCCGGCGTCTGCTGTGGGTACCCGTCGAGGTGGACCATCTCGCCGTGGAGCCTGAGGTAAGGGTGCTCGCCGCTGCAGATGTGGAGATCCGAAGCGCCCTGCCGGATCATCTTGTAGAAGAGCTCGTCGATGGGGCATCGCACCATCCCCGGCGGCGGCTGATCACCCAGGGCGGCGCGCTGGGGCTGGGGTGGCGCGGCCATCGCCGGCGCAGCAGGAGCGACTGCGGTGGCTGGCGCAGGGGCCGGCGGGGCGGGAGGGCCGGCGGAAGGGAACACTACGGCGGTGAGCCCCGCGCCCGTGAACTGGATGTGGAACTCGAAGTTCCGGTAGAGGAAGTCGCAGGACTGCCCCCCCTGGATCATGGAGGCCGCCACCGGGTCCGCGATCTCCCTCAGGTACGCGGTGAGCTGGGGCTCGGCGATGGGTTGCTTGAGCGTCTTCACCTGGCCGTTCACGTGAATCTGGGGAACGGTGCCGCCCGTGAGCGTCACCGCATCCGCGTTCCAGCCCGGCATGGCGTCGAGGATCTTATCAAGCGTGGCCAAGGGTTTCCTCCACGATGCGAATGGCGCTGACGTGTCCGAGGTTCACGAGATAGACGGCGTCCTTGGCCTCCACGTGCAGGAAGGGCCCCGTCAGGTTGACCACGTCGGAGACTCTCTGGTGCCCCGCGGGCGTCGTCGCGTAGATGTCGCCCACTAGCGCGGTGCCGTCGTCGAACTCCATCCTGATCGTCGTCCGAGGGGCTCCCGCCTTGAGCTCGAAGTACACCCATTCCACGTGCTCGGCGTCCGTCACCTTCACCCAGCGGACGCCCTTCTTCCGCACCAGGACCGGGCGCCCGTCCGCGTCGTGGATCGGGAGGAACGGAGCGCTGGCTCGGAAGAGGTCCGCCACGGTCTCCTGTCCGCGGTGGTGTTCGGCGTAGGGAGAGAGAAAGACCGCCGCGTCCATGGCCTCGTAGGGCGGAACGAGGAGGACGATTTTCGCCCGTTCCTTGGGTACCTGATAGGTCTCCACAGGACGACTCCTTTTCCCGCGGCGGGGAGATTCGCTGGTGCCTTCAGTTTAGAGGCAGGAGCACCCCGCCCGCAACACCGTGCGGGCTTGCCCCGCGGGGAGGGAACCGGCCCTCAGCTCTTCCGTCCGCCCTTGCCCGGCGCCGTCGCCTTCATCTGCTCGAAGGTCTTCCCTTCGCTGCCCCTCCGGACGGTGACCAGGAGGTCGGCGGCCCAGTCCAGCAGCGGCGCCCCGTCGCCCGGAGCCCCGAAAACGCGGACGGTGTAGGTCCCAGGAGCCGGGAAGAGCACCCTCATCTCGCCACCCGAGGGCCCTCTCGAGAGCTCGAAGAAGCCCTCTCCGACGGGTTCTTCGCCCCTGAGCACCGCCGCCTTCGCCGAGACACCCCCGGGGATGAGAACCGGCAGGAGGACCACCGGTCCCTCCTCCTCGAGGTGCCCTGCCAGCGACCCTACCGGCACGAGCCCGCAGGTGAAGAAGGCCGCCTTGAGCATGGGGAGGGCCTCGAAGGCCTGGCGCGTGACGGGCTCCGGGAGGAGCTGCCACCGAGGGTCGTTGGGGAAATGGCTGTAGATGAACTCCTCGGGCGGCGTGAAGAAGTAGAAGGGATCGAAGCCCGAGACATACTCGCCCCGCTCGTTGAGCGCCCCCGCGCCCCAGGTGCAGTCCAGGAGCTTCCACTCCTCGCGAACCTTCACCGCGTTCCAGGCGTGGTGGAGGGTCGCGTCCACGGGCGTGCCGGCGACGTAGCCCACGCCCTTGGCGTACCCGCTCACGACGGCCACCTCGAAGCCCGCGGCTTTGACCAGGGACTCGAAGAGCCCCGAATAGCCCTCGCAGACGGCGCTGCGCCGATGGAGGACCGCGTCGGGCGAGAGGTCGCCGTAGTCGGCGCTCCGGAAGCCCTCCACGTCGTAGCGGATGTGGGCGGTCATCCAGCGGAAGATGGCCCGGACGCGCATCTCCTCGGCGGGAAGACCCTCCGTGAGGTAGGCCGCGAGGGAGGCCACCGAGCGCGCCGCATCTTCGGGAGCCTCGACGCCTCGCCGGTCCGCTTCGGCCCAGGGCGAGGGCGGGGGCGGGGCGGGCTCCGGAACCGGGGCCGGGGCGGCGGGCCCCAGGGCGCAGCCGGCCAGGAGCACGATGCTCAGGAGGACGGCGCCTCGGCAGGGTCCCCGCACCATCTCAGGCCCACTCCCTCGGCGACCGCAGGACGGCCATGAGCTCGGCCTCGGGGCTTCCCTCGGCGGGCTCGTGGGCGTACTCCCACCGGGCCTCGAGGGGCAGCGACATGAGGATGCTCTCGATCCTGCCGCCCGTCCTCAGCCCGAAGAGGGTCCCCCGGTCATGGAGCAGGTTGAACTCCACGTAGCGGCCTCGGCGGAGCGCCTGCCAGCGCTTCTGGTCCGGCGTGAACGGGTCCGCCCTGTGGGCTGACACCAGGGGCACGTAGGAAGGCACGAAGGCGCGGGCGCATCCGGTGACGAAGTCGAGGAGCTCCGCCGCCGGGCGGTCGTGCAGATCGTCGAAGAAGATGCCCCCCAGGCCGCGGCGCTCTCCGCGGTGAGGCAGGGCGAAGTAGTTGTCGCACCACGCCTTGAACCTCGGATAGAAAGCGGTGTCGTGCCGGTCGCAGGCAGCCTTGAGGGTCCGGTGGAAGTGGCGCGCGTCCTCCTCGAACAGGTAGGCGGGCGTGAGGTCGGACCCTCCGCCAAACCACCACGCCGCGGGGGCCCCCGGGGCCCCGCGCTCGAAGTAGCGGTAGTTGCAGTGGGCCGTCGGCGCCATGGGGTTGCGCGGGTGGATGACCACGCTCAGGCCCGCGGCGGAGAAGCGGAGGTCCTCCTCCCCCGCTCCCCGTCCGCCGCCCATGGCCCCGGCGGCTTCGGGAGTGAGGGTCCCCTCCACGACGGAAACGTTGACGCCGGCCTTTTCGAAGACCTCCCCGTCCTGGAGGACGCAGGAGACCCCGCCGCCGCCGCCTTCCCGGACCCACTCGTCCCTGAGGAAGCCGCGCCCCTCGAGGGCCGAGATCGCCCCGCAGATCTCCTCCTGCACCCGCCGGACGAGAGCTTCCATGGCCTGCCGCACGATGATGCCTCCGTTCCCCGGGTCCAGCCCGGCGACCCATTTTGTCAAGTATACGCGGACCGTAACCTATCCGATGCGGGCGACGTATAACGCACTGTCAGGGAGGAACGTATGCTCTCAGGACCCGCGGCACCCCCGAACCACACCCCGATTGCGACGGTTTTCCGCTCCGCCGCATCTAAGCGGGTGTAGGAGGTCCCCTTGCTGTTCGACGTGCCCGACGACGAACTCCTCATCGCACGAGCACGCAAGGGGGATACGGCCGCGATGGAAACGCTGTACCGGTCCTTCGAAACCCCCGTCTACAACCTCGGCAGGCGCCTCCTGAGCCGCCCCGAGGAGGCCGAGGAGGTCCTCCAGGAGACCTTCCTCGAGGTGTTTCGCAATCTGAGGAAATACCGGGGAGATGGACGCCTGGGTGCGTGGATCCGCAAGATCGCCGTGAGCAAGGCCCTGATGCGCATCCGCTCCCGCTCGGGCCGCCAGGAGGAACCCCTCCCCGACGAGGACGTCGCTCTCGCCGACCCGGCACCCCTCCTTTCGGGCGAGGCCGTGCTCGAGAGGGTCCGCCTGGAGGCCGCCCTCGCGCGGCTCCCCGAGCACACCCGCGCGGTGGTCTGGCTCCACGACGTGGAGGGGTTCACGCACGACGAGATCGCCGCCCTCTTCCGGAAGACGGCGAGCTACTCCAAGTCCCAGCTCTCCCGGGCCCACGCCCGGCTCCGCGAGCTCATGACCCCCGGTGAGGAGGTGGCGCCATGCACCCGAGCCGCGACGAACTGATCGACCTGCTCGACGGCGGGGGCGCCCCCGAGACGGAGGCGCACGTCGCCTCCTGCGCCAGCTGCACCCGGGAGATGAAGGGTATGCGCGAGCTCGCCACGGCGCTGAGGGACCTCCCGCCCCACCGTCCACCTTCGGACGGCTGGCCCGCCCTCAAGCGAGAGCTCAAGCAGAGCCCGACCGCGGGCTGGCTGCCCACCGCGGTCGCCGTGGGGCTGCTGGCTCTGCTGTCGGCGTCCTTCGTGGTCCTCATCCGCCAGGCCCCGGCGCAGGAACCCGCGTCCGCGGTCTCCGAGCGCCAGGCGATCAAGGAGAAGATCGAGCCCCTCAAAGCCCGCTCGCGGACCCTCGAGAGCGCGCTCGCGACCTACAAGAACAAATCCCAGGTGCTCTCCGGACGCACGGCGGGCACCATGGCGTACCTCGAGGACGGCCTGGCCATCGTGGACCTCCAGCTGTCGCTCCTGCAGTCGCCCGACGCCGAGCCCGACAAGCTGTTGCGGCTCTGGGAGGAGCGCGTCAGGCTCCTCACCGCCCTCGTCGAACTCAATACAACCCGCGGAACCGTCACGCCGATCTGACGTCCCGCAAGGAGGAAGGACCATGCGCATCGTATCCGTCACCCTGGCAGCCCTCGCCCTCGCGGCCTTCGCCCCGACCGCGTTCGCCCTCGGCGGTCTGGACCAGGCTGCGACCGTCCAGGCGACCGTCCGCACCGACGCGGACCCGGCGCCCGGCGACCCGCAGGGGACCCTCGACGACCAGGAGGCCGCCGCCCAGGCCCAGCAGAAGGCCCTCCAGGCGCAGCAGCAGGCGCTCAAGGACCAGAAGACGGCCCTGAAGGAAGCCGAGAAGGCGATGAAGGAGAAGGAGCGCGTCATCCGCATCATGGGCTCGGACCGCCCGCGCATCGGCGTCATCCTCGAGACCGAGGCCGACGAGGACACGGACCCCATCGGCGCGCGCATCCAGGCGGTGACGCCCGGCGGACCGGCGGACCAGGCGGGGATCAAGGCCGACGACGTCATCGTCAAGTTCAACGGCAAGGTGCTCGCGGGGCCCAACCCCGACGCCGACGAGGATGAATCGGCACCCGCCACGCGCCTCCTCACCCTCTGCAAAAACCTCAAGGACGGCGACAAGATCCCGGTGGAGTACCGCCGCGGCAAGGAGAGCAAGTCCACCGTCGTCATCCCCCGCACCATGAAGAACAGGGACATGAACGTCGTGGTGGAGGTTCCGGACCTCTCCGAGCTCCAGAACCTCAACATCCCCGAGATCGCAGACCTGCCGGAGAACTTCAACTTCAGCTTCGACCTCCCCGGCACCGTGCTCGACATGGAGATGGTCCAGCTCAACCCCGACCTCGGCGAGTACTTCGGCACCTCCGAGGGCCTCCTCATCGTCAGCGCGCCGCCCGATTCGCCCCTGAAGCTCAAGGGCGGCGACGTCATCCTCAAGATAGGCGACCGCAAACCCGCCACGCCCTCCCAGGCGCTGCGCATCCTGCGCTCCTACGAGCCCAAGGAGTCCTTCAACATCGAGATTCTGCGGAAGCGGCAGCGGCAGACCGTCGTCGCCACCATGCCCGAGAAGAAGAGCTTCAAGTGGCAGAGCGACCACGGAAACACGTGGGAGAAGATTCCGAAGGCCCCCAAGGCGCCCAGGGTCCCCAGGACGCCCGCGCCCTCGGCCGCTCCCGCCGCCCCAGCTGCTCCGGCCGCCCCGACGCCCGCCCCCGCGCCGGCCGCCAAGACCTGATCCGCCAGACCCGTCCCTTGCCCTTCGGGGACCGGCGGGCGGGGCTTCGGCCCCGCCCGCTCCATTTGCGCGACTTGAACTGGCGCGGGCCGTCACCGTAGCATGGGTCCCACGGAGGTGCGATGGAGCGGAGCGAACGCCTCATCCTCGTGACGGGCGCCACCGGCTACGTGGGCGGACGCCTCGTGCGCCGCCTCCTCTCCGCGGGCTACCGGGTGCGCTGCTTCGCCCGCGACCCCGACCGCCTCCGCGACCGCAACTGGCCGGGCGTCCATATCGTCCGGGGCGACGTGCTCGATCCCTCCAGCCTGCTCCCCGCCCTCGAGGGCGTCACCGACGCATACTACCTCGTCCACTCCATGGCGGCTGGATCGGACTTCTACGAGCAGGACCGGAGGGCGGCGGCCTCCTTCCGCGATGCCGCCGCGGCGGCCGGCGTCGGCAGGATCATCTACCTCGGGGGCCTGGCCCAGCTCAATCCCGATCTCTCGCAACACCTCAAGAGCCGTCTGGAGACGGGCGACGTCCTCCGCGCGGGGCCGGTCAGGGTGACGGAGTTCAGGGCCTCGGTCATCGTCGGCTCGGGGAGCCTCTCGTTCGAGCTCATCCGCTACCTCGGCGAGCGCCTCCCCATCGTGCTCGCCCCGCGCTGGGTGATGACGCGCTGCCAGCCCATCGGCATCCGCAGCGTGCTCAACTACCTTACCGCCTGCCTCGAACGGCCCGAGTCCGAGGGCAGGATTTTCGAGATCGGCGGAGAGGGCGTGCTCACCTACGGCGACATGATCTCTCTCTACGCCGAGGAGCGTGGCCTCAAACGCCGCATCGTCCCCGTGCCTATCCTCACGCCCCACCTCTCCTCGTTCTGGCTCGGCCTCGTCACGCCCTTCCCCACGGCCGTGGCCCGCCAGATCGTGGACAGCCTGCGCAACGAGACCATCTGCCACGACGACAGCGCCCAGAAGGTCTTCCCCGAGCTCCACCCCATGGCCTACCGAGACGCCCTCCGCCTCGCCCTCAAGCGCTTCGACGCCAACGAGGTGGAGACCTCCTGGGCGGGAGCCTTCTCGAGCGCCCCGCAGGGCACCCCCCCGCCCGTGACCCTCAGGGACGAGGAGGGCATGATGGTGGAGGAGCGGCACCAGGTCGTGAAGGCGCCTCCCCATACGGTCTTCGGCGTCGTCGCCCGCATCGGCGGGGACGAGGGCTGGTACTACGGGAACTGGCTTTGGGAGATACGCGGCCTCATCGACAGGATGGTGGGGGGCGTGGGGCTCCGGCGCGGGCGCCGGACCCCCGCTTCCCTGCGCGTGGGGGACGCCCTGGATTTCTGGCGGGTCGAGGCCTGGGAGGAGCCCACCATCGTCCGCCTGCGCGCCGAGATGAAGGTCCCCGGAGAAGCCTGGCTCCAGTTCACCGTGGAGCCCCGCGCCGACGGGCGCTCCCTCCTCACGCAGAAGGCCTTCTTCGCCTCCCAGGGCGTGCCCGGCGCGATTTACTGGTACGGGCTCTACCCCATCCACCGGGCCATGTTCTCGGGGATGATCCACGTCATCGCGAGGAAGGCCGAGGCCGAAGCGCTCGCCGAGGGTCAGTCCTCCCCCGCCGCCGTCTGACCGTCTACCAGCCGCCGCGCGCGGCCTTCATGGTTACCTTTCCGAGCTCCACGAAGGCCACCATGTCGTCGCCGGAGGCGATGGACCGGCCGCCCCAGGTGAGTGCGAGCCCCTCCGGAGCCCACGTCAGGCCCAGGAAGCCTTTGGCGCTCCCCGTCCTGTGCCCGTCCTCCCAGTCGAGCATGGCGCGACGCACCTCCGAGTTCAGGAGGGTGAAGGCGCTGCCCGAGTCGGTGGCGAGCACGCCGTAGAGGGCGGCGAAGTCGGGGTCACCCAGGTCTACCTCGAGGGCGCCATCCTCCAGGAGCGGCCGCGCGAGCCCGCTGGAGGTCGCCTGCGACGGGGTGAGCTGGAGACCCCATCCGATGAGCTTCTTGCCAATGGAGCTCCTGAAGAACTTCACCAGGGTCGACGAGCCGGCCCACACCGCGCCGGCGGTGCAGCGGAGCTCGGGAGCCGTCAGGGTGGCCCGCTGGGCGGCGTTCTTGCCCTTGGACCGGGAGACCTCGAGCCGCCAGGACGTCCCGCCCTCCGAGCCCGAGAGCGCCCAGGAAAACCCCTGCTGCGGACTGCCGCTCTGATAGGACCACCCGCGCATGACGGCGCGTTCTTCGCGCTCCCTCGACTGCTCGCGCTCCTTGACGATGGAGCGCCAGGCGAGGATGAGCACGAGCCCGACGACGCCGAGCCCGAAGAAGACCGGGAGCATCTCGCCGAGCTCAGGCATGGCCCGCCCGCGCGTCCTCTTCCCTCAGGATGCGCCTGAGCAGCTTGCCCACGTTGTTCTTGGGGAGCTCCTTCCGGAACTCGAGGGTCTTGGGCACCTTGTACGCCGTGAGCCTCTCGCGGCAGAAGGCCAGGATCTCGTCCGATGTGGCGCTCTCCCCCTCCTTGAGGACCACGTAGGCTTTGAGCCGCTCGCCCGAGCGCGGGTCGGGCACGCCGATGACTGCGGCCTCGAGAACCTTCGGGTGCTCGTAGAGGACCTCCTCCACCTCGCGGGGGAAGATGTTGAAGCCGCCCGTGATGATCATGTCCTTCTTGCGGTCCACGATGGTGAGGTAGCCGTCGGGGTCCTGCCACGCGATGTCGCCCGTGTAGAGCCATCCGTCCCGGAGGGACTTCGCGGTCTCCTCGGGCCGGTTCCAGTAGCCCCTCATGACCTGGGGCCCCTTGATGAGGATCTCCCCCGGCTCGCCCGCTTTGACCTCGGTGACACCGTCGTCCTTGTCCACGAGGCGGATGTCCGTGTCGGGGACGGGCAGGCCGATGGAGCCCGCCTTGCGCTCGCCCTGGAGCGGGTTGCACGTGGCCACGGGCGACGACTCGGAGAGGCCGTATCCCTCGATGATCTTGGCCCCCGTCACGGCCTCGAAGCGCTGGAGGACCTCCACCGGCAGCGGGGCCGCGCCCGAGTTGCACACCCTGATGCAGTCCACGCCGTACTTCTTCACCTCGGGGTTGTTCGCCATGGCCGTGTAGAGCACGGGGACTCCCGGCATGAGACCCGGCCGCTCCCGTTTGATCATCTCGAGGAAGTCCGAGAGGTCGGGCTTGGGCTTGGAGGGGAAGAGGATCAGGCGCGAACCCCTCCGGATGCCGGCGTTCATGTTCACGGTCATCGAGAAGCTGTGGAAGAGCGGCAGGATGACCATGGCCGACTCTCGAGGCGCCGCGTCCATCTCGCCCGCCGTGGCCCAGCAGTAGGTCTGCAGGGCGTTGGCCACGAGGTTGCCGTGCGTGAGGACGGCCCCCTTGGAGACGCCCGTCGTACCTCCCGTGTACATGAGCACGGCGTCGTCCTGTGGCCCAAGGTCAAGCTCGGGCGCCTTCGCACCCGGCCGGCACGCGAGGCTCGTGAAGCGCACGTACTCCGGCCCCGCGGGGACGGGCGCGAGGTCCTTCCTCTTCACGATGGGGTAGAGCAGGCTCTTGGGGAACGGCAGGTAGTCGCTCACGCGGCCCACGACGATGCGCTCCAGGCCCACGGCGTCCTTCACCGCCTTGACCTTCGAGAGCGTCAGGTCGAGGTCGAGGGTGACGAGGACCTTGGACCCCGAGTCCTTCACCTGGTGGCTGAGCTCACGCTCGGTGTAGAGGGGGTTGGTGGGCACGCAGATGGCCCCCGCCTTCAGCGTCCCGTAGTACGCGATGACCATGTGCGGGACGTTCGGGAGGTAGAGCGCCACGCGATCGCCGCGCTTCACGCCCAGGCCCGCGAGGCCCGCGGCGAAAGCATCCGCCATGCCCAGCAACTCGCGGTAGGTGATGGTCTTTCCGAGAAAGGTGATGGCGGGGTCGTCGGGAAACCTGGCGGCGGTATCGTCGAGGAACCGGTACAGGGGGATGGGCGGGTAGTCGAGGCTCGGTGGGACCTTGGGATCGTACCTGTCGTGCCAGAACCTCTTCTCCATCCCCTGCCCTCCGCTCCCGGCCCCCCGGACTCCGTTCAGTGCTTCCCGTTCCGCCTCGTCAGAGCGCCCCGGAGGCGCTCGAGCGACCTGCACATCCTGCCGCGCTCGTCGGCGTTCAGAGCGCCCATGACGCGTTCCACGCTCGCGAGGTACGCCTTCTCAGCGCGCTTGAGGAGCCTGCGACCCTCGGCCGTGAGGTGCACGCGGTTCACGCGCCGGTCCGCCGCGTCCGAGCCCCTGGACACCCAACCGGCCTTCTCCATGCGATCCACCAGCCCCGTCACGTTGGCTCGGTTCACGAGGAGCATTCGGCCCAGCTCGCTCTGGCTGAGGTGCCCCGCTTCGGACTGGTAGGCCAGGGTCATGAGCAGGTTGAACTGGGGCGCGGTGAGTTTGAAGGGGCGGAGGATGGCGTCCCCCTCCTTCGCCAGGAGCGTGCCCGTCAGGACGAGGCTCATGAGCGCCTCGTGGGCCGCGTTCTCGATGGGGTTCGGAAAACCCAGCTCTTCCCGAAGGGGCATGGTCGACCTCGACGATGCCGC
>JBBIUU010000007.1:0-2397 GCA_037440125.1 Acidobacteriota bacterium
TCAGCTTCATGCCGGGCGTCATGGCCTACCAGTTCACCAAGAACGGCCTCTCGGCCGAGCTCACGGTGCAGGGCACCAAGTTCTGGGCGGAGAAGAAGTGGAACGAGTAGGACGCACCCACCGCAGGAGGCATGACATGAAGCGCATCTTCGCCGCCATCGCATTCTCCGCGGCCGCCGCGGCCCTCATGGCCCAGGCGCCCCCCGCCAAGGTCCCCCTCAATCCGGCGGCCGACAAGCCCCTGCTGGCCGCCGTCGCCAAGCAGGCGGGCGCCAACCTCCAGGCGCTCGTGACGTACACCTACCAGCAGAGGGTCCAGGTGCAGGTCGGCGGCGAGGACAAGGGCACGACGCTCGTGGAGATCGCCTTCGGGCCCGACGGGAAGCCCATCGTCACGCCCATGAGCTCCACGCCCCCGCAGGGCCGCCAGCGCCACGGGCTCAGGGGCGCCATCCAGAAGAGCATGGAGGAGGACGCCAAGAAGGAGATCGACGGCCTCGTCAAGCTCGCCTCCAGTTACACCATGCTCTCACCCCCCAAGATCCAGGAGATGGTCCAGAAGGCCGAGACCCTCATGATCCCGGCCCAGAACGCCCTCAGGCTCGACGTGAAGAGCTTCCTGGTCCCCGGGGACGAGGCTAACTTCAAGTTCGACGCGGGGAGCAGCCGCCAGACGCACACCCACGTGGAGACGAGCGCCGACGGCAAGCCGGTGATCATCGATGCCCAGTATCAGACCCTCCCCACGGGCCTCACCACCTGCGCGCAGACCATGATCAACGTGCCGTCCAAGGGAATCTTCGTCACCGTGAACACGTTTGACTATCAGAAATAGGGTATATCTTAGAGTCTGCCCTTTCCACAAAGGAGACCACCATGACGAAGAGAGCCATCCTGATCCTCGCCGCTCTGACCCTCGCCTTCTCAACCCTCACCCTGTGGGGCCAGTCCGCGGACAAGCCGGCGCCCGCCGCGGCCACTGCGGTCCAGGCCCAGAAGGAAGAACCCCTCCCCGCCATGGGCGTGGCCCCCACGGGCAAGACGCGCTTCGAGGGCACCATCGCGAACACGGGCGGCACCATCTTCCTCGGCGGCTGGTTCAACGTCACGATCGAGCAGTGGACCTCGCCCGAGGAGGCCGCGCAGCTCAAGCAGATCCTCGCCCAGGGCGGCCAGAAGGCGCTCCTCGAGAAGGCTTGGAAGGCCAAGCAGATCGGCTCCCTGCAGGTGGGGAACAGCATGGGCAAGCCGCTCTTCTTCGCGCGCGCCATCGCCGTTCCGGGCGGCCTCATCGTCCGGGCGCTCACCAACTCGCCCCTCGGCCGCGGGTACGGCCGCGCCGGCGACTACCCCTTCGGGTTCATCGAGCTCGTCATCCCCAACGGCCAGAAGGGCACGGGAACCATCGTGGGCATGGCCAAGATCACCCTCGGCCCCGACGGCGCGCCGGGCATCGAGGCCTACGGGACCATCCCCGAGAAGATCCAGGACGTCTCCATCGCGAAGAAGTAGCTTGGGCGAGATCTCGATCCACTGACCGAACAGGAGAGAGTGCGATGCGCAATGCGAAATGGAGTCTCGCGAGCCTCATGATCCTCGCCGTCCTGGTGCCGATGGCCGTGCTGGCGCAGGCCGGGTTCGACAAGGTGTCCCCCTTCGGGTACCGCGGCCAGGCCGCGGGCATCAAGGTGGTCGTGGACACGGAGCCCGCCGCGTGGCAGGGCAAGGCGAAGTTCCTCCCCCTCGTCATCTTCGTCGGCTCCGAGGGCGCCCAGACGATCACCCTCAACCAGGCCGCCTTCACCCTCACGGACCCCAGCGGCAAGGTCCTCCCCATGGCACCCTACGACGTGATCAAGGACAAGAAGTCCTACGGGGACTTCAACGTGGCCAACGACTACACGTTCATCAAGAAGACCATCGAGGCGGGCCCCGACGCGCAGTCGTACAACGGCCTCGGGTACCAGCAGAGCGTCGTGGTCTTTTATCCCAATGTGAGCGGAAAGCCTGCCCTGGTGCGTGACACGGCCGAGCTCCGCCCAAACGCCTTCAGCATGTTCCTCGCCTACTTCCCCAACCCCGTGCCCAAGGCCCAGGGCACCTACAAGCTGACCTACACCGATCCCGCCACCAAGGGCGTGGTGACCGTGCCCTTCGAGATCAAGTGGCGGTAGGCTGACACGACACTCGGACAGAAGAGCCCCCGGGGTTACTCCCGGGGGCTTTTGTTATGTGGTGATCGGGTGATCAGGTGAGCGGGTGACTGTGGCGAAGATGACGAGCTGCAGGAGGCCTCTCCAGCCGCCGGTCTCCTGGGTTGCAGCCGCCCGGTGCGGGGAAGAGGATCGCGGTCTGGAGACCGCTCCTACGAGGGCGGCTATCGACGATCAGGTTTCT
>JBBIUU010000007.1:2497-54382 GCA_037440125.1 Acidobacteriota bacterium
TTCCGAATTCTCCTTCCGCCTTTCGACCAGTTTTCCCAAATCCCACATCCCACATCCGAAATCCGGAAGCTCCCCTCAGTTCAGGTCGTCGTCCTTGTAGTACTTCGTTCCCTTGGCCGTGAGCTCGAGGGCGACGCCCTTGTCGGTCATTTGGTAGAGCCAGATGCCGGGGGCGATGGCCATGGCCCCCTGGAAGGCTGCCCCGCTGGTCCCCGTCGTCGCGGCCGCGGTGGCCTGGCCTCCGATCTCCCATCCGGAGTTCTCGAATTTCTCCAGCAGGGCCTCGGTCTCGAAGACCCAGACGAGCTGGAACTTCTTGATGCCGAACCCGAGACCCGCCTGGATCTCGGCCATCTTCATGAAGACCTCCTTCTTGGTCTTGGTGTTCACGGCCAGCCCCTTGCCCATGCCGCCTCCCGCCACGAGGATTTTGGTGCCCGTGGCGCTGAAGACGGCGTAGCCGGCGGCCTGCTGGACGGCGGCCTTGGCCTTGGGGTTTACGGAGTACAGCTTGTTCAGGATCTTGGTCGTCGCCGAGCGGATCTTGGCCTGTGCCTGGGCCTTGGAGTCCTTGGCCTCCAGCGCAGTCCCGCACACGGCGCACAGAAGGATAACCGCCCAGACAGACATCGCCTTTTTCATGTCCCTTCCCTCCCTGCAGGGTCCCCCGGCGTATCGGGTGCTCAAGGTTTGTCGACCTGCCCCTGATCCCCGATCTGCCCGTCGTGCCGCCCCTCGAAGGTGGCCTTCCACCGGTCGAGGCTCTTCCTGTGCAACGTGGTGACCACTCCGATGAGGACGGCGGTCGACCACGCCGTCATCAGGATCCCCACGAGGGCCTCGGAGGACCCGAAGAGGCGCCACTCGCGGGTTAGCACCACGTCGCCATATCCCACCGTAGTGTACGTCACCAGAGAGAAATATAGGGCCGTTTCGAAGTCGGGGAGGATGCCCTGCTGGCGGTAGAAGAACGCGTAGACGGCGATCTCGACGAGGTGCAAGATCACGAGGGTGCTGACCACCCACGACAGGGTGAAGGTGTTGACCACGACCCCGTGATGCCTCTCCCACCAGATGCCGTACACGTCGAGCGCTCGCAGGAGGACGAGCGTGCCCGTGCCGTGGATGAAGACACTGGCCAGGATCAGAAGGAGCCCCTCGAGGATGTGCTCCATGCGCGCCTCCCTAGCTCTTTCCGGCTGCCTTGTCGGCCTCGGCCCCCACGCCCGCCCTCCCGAAGAGAGGCTCCCCGTCGGCCCTCCTCCTGAGAAACTTCTCAGCGGCGATGGTCAGTGGGATGGCCAGGATGGCCCCCACGGAGCCGAGGAGGAACGCCCAGAAGACCAGGGAGAGGATGGTGCTGAGGAAAGACACGTCCATCCCCTTCTTCATGAAGAGGGGCTTCACGAGGTTGTCCACGATGGTGTTGGTCAGGATGAACCCGACGGCGACGGCGAGAGCCGTGTGCCAACCGTGCGTCAGGAGCGCCAGGAGCGCGGGGGGGACGAGGGCGATCAGGAACCCGAGGGTGGGGATGAAGTTCAGGAAGAAGTAGAGCACGCACCAGAGGAACGGGAAGTCCACACCCAGCGCGAGGAGCAGGACGAGGTTGGCCGCCGCGTTGAGGGCCCCGGTCCCGGCCGTGATCCCCATGTAGTGCTGGATGTCGGGGCCGTAGTAACCGAAGGCGTCGGCGAACCGGCTCCGCTCCCCCGTGGTGCTCTCGGCGATCTCGATGAGGAGGACCGCGAAGATCATGAGGACCACCGCGCCCTCCGAGAGGATGCCTCCCAGGGCCTGCAGGACCCTCGTCGAGAAGGAGATCATCCTGTCCGGCGTCAGGTTCCTGAGGGGGGAGAAGGCCGCCGGGTCGAGGCCCTGCGACTCGATGAGCGACGCCACGTCCTGGTGCAGCGCGGCGAAGCGCTCGTGGTAGGCCGGGAGCTGGGCTTTGAGCCGGAGGGCCGCCTCCCCCACGCCGAGGAGGAGGGCGAGCCCCACGGTCAGGACGACCGCGAGCGTCAGCAGGATGGCGACGGACTTCCTGACCTTGAACCGGTGGACGAACCAGTTGGGGATGGGCACCACGCTGAACGCGAGGACGATGGCCAGGAGGAAGGGGTTCAAGATGGGCGCGGCGGCCCGGATGCCGTAGAGGAGGACGACGACGGCGGCGGACGCCACGAAGAACCGCTGGACATTGGAGAACGACCGCTCATCCATGCAGATCCCTCCCCATCCCGCCGACGGGTCCGGCGGGGGCGCGAGGCCTCACGCCCGGCGGCTCCCGGAGCCCTCCGGCGCGAGCAGCTCCGGCGCGTCCGGCGGGAGCGAGCCCACCTTGCGCGCGTAGAGGGAGACGCCCGGGCCCGCGCTCAGCCCGTGTGCCAGGATACTCAACCCCACCGTGGCCACGACCGCGAGGCGGATGGTCGCCTCCCCGGCGAGGTTGGCCTGCTCCTCGAGGTAGACGAGCCCCAGCACGATGGACGCCAGCCCCCTCGGACCGAACCACCCCATGAAGAGCAGCGTGGGGAGGCTCAATCCCTTGCCCAGGAGGGACAGCGCCACGGGGAGCATGCGGATCACCGTCAGGCTCAGGACGGCGTACACGAGGAAGCTCGGGGTGAGCGCGCTCCTGCTCATGGTCAGGAACATGCCGAAGAGGAAGAAGACCAAGAGGTCGAAGAGCTGGCCCCAATCCTCCGTGAACTCCACGCTGCGCTTCCCCGCGTCGGCGAACCCCGGCTGCACGGCGAAGCCCGCCACGAAGGCCGCGATGAACATGCTCGCCCCCGTCTCCTCCGACAGGATGAAGCACGCGAGGGGGAGCGACACCAGCCCGAGCTGGCCGAAGGGGGCCTCCATCCAGCCCGCTCGCTGCGCCCTTCCCAGGAGCCAGCCGCCCACGAGCCCGACACCCAGCCCGATGAGCGCGCCGTAGCCGAGCTGCTCGAGCACGTACCGCCCGAGCACGGTGGCGCCGTTCTCCTTGCTCTGGAGCGCGAGGGCGAGGAAGAACATGAGGAAGGGCACCGAGAGGCCGTCGTTCAGGCCCGCCTCCACGTTCAGGGCCTGGCCGATGCGCCCGGGCACCTTGGGGCTCTGGACGATGACGGCGCCGAGCCCGGCGTCGGTAGGGGCGAGGATCGAGGAGAGGATGCCCGCCTCCCACCACGTCAGGTCGGGGAAGACCAGGCGCGCCGCCACGGCCCCGAGGAGGATCGTCAGGAGCATGCCCACGCTGAGGAGGCGCGACGGCAGGCTCTCCCGCCCCCTGAGGTTCGCGAGGCGGATCTGGGTCGAATCGTGGAAGAGCGTCATCACGAGCCCGAGCTCCGCGACGAGGAGGATCCCTTTGCGGTCCAGGCTGAACTCGTTCAGAGCCGCGGGGCTGAGCGCGGCGAGGACGGCCCCGGCGGCGGTGAAGAGGATGGGCGCCGTCAGGAGGGTCCTCTCGAGCCTGCCGGAGAGAAGGCTGTAGGCGAAGACGACCGCGACGAACACGGCGACGAGCAGCATCGATGGATCCTCCCAGGTCGAGCGGTTGCTTAGTGACCGAAGTGAGTCTACCCGAAGGACCCCGCGTTGACAAACGGTTTGACAACAGGATGCGTCGGCCCCACCGCGCGGGGTGAGGAGGCGCAGGAGCCACCCTGTGGGGTATAATCGGCGCGTCGCCACACCACCATCGAGGGCATGTCTACAGCGCCCCCGCGAGGCGCATCGACCGGGCGGCACCCACGGTAAAGGGAGACCTGCCATGAGCGACCACGAGGAGAAGCAGCACGCGGGAGAGCACAGGGGGCCGGGGTTCCACGGGGACGGCGACCACCCGAAGGACAGGCGGCGCAAGTGGCACGAAGACCGGCGCGTCTGGACCGTGGTGGTGCTGATGCTCGCGGCCCTCGCCGCCTACGTCCTCACGCTGGACGACGTCACCACGCTCCTCGGAAGCCCCGCGGCCAAAGCCGCTCCGGCCGCCTCGGGCACCGGCTGAGGACGCCGCCATGAATGAGGTCTGGGGCCTCTTCCTGGGGACGTTCACGACGCTGCTCGCGATCATCAACCCCCTCGAGTCCCTCCCCGTCTTCCTGGGCCTGATGCAGGGCAGGAGCGAGGGCGAGCACCGGTCGGTGGCCTGGCGGGCCTGCCTCTACGCGGCCCTCTTGATGGTCTTCTTCATGCTCTTCGGGACCGTCGTGCTCAAGGTCTTCGGCGTGCCCCTCGACATGGTCCGCATCGTCGGGGGCATCATCCTCGTGAGAATCGGCTTCAACCTCTTCATGCCGCCTCCCGGGGCCGGCTCGGCGGCGGTCTTCGGAGGGGGCGGGTCGGGCGGGGGGAACCCCGACATCGCCTTCGTCCCCCTCGCCATGCCCCTCATGTTCGGCCCGGGGGCCCTGGCGACGGTGCTGGGCATGTCGTCGCTCGTGAAGGACCCATTCGAGCACCTGCCCTCACTCGCCGCCATCATGGCCGCCATCCTGCTCACCATGGCGGTGACCTACCTGCTCCTCGCCTACGCCGAGCCCATCGTCGGGAGGATCGGCGCCAAGGGCATCGACGCGGCCACGCGCATCGTGGGTTTCTTCGTCTCCGCCATGGGCATGGGGCTCGTCTTCCACGGGCTCCTCGACGTCCTCATCAGCTACGGGGTCATCCAGGGCAGAACGCCCTGACGGGGCCCCGCTTCCACCACAGGAGGAACGACATGAAAAAGGCTCTCGTCCTGCTCTCCATCCTGGCCCTTGCGACCACGCTCGCCTTCGCCCAGGAGCACAAAACCTCGGTCACCAAGACCTCGACCGCCGAGAAGCCCGGCGCCCTCGTGGTGGACGAGGTCACCGTCACGGCCGTCGTCAAGGCCGTGGACCACGAGAAGCGCACGGTCACCCTCGCCCTGCCGGGCGGCGAGACCAAGACCTTCACCGTGCCCAAGGAGGCCGTGAACTTCCCCCAGGTCCAGGTGGGCGACGAAGTGAAGGCCGGCTACATCCAGTCGGTGGGCATCTTCGTGCACGGCCCGAACGAGAAGCCGGACGCCGCCGAACTGACCACGGTGGCCCTCGCGCCCAAGGGCGAGAAGCCCGGAGTCTACGCGGCCAACACGCAGGTCATCACCGCCAAGGTCACGGCCATCGACCACAAGACGCGCGTCGTGACCCTCACCGGCCCCCAGGGCAACTCCCTCACCTTCACCGCGGGTCCCGACGTGAAGCGCCTGGACGAGGTGAAGAAGGACGACACCGTGACGGTCCGTTACACCGAGGCGCTCCTCGTGGACGTGGTCGCCACGAAGGCCTCCAAACCGGCCCCCAAGGCCGCGCCCGCAAAGTAGAGGATCGAGGAGGAGCCCCCGTGCCGGGCGGCGCGGAGGAGGCCGCAAGGTGAAGAGAACGAAGCATTCCAAGTTCCTCGGCCCGGCCCTGGCGGTGGCCGCCCTCGTGGCGGTCACCGCCCTTCTCTGGCTTGCGATCGGCCTCCTGCGGCCCTTCCCGCCCCGCCGGGTGGTCATGGCGACGGGCCTCCCGGGGAGCGACTACCCCGAGGTCGCGGCCCACTACAGGGCCATCCTCGCCCGGTCGGATATCGATCTCGTGCTCGTCCCCACCAAGGGCGCCATCGACAACCTCGGCCGGCTCAGAGATCCCAAGTCCGGCATCGACGTGGCGTTCCTCCAGGGCGGCACCACGAGCGCCGAAGACTCCCCCGACCTCGTCTCCCTCGGCACGGTCTTCTATGAACCGCTCTGGCTCTTCGTCCCCGACGCCTTTAGGGGAACCTCGGTGCAGGACCTGCGCGGCAAGAGGGTCTCCATCGGGCCCGAGGGAAGCGGCGCCCACGCGCTCGCCCTCAAGCTTTTGGCGAAGATCGGCGTCACGCCGGAGTTCGCACACCTCATCGGTTACCCGACGGAGGAGGCCGCCGCCAAGCTCCTGGCCGGGGAGATCGACGGGGCCGCCATGATGGAGTCCTACGACTCTCCCGTGGTGAAGCGCCTCCTCGGCTCTCCCAAGGTGCGGGTCGCTAGCTTCCCCCGCGCCGACGCCTACGTGGAAGTGTTCCCCTACCTGAGCAAGCTCCTCCTCCCGGCGGGGTCGGGCGACATCGAGGCGAACCGCCCCTCGCAGGACGCCGTCCTCCTCGCGCCCAAGGCGAGTCTCGTGGTGCGGCGCGACCTCCATCCGGCCGTGCAGTACCTGCTTCTTCAGGCGGCGACCGAGGTCCACTCCGGTCCGGGGATCTTCAGGAAACCCGGCCAGTTCCCCGCCCCCGAGGCCATCGACGTGCCCCTCAGCGACGAGGCGGTCCTCTACTACAAGCGGGGCCGCCCCTTCCTCCAGCGCTACCTCCCCTTCTGGCTCGCCGTCCTCGTGGAGCGCCTCCTCGTGGTCCTCATCCCCATCGCGGGCATCCTCTACCCCTTCGCCACCCTCGTGCCTCCGGTCCGGGCGTGGAGGGTCAGGAGAAGGATCGTGAAGCTGTACGGGGAGCTCCGGCTCCTCGAGGACCAGCTCGAAGGGGGCCTGGCGCCGGCGGACGCCGAGGATCTCGCCGCTCAGATCGCCACACTGGAGGCGGAGACGCGCCGGCTGAAGATCCCCATCTCCTTCGCCGACCAGCTCTTCACCCTTAAGCAGCACATCGCGCTCGTGAAGGATAAGGTCTCGGGCACCGGTCAGGCGGGGACGCCACCCGACAAGGCCTGATCCCTCAGGCCCCGCGGCGATTCTCCTTCTCCTTTTTCTTGGAGGGGGTTCAGCGCCCCGCGCCGTGCGCCTGCAGGTGGGCGAGCACCCTGGGCATCACCTCGTCAAAAGCCTCGCGCGGCAGCCAGTGGCCCACGTCGAGCTCGAGGAGCTCGTAGGGGCCCTTCATGTGACGCGCGGTGTCCTCGACGCCCGCCCGCGCGATGGCGACGTCGCGATTGCCCCAGACGAAGAGCGAGGGCACCGAGACGTCGCCGTAGGTCAACCTGTCCCGCCTCGCGGCGCGGTACCAGTTCAGGACCGCGCGCCGCGCGGCGTAGGGTGAGAACACGGCCCGGTAGTCCTCGCGCTCCTCCTGGCCGGCGCCTCTCCAAAGCTTCTCGAGGAGGCTTCCGCCGAGCATGACCTCCGGCAGGACCGGAACCTGGAAGAGGAGCATGTACCGGCTCTTCCTCCTCTGCTCCGGGTCCGTGCGCAGGGCCTTCCCGAAGGAGGCCATGTGGGGCACCGAGAGCGCGGTCCAGGTCAGCGCGCGCTCCGGGTGGAGCTGGACCACGCTCCAGCCCACGCTGGCGCCCCAATCGTGCCCCGCGAGGTGGAACCGTTCGAATTGCAGCGCGTCGGCCAGCGCGGTCGCGTCAGTGGCGAGCGCACGAAGGGTATAGGCGCCGACCGAGCGAGGGCGCGCCCCTGGGCTGTACCCGCGCTGGTCGGGCGCCGCGCACCGGTAGCCCCTCTCCGCGAGGAACCGCATGGCGGGTTCCCACATGGCCGAGCTCTGAGGAAAGCCGTGGAGGAGGAGGACGGGCTCGCCGTCCTCGGGCCCGCAGAGGCGGCAGCGGAAGTCCATGCCGCCGGCACGGACCTCCGCGATGTCGATGGGGTGCTCGGCCACAGTCACAGCGCCAGCCCCGCGGGCCCCTACTGGGTGAGCCCGATCTGGCCGAGGGACGCCTCGACCGCGGCGATGATGTTCTGCCCCGTCTTGGGGGAGTCATCCCAGTCCATGGATTTGGTGAAGGCCGCCCAGAGCTCCTTTCCCGTCTTGAGCTCGTAGACCTTGACCTCGACCTGGAAGGTGGTTTTGGTGACGTCGAAGCCGGGCTCCATGTACTGGGGGTTGTCCCAGTAACCCGCCGAGTAGACCCAGTCGTAATAGCCCCAGAAGAAGGGCTCGGAGTCGGGCACCCAGGTCACGTCCTTGTTCTTCCCCACGAGGCGTATGACCACCGCGCCGTCCACGTGGATCCCCTCGAGCTGCTGCTGAACCTTGGCGCGGTTCTTCAGGTCCTTGTCGGGGATGGAGATGTTGGCGGGGACGCCCTCGATCGCGAGGGGCAGGTTGGCGGACACGGCCCCCTCCACCTTCACGCGCAGCTTCTCGTTCTTGCTCGCGAGGAGGACGAAGACCTTGGTGAATTTGGGCGGCGGCGTGAAGCCCTCGGCGCTCCAGGTGGTGAGGGTCTTGGTGTCGGGCGTGTCGGCGAGCGCCGCGCCGAAGGTTGCGGCGAGCGCCACGATGGCGATGAGGATGGCAGAACGTCTCATGGTCTCTCCCTCCGATGGAATGCGAACTTCGCTGGAGGCTCCCTTACTCCGAAATTTTAGACGTCCCTTCCACGAACTGGAAAGGGTGCGCAAGGCGCCTCAAGACCGCGGGGCCGCTGCGTGAACCCTCTGTCGCGACCCCCATCGCCGATGCACGCTCCGGGAGGACTCAACGCCTTCCGCCGCCGCCTCCGTGGAACCCGCCCGCGCCGCCGCGGTACCCGCCGAAGCCGCCGCCGCCGCGGTACGCACCTGCGCCTCCGCCGGAGCCGCCGCGCCCGAAGGCCTGCGCGTTGTAAGCGCCGCGCTGGCGCGCCTGCCAGTCGTTGTTGAGGCCCGACATGCCCCCGCGGTCCAGTCCGCCGGCGCCGCGGTCCATGCCGCCGCCTCGGTCCATACCGCCGCCCCGGTCGAAGCCGCCGGCGCCCTGCCCGCCGCCGAGGCCCTTCTCGCCGCCGCCCTCGTGGCCCACGTTGCGCCAGCCGTCGGCCCCGTGCTGCTGCCAGCCGCCGTCTCCCGTCCTGCGGAACACGTCGCCGTTCTTCCCGGCGAAGACGTCGTTGGGGCGGCCCTCGGCGCCGCGCGGCTTGTAGCCCATGTTCTGCATCGCCTTGCCGCGCTGGTCCGCGGTGACGTTCCTGCCGGCGTTCCCGCCCCGGTTGTAGAGGTTGTTCGCGGGCGCCTTGTTCTTGCCGCCGCCGCCCTGGTTGGGGTGGGTCCCCGACCAGTTGGAGGCGTTGGGGTGCGTGCCGTTGAGCCAGTTGTTGATGGCGATGGAGTTGTAGACGCCCGCGGGACCCCAGCAGCCGCCGCCCCATCCCCAGGCGTTCCAGCCCGCGCCCCACGCGAAGCCCCAGCCGAAGCCCCAGCCGAAGCCGGCGCCCATGCCCCAGCCCCAGTAGGGCGTCCAGAAGGCGCCCCAGCCGTACGTCCACGCCCACGGGTAGTAGTAGGCGCCCACCCAGCCCGGGGTATACCAGCCCGTGCCGTAGACCACCGTGCCGTAGTAGGGGTAGGACCCCGTGTAGCCGGGCGTGTAGCCCACGTAGACCGTGTCGGGCGTGGAATTGTAGATGTTGACGTACTTGGTGTTGTAGAGGGGGTTGTTCGCCGGGATGCTCTCGACGTCGGCGGGTCGCGTGGCGCTCACGCTCCACGGGCCCTTCGCGCCGTCGGCGACGTACCAGACGCCGTCCTTGCAGAGGAAGTACTGCGCCCCCTGCTTGAGGACCTCCTGCGCCGAGTTGGCGGCGTACTCGAGGGTCGAGCTGCCGGCGATGGGCTTGAACTGCGGCTCGCCGTCGTAGGCCACCGTCACGTCGGGAGCGGGGCCGCGCTTCACCGCCGCGGTCTGCGGGATCTGCGTGTCCATGAGGGCGTCCTTGGCCTCGGAGGTGCCCGGGACGCTCGCCCGCACCGCGGCCTTGGCCTCTCCGGGGGAGATGCCCTGGAACGTCACGGGGAGGTCCGAGGGCTTGACGAAGGTCCACGGCCCCTGGAGGGCGCCCGCCTTGTACCAGCGCCCCGAGAGCAGGACGAACCACGCCTTTCCCTGGGGGTCGTAGAAGAGGTCGCTGTCGGTGTTCTCGGCGTAGTTGAGGTTGCCACCGGTGACCGGCTGCATCTGCGGCTTGCCGTCGGTCCAGACGAGCTCCGCGGGCTCCGTCGAGGTGATGATCTGCGGCGGCGTGAGGGCGTTGAGCGGGTTGGTGTCGTCCGCCGCCTGGCCCTTCGCGTCCTTCGGGATCGCCGCCACCACCGCCGCGGGAGGCGTGGCGCCCGACTGCCACGGCCCCAGCGCGTCTTTGGCGCTGTACCAGAGGTTGGTATTCGTGAGGTAGTAGGTCGCCGAGGCCGGGTCGTAGATGATCGGGAAGGGCGTGTTGATGACCCTCTGGAGCTGGGTGCCGGGGACGTCCCTCAGCGCGGGCTGGCCGTCGAAGATCACGAGGACGGCGGCCTGGTCGCTGATGATGATCTTGGGGGGAGCGTTGTTCAGGCCGTCCTCCCACTTCAGCTCGGCCTGCGCCGTCTCCAGGCTCGCGATGAGGCGGTCCATGGAGATGGGCTGGCTCGGCCACTTGGGGAGCTGTTTCTGCAGGAGGTCGACGGCCTCCTGCTCCTGGTCCGGCGTGGCCTGGGGGAAGCGGGCCCTCGTGATCTGGACGTCGCTCAGCTCGGCGTTCCGGTTGTCCCGATCCACTGCGAGCTGGGCCGTGAACCAGTAGACGCCGAAGATGGGCGCCTTGCCGTCCGTCTTGAGGAACGAGGCGGCGGCCCGGCCCGTCAGCGTGTTTCCCTGGAGCGTGTCGGCCTGGGGCTGGTAGATCGTGAGGGTCCCTCCCGGCGTGGGGATGTCCCTCGGCCAGCCCATACCGGCGTCCTGCGCCCTGAGCAGGCCCAGGGGGAGCAGGAGGGCGAAGGCCGCGACGAGGAGCGTGAGGCTCGAAAAGAGGGCAGGCCGCATCGGTGCGCGCATTCGGAATCCTTTCTAGTTTTCTCTCGAGGGGCCCGCGTCTCGCGCGGACCCCGTTGTCGTCTCGCTCTTAGGGGTTCTTGGGCGGGCCGCTGTAGGCGCCGGTCCCGCCGCCGCCCGCCGAGTGCCCGGGGTAGTTGTCGGCGGTGAAGACGCGGTTGTCGGCCTGGACGCCGTCCTGGTCGCGCGCCGTGTACTCGTAGTCAAGGGCCTCCTGCTGGAAGCTCCTCGCGCCGGTCAGGTCCATGGTGGCCAGGGGCGCGTCGGGCGTGCCCGTCGAGGGCGTCTGGGCCGGGGCCGTGCCGCCCTGGACCGAGCCCAGGTCCACCCAGCCGCCGGCGCCGCTGATCTGCCACCTGCCCTGGGCGGTCCGCCGGTAGATCTGGCCGTCGCCGCCCGCGAAGACGTTGTTGGGCTTCTCCTTGGTGCTCGTCGGCCGGCTCAGGAGCTCCTGCCTCGATTTCATGACCTGGTCCGTGGTGGCCCGCCGCTCGTTGTTCTTCCCGCGGCTGTAAAGGTTGGTCACGGGGATCTTTCCCCCGGGAGCGGTCGCGAGCAGCGCCCCGCCCTGCGTGGCGTTGAGGCCGGGCCAGTTCCCGGAGAGGGCGTTCCGCCCCGAGCTGAAGCTCTCGATGCGGATGGTGTTGGCGATCCCCGCGGGGCCCCAGCAGCCCCCGCTCCACCCCCACTGGTTCAGCGTCGAGGCCCACGCGAAGCCCCAGGCGAGGCCCCAGCCGAAGCCCGAGCCCATGCCCCAGTTCCAGTAGGGGCTCCAGGCCGCGCCCCATCCCCACGTCCAGGCGTGCGGATAGTACGCGGCTCCCGCCCAACCCGGCGTGTGCCATCCCGTGCCCCAGACGACCGTGCCGCCGTAGGGGTACGCTCCCAGGTAGCCGGGCGTGTAGCCCACGAAGACGACCTCGGGCGTGGCGTTGAAGACCTGCACGTACTTCGTGTTGAAGAGGGGGTTGCTCGCGGGGATCTGGGCCACGCCGTCGGGGCGCTTCTCGCTCACGGTCCAGGGGCCCGTCGGCGCGGCGGAGGTGTACCAGACGCCGGCCTTGCAGAGGAAGCACGCCCCGCCCTGCCTGAGCATCTGTTCGGGCGTGTTGACGGCCCATTCGAGCCCCGCTACGCCGTCGACGGGCTTGAACTGGGGCTCGCCGTCGAAGGCCACCCTCACGTCCTTGCCCGCGTCGCGGCTCACGGCGGCGGTCTGCGGGATCTGGGTGTCCATGAGCGCGTCCTTGGACTCCTCGGTCCCCGGCACGCTCGAACGCACGGGCCCCTTCGAGGAAGAGGGCAGGATGGTGCCGAAGCTCACGGGGAGGTCCTTGGGCTCGACGAAGGCCCACGGCCCCTGCAGGCTCGCGCTCGAGTACCAGCGGCCCGAGAGGAGCACGTAGTACGCCCTGCCCTTCGTGTCGAGGAAGAGGTTGCCGTCCGTATTCTGGGCGAACTGGAGGTCGCCGCCCGACCCCGCGGGACGGAAGTCCGCTTTGCCGTCGGTCCAGATGAGCTCGGCGGGCTCGGTGGAGGTGAAGATCCTCGGCGGGCTGAGCGCGTTGAGCGGGTTCGTGTCGTCCTTGGCCTGGTTCGCGGCCTCGGGGGGGACCGCGGCGGCCACGGCGGCGGGCGGCTTGGCGCCTTGCTGCCACGGGCCGAGGGGATCCTTCGCGCTGAACCAGAGCGCGGTGTTCGTCAGGTAGTAGGTGGAGGAGGCCGGGTCGAAGAGGACGGGGAAGGGCGTGTTCGCCACGCGCTGGATCTTGGTGCCCGGAAGGTCCCTCAGAACCGGCGCGCCGTCGTAGAGCACGAGCACGGAGGGCTCCTCCGCGAGGATGATCCTCGGCGGGTCGTGCCTGAGCCCTTCGACCGAGGCCTGGTTCTTCTGGGCCACCTGGAGGATGGCCTTGAGCTTGGCCACGGAGATGGGATGCGCGGGCCAGCGGAGGACCGCCTCCTGCACCACGGCGCCCACCTTGCGCTCCTGATCCAGTGTGGCGTTAGGGAAGCGCACCCGTGTGATGATGATCTCCGTCATCTCGGCGTTCCGCTGGTCGCGGTCGATGTTGAGGCGCGCCTGGAACCAGAGGACGCCGAAGGTGAGGCGGTCCTCGCCGTTCCTCAGGAAGGAGACGGCCGCCCGGCCGGTGAAGAGGTTCCCGTTCAGGGACTCCGCCTGCGGCTGGTAGATGGTGATCGTCCCCGGGGGCACGACGATGTCCCGAGGCCAGCCTGGGTCCGCCTCCTGGGCCCGGAGCGGGGTGAACACCGCCAGCAGCAACAGGGCGGCGAAGAGGATGATCGAAGTCGAAGGTGTTCCCAGGTGCTCTCGATGGTCCATTCCATAGCCCCTTCGGGTGAGCAGGTGATCTGGTGATCAGGTGATCGGGTGATCGGGTGATCGGGTGAGCAAGGCCTCACGTCATGAGCCGCCGGCGCGCGGGGAAAACGAATCGCAGTCAGGAGACCGCTCCCACGAGAGCTATCGGTGGTCGGCCTCCGCCTCACGTTTACCGTCTACCGTCTAACGTCTCACGTCTAACGTCTCACGTCTAACGTCTACCGCCTCACGTCTCACGTCAGCCGTCTACCTTCTCCTCCCGCCCCCACCGCCGCCGCGGAAACCGCCGCCGCCGCCGTACCCGCCGCGGCCGCCGCCGTAGCTCCCGCGCGACGCCCCGCTGTACCCGCCGCCCCGGTTGAAGTTGTTGGTCTGTGCGGTCCCGCGCTGGCGCGCCGTCGCATCGCGGTTGAGGCCCTGCATGTTCCCGCCGCCGGCACGGTCCATGTTGCCCGCCTGGGGCCGGTTGGCGCTGTTCCATCCGCCCTTGCCGTTCTGCTGCCAGCCGCCGTCGGCGCCGCGCCGGTAGACCTGGCCGTCCGATCCAGCGAAGACGTTGTTGGCCTTACCCTGCGATGCCCTCGGACGGTTGGCCATGTCCTGCCTGGACCGGTTGACTTGGTCTTTGGAGGCCCTGCGGTCGGGGTTGTTGCCACGGTTGTAGAGGTTGTTCGCCGGGAGCTGGCTGGGCTTGGCACCCTGCCCGGGCCGATTGCCCTGCCCGATGCCGCCGCCCTGGCCCGGCCGGTTGCCGCCCTGGCCGGGCTTGTACCCGGGCCAGTTCCCCGAGATGTTGCCGCGGCCGATGTTGATGTTGTTGATGCGGATGTTGTTGTAGACGCCGCCGCAGCCCCAGCAGCCGCCGCCCCAGCCCCAGTGGTTCCACGCCGCGCCCCACGCGAACCCCCACGCGAAGCCCCAGCCGAAGCCCGCGCCCATGCCCCAACCCCAGTACGGGCTGTAGTATGCGCCCCAGCCCCACGTCCACGCCCACGGGTAATAGTAGGCCCCGACCCAACCGGGGTAGTACCAGCCGGTGCCGTACACCACCGTGCCGTAGTAGGGGTAGGCGCCGAGGTAGCCCGGCGTGTAGCCCACGTAGACCACTTCGGGCGTGGAGTCGTAGACTTCCACGTATTTGGTGTTGTAGAGGGGGTTGCTCGCGGGGATCTTGTCGACGCCGTCGGGGCGCTTGTCGCTCACCGTCCATGGGCCTGTGGGGCTCGCCGCCACGTACCAGATGCCGTCCTTGCAGAGGTAGTACCTGTCCTGCCACTTGAGGATCTGCTGGGCGGTGTTCACGGCGTACTGGAGGTCCGTGCCCTCCACGGCCTTGAACTGCGCGTCGCCGTCGAAGGAGCTCGTCACGTCCTCGGCCTGCCCGCGCTTGACCGCAGCCGTCTGAGGGATCTGCGTGTCCATCAGCGCATCCTTGGATTCCTCGGTGCCCGGGACGCTCGCCCGGACGGGTCCCTTGGCGGAGGAGGGCGGGATGGTGTTGAAGCTCGGCGGGAGGTCCGTGGGCTTCACAAAGGTCCACGGGCCTTTGAGGTCGGCGCTCTTGTACCAGCGCCCGGAGAGGAGGACGTAGTAGCTCTTGGAATTCACGTCCATGAAGACGTTGCTGTCGGTGTTCTCCACGTAGAGCAGCTCGGCCGAGGACCCCACGGGGCGGAAGTCGGGGCGGCCGTCGGTCCAGATCAGCTCCGTCGGCACGGTGGCGGTGACGACCTGAGGCGGCGTGCCCGCCGCGAGGAGCGGGCTCTCGTCGTCCTTGGCCTGGTCTTTGGCGCCGGGCGGGATGGCCGCGACGACCTCGGGGGGCGGCGTGGCGCCCAGCTTCCAGGGGCCGAGCGGGTCTGCGGCGCCGTACCAGAGCTTCGTGTTCGTCATGTAGTAGGTCTTCGTGGCGGGGTCGAAGATGACGGGATAGGCCGTGTTGATGACCCGCTGCAGCTTGCTGTCCGGCATGTCGCGCAGGGTCGGCTGGCCGTCGTAGGCCACGAGGACCGTGGGCGTGTCGGTGACGACGATCTGCGGCGGGTCGTTCTTCAGGCCCTCCTCGGAGGCTTCGTCCTTCTTCGCGGCCTGGAGCATGGCGATGACGCGGTCCATGGAGATAGGGTACGTGGGCCAGCTGGAGACCGCAGACTGAACGATGTCGATGTACTTCTGCTCCTGGTCCGGGGTGGCGTTGGGGAACCTCACGCGGGTGATCTGGACCTCGGAAAACTCGGCGTTGCGGCTGTCGCGGTCCACGTTGAGGCGGGCCTGGAACCAGAGCACGCCGAAGACCGGGTTGGTCTCGCCGTTCTTCACGTAAGAGGTGGCGGCGCGGCCCGTGAAGACGTTGCCTTTCAGGTCCTCCGCCTGCGGCTGGTAGATGGTGATGGTCCCCTGGGGCACCACGATGTCCCGCGGCCAGCCCGGGTCGGTGTCCTGGGCGACGGCCGCGACCGCCGCCAAGGCGACGAGGGCCGCCGCGATGCACGTCCGCCAGAGGTTCCGAGATGTTTTCGCCGCCCTGCTGCGTTTCATGGGTCTCCCCTTTGCTATCGGTTCGTTCCGGCGCGGGGGCGTCCGTCTTCACCGCCCCGCGATTGTCTTTTCTCTAATGCCTTTTCCCTGTTTTTTCTTTCACCAGCTCTCCAGCTCCCCAGCTCTCCAGCTCTATTCCTTGCCCGGCCCTATCTTCTCTACGCGGAACGCCGGCGCCTCGTAGCCCGCCGGCCGGTGATCCGCCGGAGTGGTGACCGTGTTGCCGTCGCGGAGGGCGTGGTAGGCCGGGGACATGATCTCCACGCCGGCCGCGTTGAAGGCCTCCTGGATGTTCTGGTGGAGCTCGCCGTAGAGCCTCGGCTGCTCGCACGCCTCGCGCGTGAAGGCGTTGATCTGGTAGCTCACGTAGGAGTCGTCCAGGCTCGTCTGGAGCACGAAGGGCGAAGGCTCGCCCAGGACGCCGCGCGTCCTGAGCGCCGCCTCGACGAGGAGCGCGTGCACCGTGCGCCACGACGCGTCGTAGCCGATGGTCACGGTGGTGTGCAGGATGAGGCCGGGACCCTCCCGGGCCATGTCGCTGAAGTTGAGGATGTGGCTGCCCACCATCTGGGAGCTCGGCACCGTGATGACCACGTTCTTGGACGTGCGGAGCTTCGTCACGAGGAGGCTCACGTCCTCCACCCGGCCCTCCGTGTCCCCCACACGCACCCAGTCCCCCGTGTGGTAGGGCCTCATGCTCATGAGCACCAGGCCGTTAAAGAGGTTGTTGATGGCCGTGGAGGACCCGAAGGTGGCGAGCGCGCCCAGGAAGATCGAGATGCCCTTGAAGGCGGGCGTGTCGGAGCCCGGGATGTAAGGGAAGATGATGACGGCGACACCGACGATGACGAGCGTCCTCGCGATGCGGTAGTACGCGCCGGACCACTCGGGGTACATCCAGTGGATGGTCATCTCGCCCGCGGCCACGCGGTCGAAGAACCACCGGACGAGCCGGCTCGCGTAGAAGGCCACGACGCAGATGACCGCGATGAACAGCAGGTTCGGGATGTACTTCAGGAACCCCTGCCACAGCGCCCTCACCGGAGCGAGGCCGTAGTCGGCCAGGATGACCGCCAGCTCGCGCGTCCACGGGAAGAGGGAGAACACCATGGCGAGGGCGACATAGATCAGGGCCACGACGAGGGCCAGGCGGAGGAGACGCAGGGCGGCGAGGATGCCCCGGACGAGATGGGCGTGGCCGACGGCGCCGGCGGCCCTCTGCCGGCCGATCCACCCCTCCTTCTCGCACCAGGCGTTCACCCTCGCCTCGACCCAGCGGTGGCCCCGCCGCGTGACGAAGAGCGCCCCCGCGAGGATCACGAGGGCGATGACGGCAAAGGCCGCGTCCTGCCAGAGGGCCTCCTCCGAGTGCTCCAGGCGATAGGTGGCGATGGCGTCCTTGCAGGTTTGCAGGACCTTGTCGGCGAGGGCCTGCCTCGGCATGTCGTACGCCCCGGCATCCTCGTCGGTGATCACGCCGATGAGGATCCCGCGGTAGAGGAACTCCGAGGCGCCCGGGGTCTCCCTGACCGTCAGCGCCCTCTCGTCGTAGGAGGGGTCCTTGCCCAGGGCCTCCAGGCGCTTCTCTAGGGTCCGCGCCCTCATGGCCGCCGTGAAGGGTCCCGTGTCGGCGCGGATGCGCAGGATCACCCGGCCGTCTAGCATGACTGGGACGCCCGCGGGCTCCTCGGAGGGCTCCTTGGTGCCTGGCGCCGATTGGGGAGACTCGGGAGCCTGGGCGGCCGGAGCCGGCGCCTGCGCCGTGGGCGCCTGAGCGGCAAGCGCCGTGGCGGCGGCGAGGAGAGCGAGGAGGGCCGCGCCAAAGAATATATTATGCCCGCAGGACCTGGCCCTGTTCTTCATCTGAATAAGTATGCCAGAGCCTGACGAAATTTGAAGGGGGCGGACTCCCCGAGCGCCGTGCGCTCAGCCCAGGGGCAGGCCGGCCGTGCCGCGCTCCAGATTCAGGAGCCTCTGCTTTCGCCAGAGCCCGCCGCCGTATCCGCCGAGCTTCCCGTCCTTGTTCACGACGCGGTGGCACGGGATGAGGATGGCGATGCGGTTCATGCCGTTGGCCGTGCCCGCAGCCCGTCTCGCCTCGGGGGCGTCCGTCTCGTAAGCGACCTGACTTCTACCGCGGCGGGACATAGGAAGGGATGTTCGCCGGAGATGGAACCACTCGACCCAGGCGGTTGAGCTTGGGGCTACGATACAGACCTCCGCTGTAGCGGAGCAAGATCAACCGGCAGGCCGGGCCGTCGAATACGATCCGGTACGTGGAAAGGACGTCCATCCCCAGGACCCCGAACACAGGAAGGGGAAAACGTCGAGGGATGTCGGCGACCCGGAGCCAGGGGAAAGGCTCTTCCCTGCCCGCGAAGCCGACCCTCACCGCCTCGACGAACCCCGTCAGGAAGGGACCAGAAGCGCCCCTTCCCACCCCCGCCTGAAACTTCCCCGAGTTCAGGTGCATACCCAGCGCCCTCGTGCCCTCCTCCGAGAGCAAAGTCGCATCAGCTCCCGTATCGAGGATGAACGGGTAGGGTCCCTTCCCGTCGACGGTCACGGGTACCAGTGGAATCCCCCGCACCCAGAGCACGGGCAGGTCGGCCGTCGGTTCCTTTCCGAGAACTTGTTTCGCCGGCGTCCCGGTGCGCCAGAGCGTCAGCCGGCTGCCGCGCCGGTCCCAGTCCGCGACCCCGTCGAGGAAGGGGCTCAGTCCTACGATTCCGGAGCGTCCGCGCTCCTCCAGGCGCTCGTCGTCGGCGAGCAAGGCGGGGAGGTTGTTCGCGCGCAGGTGTCCCGCCTCGAGAGTCGGGAGCGCCACCATGCCTCGGGCCCGAAGGTCGCCTCCTCCCATCCCCGCCACCTCTGCCCGGCCGATGGTGTCTAGTTCCAGCGACCTTGCCACCTTTGGATCCAGCAGGAGGACATCGGTGCCCGTGTCCAGCTGGAGCCTCCCGTCTCGCTTCCCCGCCAACCGCACCTTCAACGCAAGCCCGTCGGGCGTTGCCGGGATGACATCAGGAAACTCTCCAGGCAAGACCACCGACGAACCGCCCCTGGAGCATAGAGCCTCCCGTGTCTGCCACTCTTCCTTGGCCTGGAGGCTCTCTGGATGGCTTTGATTGAGGCTGAGCAGCGCCGCACGGCTATCGGCGCACGAGGCCTGCTGGGCGACGAGACGGAGCGCGTCGTCGCTGACCGGGATACCCCGGTCTCGGACTTGGGCGAGGAGAGCCGAAACGTCGGGGAACCGGCGCTGCAACAGGAGGGCCGCCAGCATCTTCGGCAGCGCTCGCGGGGCTGCCCTCTCATCGTCGAGAAGGGGGCGCCAGACCTCGACCGCCTCGCGCGCTCGGAATGACGCCAGGAGGACGTCTCCCTCGAGAAGCCTGATTCCCGGGTCGCCGGGGAATCGCTGTGCAAGGGCCTTCGCGAGATCGAGGGCCTCCCCCCAGCGGCCCATGAGATAGAGACATTGCAGGCGCCCGGTGGCGATGGCCGGGTCATGGGGCTGCTCCCGCATCCCCGCCTCGAGGAGGGGAAGGGCTTCCCCAACCCTCCCCTCCGCCAACCAACTTAGACCGCTCACAGCCGCTGAAATGGGCTGAGGTCTTTCCTCGGAGCGAGCCGTGCCGCGGTCCTGACACTGGACCTCGCTGATCCAGAGGGTGACTGCCACCGCGAAGGCCCACAAGGCCACCGATCTCACCATCAAACGCTCCTCGAGGAGCACCCGTGATGGCGATTATCCCCAAGCATCTCGCCTGAGACCCAGCCCCTAAGAGGGTCCCGGAGAGAAAGCTCAACCGAGTCCCGCCTGATGCAACCTCAGGGCATCAACGATGGCTGGCCCAAGGTCCTCTCCAGCCTGAAGGCCCTCCTCAAGTCGCGAGGGCCGGTCGGGCCCAATGCCTCGCGGGATTGCTCCGGCTAGCGACTCCACGGGATCGTGACGGGCACCTCGAGGCTGACTCCGCTCTTGGGGTCGGTGAAGGTCAGTTTGTACTCGCCGGGGTCCTTCCCCGCCGGGTTGGCAAAGTATAGAAACGTGCCTGTGTAGGTCCTCAACTGAATCTCACCGTTCTCGCGCAGAGTGCTGGGGAAACCCGAAGGGTTGGCGAAGAACACAGGCGCAGTCACGAAGTTGAACGCGTCGGCGAAGTGCGAAGACACTTGATCTCCAGACTCCACCACCCTGTGATCGAATTTGTAGTCAGCCGAAATGAGGTTCGGGCCATAATCCCTCCTCAACTCCTCGACGCTGGCGACCGGGTGGCTGACGCCTTTGGGGTCAGTCACCGTGAAGGATGCACGGGTGATGTAGACCGTGCCCTTGGTTTCTTTGCCGAGCCAAACCCTCATGGGGATGTACTTTTCGCCGCCACGGAGGCGCGTGACGCTGACATCGGCCATGAGCGTCAACCCGTCCTTGTCGACGCTGAACAGGTTGGCCGTAAGCTTCTGGACCGATGCGGGCTGAGCCGCCAGCAGTGCGAGCGCGCCCACAAGGAACCCCGCCCCGACCGTCAACACACCTCTCTTGTTCATGATCGGCCCCCTTTCCTTGGAGGATGACGTCATCGGGGCGAGCTCGCCGCGAGCTACTTGCCACCAATCGATGCCATCTGTCTGATTTCAAAGCAAAGAGAGTGCCAGTTTTCGGCGAGAACGAAACCTCCGTCCACTGGACGCTTACAGCCATTTATCTGTCCTCCCGTCCGTCCCATGAGGCAGCCGTGTGTCCACCGCCCTGGACAGTGGGTGTTTGGACCGAACTGTCTATTTGGGTCCACCCCTCGTCTGAGGAATCGCGGGCTTCTCCTGGGGTGGAGGCATGGCGTTTTCTGCGGGCCGTGACGAGTTGGCCGGCGGCCTGTTGAGCGTGGGATCCCGATAGCGCTTGCTAGGATATGCACGAAGATAGATTCTGCATCCCGGACCATCGAAGACGACGCGGTAGTCGTCGATGAAATCTTGGCCGAGGAACCCATAGACGGGCCCCGAAAACCGTTGGGGGATTTCCGTGAGTTGGACCCACGGAAGGGGGTCTTGCTGGCCTCCGATGGTGAGGGTAACCGGGTCGGTGTAACTCACGCCGAAGGTCCCCGACGCCCCGTAGCCTTTCGTCCGCTCAAAACCCCCGGAACTAGGTGTCAGGCCTAGCAGGGAGCAAAATTGAGCCGCGAGGATAGTGTTCGAGGCACCCGTATCGAAGAGGAACGGATAGGGGCCCTTCCCGTTGATCGAGACCGGCACCAGTGGAATCCCTCGAAACCAGAGGACGGGAAGGGAGATATCTGGCTTTCCTCCGAAAATGGATTCTGCCGGAGTCCCCGCCGGCCAGAAGGCGTATCGGGAATGCCTGTGGTCTTGCTCCACAACATAATCGAGGAATGGGCCAAGGCCCATTTTCACGGCGGGATTCCGCCATTCCCCCACCGACAAGGTTGCGGGGAGGTTCAAGAGCTTCAAGGTTCCCACCTCGAAGGAATCCAGAAGACATTTTTTCCCCAACCGAGCGCCCCGCTCCCCAAGCCCCACGAACCGTGCCGAACCCAGAGCGGTCAAGCCCAGACGATTCACCAGCTTCTTCGGGGCGTACAACACCACCATCTGGCTCCCAGAATCGAAGGCCAGGGGGACCGTCTCTTTTCCGTTCAGCGACGCCTTCTTCTCATTGCTGAGGAAGGAGGTGCGAATGACGTCAGGGGTGGAGCGGGGGGCAACTGTTGAGGTTCCACCCCGGTCGCAGAGGCCGCCCTGCACTTTGAGCTCTTCCTCTGGCGCGGGGTCCCCGGGGTGGCGTTTGGCGAGGTCTGCTAGGAAGAAGAGCTTCTCGGGGCATCCGCAGGCTTGGGCCGCCAGGTTCAAGGAGGCGTCGTCGAAGGTCACGCCTTGAGACTTCGCCTCTGTGGCCAGTCTTCCTGCCTCTTCAAACCGTCTCTGAGCCAGCAAGGCGCCGAGCATCCTGGGCAGTGCCCTCCCGCCCTCTTTCGGGTCCTTCAGCAAAGATCGCCAAATCTCCACCGCCTCGGAGGGGCGGAAGGAGACGAAGAGGGTTTCCCCCACCATGATGCGGATATCAGCGTCGCCGGGGAATCTCTGGAGGAGAGCCTGTCCGGCTGTAAGCGCCTCATCCCATCTCGCCAGATCCAGCAGGCACTGGGCACGTGCGAGACCCAGTTTGGGGTCGTCGGGAGAACGGGCGATCTCTGACTCGAGAATCGGTAGCGCCTCGGCAAGTCTGCCTTCCGCCACGAGGGTCATTCCCTGAGAGATAGACCCAGGCGCGGTGGGTGATTCCGATACAGAAGGTCGGGCTGGGGATTCGCCCAACACGTTGAGTAGCACAAGGCCACCCGCCATGACCATCCATGCCATCTTACGCAAATCCATCAACGAATCCCCTCAGGGGTTTCGTATTACTTTTTAAAGCATATCACAGGGGCCGGACCAGTAGCCGAGGCAAGTTCGGGGAGGAGGCGACTCGTCACGCAGCGGGGCCTGACACTCCTCCTATTCTCCTAATGGTTCCCCCGCTCCAGATCCAGGAGTCTCTGCTTTCGCCAGAGCCCGCCGCCGTATCCGCCGAGCTTCCCGTCCTTGTTCACGACGCGGTGGCACGGGATGAGGATGGCGATGCGGTTCATGCCGTTGGCCGTGCCCGCGGCCCGGCTCGCCCCGGGGGAGCCTGCGGCCGCGGCCATCTCCTCGTAGGAGCGGGTGGCGCCGTAGGGAATCCTCAGGAGCTCCTCCCAGACGCGGCGCTGGAAGGGCGTCCCAGGGAAGAGGAGGGGGACGGTGAAGCGCTTCAGGGTCCCCGCGAAGTAGGCGGCCAGCTCCTCCTGGAGCCTGTCGAGGTGGGCGTTCCGGCCGGGGACGACGGCGCGCCTGAAGAGGCGGCGCAGGGTGCGGAACTGCGCCTCGAGCATGCGGCGGTCGGTGAACTCCAGGAGGCAGATCCCCTCCCCCGTGGCGCCCGCCACGAGGGGCCCGAGGGGGCTCTCGATCCAGGCCACATCCACGCGGCCCTCCTCGCGGCTCTTCCCGGGAGGCTTCCCGAAGGTCCGCACGAAGGCCTCGCGGAAACCGCTGTGGGACTCGTACCCGTGGCCCAGGATGACGTCGTCGAGCCCCGAGCCCTCACGGATCTGCTCCAGCGCCTGCCCCATGCGGCGGCCGCGGCAGTAGGCCTGGAAGGTCATGCCGTAGGTCTTCCGGAAGTGGCGCCTCACCCGGGCGGGCTCCAGGCCCATGATGCGGAGGTCGGCGTCCCTGTAGCGTCGGGCGGGGTCCTCCTCGACCGTCGCGAGGAGTCTCTCGGCCCACTCGGGAGGCTTCCCCTCCACGTTGAGGGGCTCGCAGCGTTTGCAGGGCCTGAACCCCGCGAAGAGGGCCTCCTTGGGTGTGGCCAGGAATCGGACGTTTTCGGGCAGCGGCCTGCGGGCGGGGCACGACGGGCGGCAGAAGATCCCCGTGCTCCTCACCCCCACGAAGAAGACGCCGTCGTAGGACGCGTCGTGCGCGGCGAAAGCTTGCTCCATTTCGGCGACGTTGGGCATGGCGTGCATCCTGTCCTCCTTGGGGTGGACCTCCACCCCGATGGAGCGATGATGCACCTCGGGCTCGGATGCGGGCCACCGATTTCTAGACACCTAATCCCTCCTACTCCGAGTCGACCCCAGCCACCTCCATCACCCAGCGCGGGCACTCCGGCTCGCCCGGCAGGACCGCGGCCCTGCCGCCGAGGGCGATGGCCCAGCGGTGGAGCCACGAGATGCCTCCGCCTCCCGTGTAGCCGTCGGGCAGGGCGTAGGCAGGATCTCTCAACGCGTCCTCGAGTGAGACGAACTCGTAGCCGCGGCGCTTCAGCATCCCCAGCAGGTCCGGGAGAGCGTCGGCGTTGAGGGCGTTGGCGTGGAAGAGGAGGATCTGGCGGACCTCGTAGCCGAGGAGCTGTCTGGACTGGCGCTCCCAGTAGTCCACCTTCGATTCCATGTAGGGCACGTAGGCGCCCCTGACTTTGGCCGCCGACGCGGCGTCGCCCTTCTGGAGCGCCACCGCGTAGGCCTTGGCGAAGATCCATTCGGAGTTGTCGATGGTCACGGGGGCGATCTCGTAGCCCAGGGTCTCCGCGTAGCCGTCGACCGCGCGCTTCGTGGCCGGGTTCCGTCCCGTCTGAAGCATGGGGTGACGGAAGTAGGCAGGCGCCTCGCCCGCGGGCGCGAGGGCGGCCCGGAGCCTGATATCCTCCGCCGCCATGTCCGCCTCGTAGGCCTGGACGCCGATCTCGTGGAGGGAGCGGTGGCTTTGAGTGTGGTTGCCCAGGTGGACACCGCCCGTCAGCCACAGGTCGAGGAGCTCCGCGCCGCCCGGAGAATCGGTGTTCTTCCCCACGACGAACGCGGTCGCCGGGACCCGCTGCGCCGCGAGCGCCGACAGGAGCCGCTTCACCTCCTCGCGCCGCTTCTGCGGATCGTCGGTGCCCGCGTTGACGAGGGGCAGGTCGTCGATCGTGACGGCCACCACGCGCCGGCCGCCGGGGCCTCCGCGCTCTCCCACTGCAGGCGTCATGGCCTTCAGCCTCGCGAGGCAGAGGTCCAGGTTGGCGCGGACCACGACGTCCGATTCCGCCGCGACGGCCGCCTCCAGGTCGAGCTGGGAGGCCGTCCACTCCAGGGCCGTCAGGGCCCGCGCCGCGGCCACGCGCACCGTCGGATCGGCGTTTCGCACGAAACCGCGGATCCACGGCCCGCCGTCCCAGCTGCGGACGGCGGCCAGTCGCTCCACCGCGGCGCGCTTCGCCGCGGCGTCGCCGTACATCAAGGACTGGTGGAGGGCCCCCTCCTCCTTGCGGAGCGCCTCGTCGAAGAGCACGTCGTGGTCGAGGATCCCGGGGCGCACGATGGCGGCCGTGTAGGGGACCGATTCCCGACGCGCGGCCCAGCGCACGGCCCGCGGCACCATCCATCGCAGGCCCGGCGTCGCCTCGGGATGGCCCACGGAGAGGAACACGCGCCCCTTCCCGGCCTCGGCGCTCACGAGGAGGGGCCGCCCCGGCGTCATGCCGGCTGGCGCGTCGTTCTCCAGGTGCACGTCGCCCTTCATGGTGCCCAGCACCGAACATCTCCCCTCCTCGGGGACGAGGATGGGCCCCTCGTAGTAGTAGATGCGGCCCTCGCCGAAGCCCTTCAGCTCGGGGAAGAGCTCGAGTCCCGCGGGCGCCATCTCGTAGCCGATGAGGCCGTGGCCCCGCTCATCGTGCTCGCGGTCGATGGCCTTCGCCGGGCAGAGGTGGAGGCACGCGTAGTCGGGCGTGTCGCTTAACAGGTACGCACCCGCGCAGAGGCCGACCGCCCCCTTGCCGGATTTCAAAACGAAGTCGCGCACGCGCGCCGCGCCCGCGTCGCCCAGGTCCGTGTGCTCGCGCCCGCCTCCGCCGCCGGGGAAGACCACCACATCCAGCGTGTCGAGCGCGCCCGCCTCGATCTGCGCCGCGCTCACCCGCCGCGCCTCGATCGCGGGATCGATGCGGAGGGACTCGAGGGCCTCGGTCAGGCACACGGCCGTGACGCCGTTCCCGTCGAAGACGCCCACGCGGAGGGGCCCTTTCCCGGCGGGCGCGGCGGAGGTGCCGTAGGTTCCGATGGCGAGCAGCAGGACCAGGCATGCGACCCGAGGCTTCATGGGGGCGGCTCCTCTTGCGGACGAGAAACGGGGTCTAGCCCTGGTTCTTGAGGAAGGTGAGGAGGTCGTCGAGGCCCCCCTCGGGCGCGGTTCCGCCCGGCGTGAGACGGTCGATGAGGCCGGGGAGGAACCTCGCGAGCTGGTCCGCGGTCTCGCCGTGGCCCAGGCCCGCGCGCTCCGCGAGCTGGGCGATGAGATCGGGCCCGAGGGCGCCCCTCACCTGCTCGGCGTTGACGGGGAGGTTGGGGCCCATGCTCACCCAGGAGTTCACGACGTCGGCCAGGCCCGCCCGGTGGAAGAGGCCCACGAGGCCCTGGAACCCTGGTCCGCCCTGGCCCGCGAACATCTCCGCCAGCCCCGCGAGGAGTCCGGGGTGCATCCCGCCCTCGCCCTGGCCGTTCCCCATCAGCGAACCCGCCAACTCGTCGAACATGCCCATGGTGCTCCCTCCGCTGGCGCGCCGTGCCCCTCGGGACGCGGCCACAGAGGATAAGGATAGGGCAAGAGGTGGCTTTGGGCTATCGGCGATCGGCTGTGGGCTTCGGAGCGATCGACGAGAGGGCAGGCAAGAGTGCCTGCTCCACGGGGGCGCATGTGGACGTGGCGCCTGCCCCCATATCCGCCACTTCAGGCTGCGCCCCCGAAGGATCTCTGTGCTGAAGTCTCGTCTTCACAGAGATGGAGGAGCGAGATCCTGAGATCGAATTCCCCTCCAAGGTGCCCTCAGGATAACGGTTCTGGGACGCTGTCTGCTGTCACAACTCACCAGACACCATTCACCTCTCACGCCTCACGCCTCACGCCTCACGCCTCACGCCTCACGCCTCGCGCCTCACACCTCACGCCTCACGCCTCACGGCTTCAGTCGTAGATGGGCTCGCGTTGCACGTCGGGCGGGGTCCACTCGGGGTCGAGGAGGATGGCGTCGAAGAGCGCGGAGGTCTGGCCGAAGCCGTAGAGGCTCCACACGGCCTGCGAATAGAGGTCCGGCAGGTAACGCCCCCACAGCTTCACCGGCAGGCTCTCCACCTCCACCGTGGGCGACAGCGCCAGGTTCAGAAGGTACTCCACGATGAAGGACGCGTTCTGCGCGAGCCGCCCGGCGTAGGGCGCGCTCCGCCGCTGCTCCAGGATCCGCTGCTCGTGGATGGCGTTGCCGAACTCCGACTCCACGAGCTCCTCGAAGGTCGTGAGGATGACCTCCGCCCTGAACGTGCGCTCGCCGCTCTCCACGTAGTTGGGGAACTCCCTCCGCAAGCTCGTCTCGTCGAGCCCCCGCCGCCCGGCCTCCGACCAGTCCCACCCCTTCATCTGGTCGATGATCGCCCCCGCGGGGGGTAGCTCCAGGTCCACGAGCAGGTTGATGTCGTTGTAGTCGCCCCGGTGGACCTCGCGCTCCACGCCGCGGACCCGCGGGTGCTCGCGGATGGCCAGCTCGATGCGCTCGAGCTCCGCCTCGGTCCCCACGAACTTGAACCCCACGAGGTCGTCGATGCGCACGTGGTGGGGCTCGAAGCTGAGGCCGTACTCGCGGAAGCGCCGCCCCACCTCGCGCTCCGCCAGGTCGATCATGGCGGGCGAGAGCTCGGGGGCCACGAGGCCGTCGCAGCTCTCCGCCAGGCCGCCGTCGCGGCGCGGGCCCTTGAGGGCGGAAGCCGCCTTGCGGATGGCCCCCGCGAGGTTGTCGGCGATGCGCCGGGAGGCCTTCTCGGCGATGCGGCGGATGCGCTTGAACCGCACCATGCCCAGGAGCTCGCCCGCGGGGCCGAAGGTGAGGATGAAGTCGGCGGGCGTGCCCGGGAAGAACTCCTCGGGGAGGGCGGCGAATCGGTCGAAGAGCTCCCACGCGTGGCGGCTGCTCGGGTTGCTCGCGGCGACGATGGCCCTGCGGAGGTCGTCCTTGACGCCGATGCGGAGCGAGGTCACGGGGCCGGGCCGGACCGCCCGGTTGATGTCCTGCATGAACTCCCGGCCCGTGGGGGTCGAGATGAGCTTCTCGTAGATGAAGACCTCAGTCACGAAGCGCCCGTCGCCGCGGCGGCAGTCGTCCGCCAGCCACCGCATGGCCACGTCCAGGAGCTTGCGCCGATGGATCAAGCCCGTCAGGTACATGGGACCCCGTCTTGACGCCCAATGTAGCGCAAGCCCCCCAGGGTTGTCTAACTCGCCGACACGGAGGCGTTCCTCCCGTCAACTTTTATGTTATCTTAAGGGTGTTCACAGTTAACCTGGAGGGCTCTGGCGCTGGGGGGTGCCTGAGAACGGTTCTCGGTCCGCCCGGGGTCCTCACGTCGCATGGGAGGAGGTTCATGGGGATCATCCGCGCAACCGAACCACGCCGTTCGTCGCCCGTAGGGGCGGTGCTCATCTTGTCCCTCGCCGTTTTGTGGGTGTCAGGCCCGGCGGCGCGGGGACAGACTCGCACGAACACCACACAGCTCACCAGCATGGTCCCTGCATCGGCCTCGATCCCGTCGGAGGGCGTGACCGTGACGCTCATGGGACGCGGCTTCCGATCCGGTCAGAACCTCGTGAGTCACGATTCTTCGGTGGTGGTAATGGCCTTTCAGGTGGCTTCCCCGGGGGTCGCCTCGGCGGTCCTGCGCGTCCTGCCCACCGCCCTGCCGGGCCCCGTCCGGCTCGACATCGACGACCCCGACGGGCGGGGGACCTATTGGCAGACGGTCATCCCCGAGCTCACCCTCGTTCCCTCCGGCGCCCTGTCGGCCCCCGTCTCCGTGCAGGAGGCCGCGGTCGTCTTCCCGGCGCCCGGGACGCTCCTGGCTACGGACAACCCCCTCATGGCCCGAGGCGCGTTGTCGACGAGCGGCACCGGCGTCCTCATCGGCCGCTTCCTCCTGGACGGGATGCCCTACGACCAGTTCGTGGCCATGGCCTCGGGCGGGGCGCCCGTGGGGGTCTCGGCCCGCATCCCCGTGCCGATCACAAGCCCCGGGGGCCATTCCCTCCAGATCGAGGTCCTCAGCCCCCAGCACCTCCTCTCGGGCGCGGTCACCGTAGTCGTGGCCGACGAATCCCGCACGGCCCTGGCCCTCCTGGATCCCGGGGACGGCGCCACCGTGTCCCAGCCGCCGCTCTTCCGCTGGACCTTTGTGCCGGGAGCCACGGGGTACGAGGTGACACTCTCCGCCCGGGACGGCTCGGGCATTCGCCACCGTTGGGAGAGCTACCTGTCGGACTTCTCACCTGCTCCCGCGGAGTGGGCCACCGTCCAAGCCGGCTCCTACCAGTGGACCGTGCGTCCGGTCTTCCCCGGAGGTGCGACCGGCCGCTCGGCCCCGGCGCGCGCCCTCTTCGTCTCCGCCGGGACCATCGAGCTCAGCCTGTCCGCCCCCGCCCCCGGCCCTCGGCCGGGAACCCTCTGGCTGTCGTGGGAGGGAGGCCCCCAGGGGGCCCTCTACCACCTGGAGTTCTCCCGGGCAGGCCGCGCCCTCTTCGATGCGTTCACACGCCAGCCCAAGTACTTCCTGCGCCTCCCCGAAGGTTCGGGGCCCCTCGAGGTGGCGGTCACGGCCCTGGGACCCGACGGCTCCCCGCTCGGCCCCCCCGCGCGCGGGACCTCCGGCGCCCCCAGGAGTGAACGCCTCTCGGAACCCTCGGTCCGTTTTGCGGCGGGCCCCGTGGCGGTGACCGCCCTATCGCCGGCGGAGAACGCCACCGGCGTCCCTGCTCAACCCACCGTCTCCGCGCGCTGGCAGGGCGCGGTGTCTCAAGACGATGTGATCCTGTTCCTCGATACCACCGACGTCACGGCGATGGCCGTGTTTCAGCCGGGAGGGCTCACGTACAGTCCGGTCGTCCCCCTGGCGCAAGGCGATCACACGGTCCACCTCACCCTGGGCCCCTTGGAGCGCTCGTGGAAGTTCACCGTGGCGGCCGCTCCTTCTCAGGAGCCCGCAGGCGGCGGCGCCGCGGCCGGCGCGCCTGGGCCCTCGGCCCCGCAGACGAGGTCGCCTGGCGGCGAGGCCACGGGATCCTGGACCCTCCAGGCCTCCGCGGTCTTCAACGGCGTCTCGGGGAGCGGGCCCGGCGAAGAGGAGACGGCCCGCGCCACGCTTACGGGGCAGGCCGACCTCGGAGGCGAGTCGGGGTTCCTGAAGGGCACCGCGGACGCCTCGTGGCGCCACGACTTCCACGATCCCCACACCACGGTCAACGAGAGCCGCTCCTGGCTCCTCGCGGGTGGCGGCGGAAAGGGGGACAGGAGCTCCTTCGATCTCCAGGCCGGGTACGGCGCCGCCGAAATCCTGGGCGGCAGCCAGTTCCTGTCTCCCGGCCTCACGCGGGGCGCCGGGCAGCTCCGGGTGCGGACCCCCATCGGCGAGTTCGGAGCCTTCGCGTCCTTCGACGACAATTTCCCGGGCGTGGGGGGGGCCAGCGGGGCACCCCAGGTGAGCGTCCAGGCGGCCTCCTACACGCCGCCGCTGCCCTCCAAGGACTACTCGGTCCGCCTCCTGGGCCTGTGGAGCCAGAGCGACGCCACGGCCTACGCCCCGTCGGGCTCGGGTCGCGTGCTGGGCGCCATCGCGACCCTCCGCTTCTCCCGGGCCCTCTGCGTCGTCGTGGAGGCCGCCCGCTCCTCCCAGACCCCGCAAGGGGGCGATCCGTCGTGGGGTAACGCCTTCCGCCTGGGCTTCTCGGGGACCGCGGCGGGCTTGACCTACGCCCTCAACCTGCGCCGGGTTGACGGCACCTACAGCAACCCGGCGAACCCCGGCTTCACGGCCGGCGGTGTGCCCGACCGGCAGGGCGGAGACTTGGCCCTGTCCCGCACCTTCGGCAAGCTCTCCACGACCTTCAGCCTCCAGTACGCCGAGGACGGCGTGGGCGGCGGCGGCTCGGTGCCGGCGACGCAGGAGTGGCAGGCGCACCTCAGCTTCGCCCACCCCATGGGGAAGAACGCCACCGTGGCGCTCGACCTCAACGGCACGCAGGACCGTGGCGGCGAGGACCCCTCCAAAGGGCTGCCGGGAGTCCGGCGCGACCAGACGGGCCTCGTCCTCGCGTTCGCCCAGCACGCGGGCAAGCTCTTCTTCGCCGAGTCCTACACCGGGCAGCGCGTCCGCGACTCCGCCAATCCGGCCTCCGAGGTGGACATGGATTCGATCGTGCTCTCCATGGGGGGCACCGTCGTCAGCAACTTGAGCATCGCCGCGACGGCCTCCCTCTCGCGCACCGACATGCCCTACGGCGTGGGGAAGACCGATCTGGCCGTGTTCTCCCTGGCCCCCGCGTGGACCCTGCCCGACGCCCACCTCACGTTCCTGCCCCTCTACTCCTACACCCGCGTCGAGAGCGACGACGGCACGGCGGACTCGCGGGGCGACCAGTACGGCCTCACCATCCAGTGGTCGCCCACCTTCTGGCACTCCTTCCTCGCCGTGCAGGCCTCCGCCCTCTGGACCGGCGCAAGCGGCCTCTCCACCTCGCCTCTGGCGGAGGACGGCCACCGGTATACGCTGGGCGTATCGTTCCGCTGGGGCGCCGGACGGGGCGCCCTGAACGACCGGTTCGCCAAGGCCGGAACGTGCCCCGTCGCGGGCATGCCCTTGCCCGTCGCGCGGACCTACGTTCCCGCGGCCCCAGCGCCCTACTTCGGCCGTTCGCCCCTCGTCACGCCCGGTTTCTAGGAGGTCGGCCATGCGCCGTCTACCGGTGTCCCTGATCTTCTCCCTCTCCGCCGTCATGCTCTGGGCCGCGCTTCCGGCCGACGCCCAGACCGCGGGGGTGCCCGCGGCGGCGGCCGCCGCTCTCTCCCCCAACGTGGGGACGGCAGGCCAGGCCCTGACCGTCACGCTCGTCGGGTGGAAATGCAGGGCGGACTACCGGTACGCCTTCGAGCCCGGCGGCATCGCGGCAACGCCCGCCCCGTGCCCGCCGGCCGCGGCCATGGCGCCGCCGGCCACGATCCAGCTGGCCATCTCTCCCCAGGCCCAGGCGGGTCCATACACCCTCGTCATCCTCGGCCGAGACATGCCCGCGCTGCGGGTACCCGGCGCGTTCACGGTCCGGGCCCCGGCCCCCCCGGTGGGACGGCCGGGGCGTGAGGAGCCCCCCATCCGGCCCGGGACACCCGCACCCAAGGTCCTCCGCGTCTCTCCGCAGGAGCTGACGCCCGGGCAGACCTACACGCTCACGCTCTACGGGGAAGGGTTCACCCAGGGGATGACGGTGGATTTCGGCCGGAGTGTGCAGGTGCTCTCGCCGCCCATCCTCCAATCCGCCGGGGGCCAGCAGGCCCAGGTCCAGGTGCTCGTCTCCCCGATCGCCCTCGAGGGGGTCCGTCTGGCCGAGGCCTCGGACCCGCGGGGTAACGCCTCCCGTGGCCCAGGGGGCGTCCGCATCTTGCCTGCCAAGTCTGGAGGAAGCCCGACGGCGCATCCTACCGCGCAGATCAAGCCCGTGGAGATAAAAGCTCCCCACGGAAAGATCATCCTCGACCGGCCCAACCGCCAGGGCAGCGGGGAGTTCCAGCAGGTCAAGATGTGGGACGACCCGCCGATGGTCCAGAAGGACCTCCTCTTCACCTGGTACGAGGACAACCCGGGGGTCGCGGACCACTTCGTTTGGCGCATCACCGACCGGGACGGCAAGGTCCTGGCCGAAGCCCAGACTCCCGGGAGCAAACCCTACTACCGGGTGACCACCGCCCTGTTGAAAGGGCTTCCGCCGGGCGAAACGGCGCCTTTCTTTAAGTGGGATCCTTCCCAGGTCTCCGCCATCGCCCAGAACGCCTTGGACTTGAGCCTCGCGAAGGGTGGCTCCGCCTCATTGAAACAGGTGGGCAAGAACCAGCAGCCCACCCAGGCCCAGGTGAGCGCCCTTCTCGCCTCCATGTCCCAGGGACCGGCCCTTACCACCGTCAACCCGGCGGCGATCGCGGGGCTGGTCCTCACCAACAAGGCTCAGGCTCTGTGGCAGGTGCTCGGCTACTGGAAACACCCCATATCGGGCGAGATGGTCGAGGTGGAGGTGAGCCCCATCTATCCCCTGCGACTGCCCGATGTCCCCAAGGGAATGCTCGACTGCTCTGCCGCCGCACAACCCGGCGCCATTCAGGCCGAATGCATGAGCGCCACCAAGAGCGTGTCGTGCGTAGCCACAGCCACCTACGCGCTGACGGGAACCATCGAGCTGACCAAAGATCCCTATCCCGTTTCTGTCTCTCTCGCGTCGCTGCAGACCATGCAGATGGAATACTCCAATGTCTGGCTCGCCTGGGGAGATGGGGTTGTGGAGCCGCTCCGGGTGGACGGGGGTTCCGCTGGGGCCGACGGCAAAATCAAACTGGTCCTGAACGGGTGTCCCACAAATCCGGGCATTCTCCACACCTACGAGGTCCCGGGCACTTACGACATCAAGATCTACTCCCTCCCCACTCCGGATAAGGAGAACCCCGCCACGACGGTGCTCCTGAGCTCCGCAGGCGGCGGGCTCTATGCGGCCGCCGTGCAAAACATGGCGGGCAAGACAAACATCACTACATCCTCCGGCGCCGTCGTTCGCGCGTCGTTCCCGTCCATAGCATTCGCGACGCAGACGGCGCCCGCCAGCGCTAAGGCTGGCGCTTCCTCCATGGACACCTCTTCCCAGGTGTCCCAGCTCGCGACCCCGAACTTGTCGTACGCGGGGGCCGATGCCTACCTCATCGCCTGCTTTTCCAAGGTCCTCGTAGAGGAGCCGCCGGATCTCACCGCCGAGGGTCCCCTCCATTTACTGAAAGCGGAAGTCACGGAATTCCCCGGCTACTCGGGCAAGCCGGCCAAGGTGAGCGACTGCGCGGAGGCGTTTACGGCCAGGGCCACCATCACCTACTATGGAACCGGCTACGCCGTGTGGTTCTGGACCGTGGATGGTGAGGTCATGCTGGGGGACTTCAAGAAATTGCCCCCGGCCTCGAAGAAGTCTCCCGCGAAATACGACATCGAGTCTCCTGCCCTGCCCGTGCCACTCACGGGCAAGCCTCATGGCGTCTGCGTTCGCGTTAAGGCCATTGGGGAGATCGGAGATATCTCCAAGGTCATCGCCTCTGGAACGGCCTGCGGTTCGACCCCCCCGGCGCCGCCTGCCGTGACGAGGCTCGTCATGCGCCCGTCGACCATGAGCTTTGCGGACATGGGCTCGCAGGTGACGATCGGCGCCGGGGGCGCCCTCTCCCCGAACCCCGGCGCACTCCGGTCCCCCGCTCACTCGGGGAGCGCCTCGGGTGGCGTCATTGTGACGGCCATGCAGGACGCGTCTCTCCCGCTCCTCGCCCAGCTCCAGCTCCAGCAGACCGAGCGGGACATCTGGTCCGAACCGGCGGCCTACGATGTAGTTCCCCATGACCCCTCGGTGCCCTGCCGGCTCTTCTTCCAGGCGAAGGGCGGCCCCTTCACCATCAGCGATGTGACCGAGATGAAGCAGGAGGAAGACGGGACCTTCTCCGGCAAGGGCAAACTCCACCTCGCCCTCCCGGCCGGGCCCGATGGGTCCTCGCCCCTCTATGTACCGCTCGCCTTCAGCCATTTCACGCTGACCGGCGCCGGGGATGGCCGAGAGGTGACGGTCGGGACGCTGGATACCGCGCCCACCTCGACGGCCTCCCTCAGCGGCGATGTCACGGGTCTCACGGGCAAGCTCACCCATGTGAAGGCCGTGGCGGGGGTGGACAACCCCTTCACGGTAACTTTCTCCCTCGGCCTCTCTGGCAACGCATGGCTCAAGCCCGAGGGCTCGGCCATGTCTCTCAACGCCACGGGGGCTATCACAAAGGACGGGGACTTTTACGCCGACTCGGACGCCGGCAAGCCTCTCGTGTTGCCAGCGGCCGCCATCGGCATGTCGGGTTTCATCCTAGAGGGCCAGGAACTGGTCGTGGATTGGAGCCACACCCAGGGCCAATCTCCTCCCGATTCGGCATGCTTCGCCGCCGGCGCCGGCCAAGGCGCCGAGTGGGTCGGGCTTTTGATCAAGAAGGGAACGCTCAAACCCTATGCCTTCGGTTCGCCCTCCTTGGGCGCCCCGATCGCCCTGGACCACTGGGCCGTAGGTTGGGGAGGCCTGTCGGGCTCTTTGCCCAAGAGGAGCCTCTCCTCGTCCGTGCCTCTGGGCGGAATGACGCTTCAAGTGAAGGACCTGAGCGCGGAGTTGTGCGGCTCCTCCCTCAAGGCGCTCTATGGCGTGGACCTCAAACAAGTCCCCCTCATCGAGGCCGATGTCCCGGGCACGCTCCAAGTGGACATGAAAGGCAACCTGATCTCCAATTTCTCGGCCCCCAACATCACCAAGGAATACGGCACGCTGAAGATGGAGCTTTTGGACGCCGATTTCAATAACCAGGCCGGGCAGGGGTGGCGCGTGGCGCTCGATTCGGCCTTTACCTTCAGCGCAAAGGGGACGGTGGTCGCGACGGTCTATGTGGACGGCATCTGCGTGAAGGGCAACGGCGAGGCCTTTTGGAAAGACGGCACCACGGGCGCCACCCTTCCCCTCGGTGGCTCGGGCAGCCTCGGGCCCGTGAAAATGGATCTCGTCCAGCTCGGGCTCAAACTCTCTTCGCACAACGGAAAACCAGCCGTGGACTTCGGGCTGGACGCCAAGTTCCGCATCAGCGACGTCCTCGCCCCCTCCTACAACACGCTTGCCTACAAACTCCAGGCCAACAGCCCGATGAACTGCTCCGAGCCGTCCCTGGGCAGCTTCGACATCGACGCCTCCTACCCTCCCTCCTCGCCTGTGATCACCGTGAAGGCCAAGGTCACCTTGAGCGACGTCGGCCACGGGAACATCCGGTTTGCCGGAAAGAGCTCTGTGGTCCTCCTCGACACGGGCCAGATCGACGCGGACTTCATGCTGGGCTACCAGAACGGCAAGGACTACTGGCTGACCCGGGTGGCCGTGCCCCTGGGCCCCAACGGCATCACGCTCTATGCCCCCTATCTAAGCCTCTACCGGCTCGAGGGAGGCCTGGGGCATAACATCCCCATCCACGCCTTCAGCTACGCCACCAACATCTCCAACCTGCCTCCCTCCATCGACGGCTCCTACCTCTTCATGGCCGGTGCCCGTCTCGGCGACAGTGCGGGCGGCTTCGTCTACACCTTCGACGGGAACCTCACGGTGAAGGCGACTGGGGCCGACGCGGGCTTCCGCATCAACATCCAGGCGTGGCTGCTCACCGCCGACCACTCTGGCCAGGGCCAGTTCCAGGGGTTCATCCAGTACGCCGGCTCGAGCTTCGACGCGGGCCTCTGGGGCGAGTACCACATCCTCGGCGACGCGGTCTGGGTCAAGGCGCCCAACAACGCCTGCTCGGTCCACTTCGGCCCGGACGGCTGGCACATCTACGCCGGCCAGAACGTGGAGGGCTTGAAGCTCCAAGCGCACCTCCTGGTTTCTGACTGCTACGGATACCTGATGCTGGACGGCGCCGGCTTCAGGGTGGGCGGGAGCATCGTTTCCAAGATGCATTTTGGAGGCACCCTCTGGGGCTTCGGCGCCCATGTGAACTGCGATATCAGCCAGGCGGCGGAGATCGCGGTTCTCACCGACCCGCTCCAGGTCAAGGGCGACTATTGGGTGACCGTGGCGGTGGACGCGGGCATTGACACGCCCGTCGGGTGCCTCTGCGTGGGACCGAGCGTGGGCCTGCACATTTACGCCAGTGCTCTCCCCGTTTCGGTGTGCGGCGAGGCCCACATCGATTTTGGTTGCATCTGCGTTTGCCCGTGCTGGGATTTCAGTTGGGAATGCTGCTGCGACTGCTACGGCACCACGGTCGGCGGCATTTGTGTGAGCTTGTAGGAGCGGGCCATGCGGAATTCTCTGCGCTTTCTTCTTCCGGTGCTCTTCCTGGCTGCGGCTTTGTCTTCTGTCGCCCAGGTCCCTACCGAAACGGGCTTTCTGCCCGCCCTCAGCGACGGCTCGGGTTCCGTGAAACTGATCTGGACGCCCCCAATGGGGGCCTGGCTCGCCGATGGGTTCACGCTGGAACGGGCGGGTCTCTCGGGACCTTTCGCGCCTGTTGCCAAGGGGTTGCGCCCCGACTGGGACCCGGCACTCACGGCGTCCCTTCCAGGCTCTCAGCGAGATCCCATCAAGCGCCTGGGTGAGTTGAACCGGCAGGCGGCAACCGGCAAGGTCTCCGAGGACTTCTCGGGGCTCAAGAACTTCCTTTTCTTTGCCGCTTACGGCGACCTCGCCATGGCCCGTGCCATGGGGCTCGCCTGGGAGGACCATCCAGAAACAGGCGGGCCGTATCTTTACCGCATCGTGGACGGGGCGGGGAAAATCTACGCCGCGTCACTCCCGGTTGACCCAGCCCAGGCGACGCCGCCCGGCCCCCCTCCGCCCGAACTGAAGGCCGAATCCACGCCTGAGGGGGTGCGGTTGGATTGGGGCAAGGTGAAACCCGGCAAGGATGCCCCAATCCCGGTTCTGGCGTTTCGTGTGAAGCGAGACGATGGCAAGGGCTTCGTGGCCCTCGGAAAAGGTCCTCTGCTGGGGGCCGGCGACAAGCAGCGCCAAGAGAAAAACCTGCCCCGCTACCTTGACGCCGAGGCGCCCCAAGGACAAGACGTCCGTTACACAGTCGTGGGGATCGACATCTTCGGGCGCGAGACCCAGGCGGCCCCGCCGTTGGCCGTGTCCATCCCCGACTTCGCCGCGTCCTACCCGCCGGCCGGACTGAAGGTGGAGCCATCGGGAGGGAAGGTCATCCTCACATGGAACCCTTCTGACCGGTCCAAGACGGCAGGGTACATCATCGAACGCGCTGCATATGGGGAGGGGCCCTGGGAGGTGCTGACCCCCAAGGTTCTGCCCCGGAGTACGACGCGATTCGAAAACACTACGCCGAAAGCGGGACAGCGGCTTTACTACAGGATCACCGCCAGGGACACTTCCGGCCGAACGGGTTCGCCCTCGGCGCCGGTTATGGTGGTTGCCCGGGCCGGCGCCGCGCCTGCTGCACCGTCAAACCTCCGTGCCACCCTTGGCATTCAGCGCGTTCAGCTTGTCTGGGACGCGGTTCCTAACGCCGTGGCCTATCAAGTGGAGCGCACGGACCCCGGTTCCGATCGCTGGACACCGGCCTCCTCCCACGCGACCCCAGAGCCACGGTATGAAGATGCCCTCGTCACGGGTCAGAAAGGCGCCCTGCGGTACCGTGTCATTGCGGTAGCCGGAGACAACACGATGGGGGCGCCGAGCGCGGTCCTCGATGTGCCTCTGCCCCGGAACTTTCCCCCCTCCACTCCTCGCATCACCGGGTTCGATGGGACCGGCGGCCGCGTGACCCTCGCCTTCGTTCCGTCGGGCGACCCGGCGGGCACGGCTGGGTTCTATGTCTTGCGGGGTCCTTCTCTCGCTGCCACGCCGGAGGTGCTCCAAGTTCAGCCCCTTGCGGGCTCGGCGCGCGAGTATACGGACGAACATGTCCTGGCGGGCGAACAGTTCGTCTACCGTCTGGTTGCCGTGGACACAGCCCTCAACCGCTCCGAGGCGTCGGCTCCGGTCAGCGTGCGCGTGGGTGAATCCGCACTTTCCGCCCCAGCCGCGCCACTCGCTCGATTCGTTTCCGGGGTTCTTCCCAAGGTTGTAGTGACCTTCCAGCCCGCACCTGAGGGGAACCTCGCCATGGTTCAGCGCCGCGCGCCCGGGGAAACAACATGGCTCCAGGTCGCGGGGCCAGCTCCGCCAGGGGTGAGCGAGGCATCCGACTTACGCCCGCCTAGGTCCGGTAAGGCTTCATACCGGGTTTTCTACAAGACGCCGATGGGCACCCCAGGGCCCCCCTCGCCGGAGGTGGAGGTGGTGATCCCCTCGAGGTAGGGAAGGGACGTCCCCTCCTGGACGCGCGGAGGCCCAGCCAAGACAGGCTGGGCCTCATTCGTTCCGATGGGAGGGGACTCAGCCCTTGCTGCGCTGCTGGATCCTCGCCCACGTGTCCTTGAGGGTGACCGCGCGGTTGAAGACGGGGCGGCCGGGGGCGGAGTCGCGGTCGCAACAGAAGTATCCGAGGCGCTCGAACTGCACGATCTCGCCGGGCGCGCACCCGTCGAGGGCGGGCTCGAGCTTGCAGCGGCCCAACGCCACGAGGGACTCGGGGTTGAGGTTGACCGTGTAGTCCTGCCCCTCGGGGGCCTTGTCGGGGTTCTCGGCCTTGAAGAGGCGGTCGTAGAGGCGCACCTCCGCGTCCACCGCGTGGTCCGAGGAGACCCAGTGCAACGTCGCCTTGGGCGAGCGCCCGTCGGGCGAGGAACCGCCGCGGGTGTCGAGGTCCACGGTGCAGCGAAGCGCGGTCACCTCGCCCGCCTCGTCCTTCTCCACGCCCGTGCACGTGATGAAGTAGGCGCCGCGAAGGCGCACCTCGCGACCGGGGCTGAGGCGGAAGAACTTCTTGGGCGGGTCCTCCATGAAGTCGTCCCTCTCGATGTAGAGCACCTTCGAGAAGGGCACCTTGCGCGTGCCGGCGGAGGGGTCCTCCGGGTTGTTCACGAGGTCCATCTCCTCGACCCGGCCCTCGGGGTAGTTCTCCAGGACGACCCTGAGCGGGCGGAGGACGGCCATGCGGCGTGGCGCGCGCTTGTTGAGATCGTCGCGGAGGCACTCCTCGAGGTAGGCCACCTCCACCGTGCTGTTGGCCTTGGCCACGCCCACCTTGGTCGCGAAGGCCCGGATGGCCTCGGGGGTGTAGCCCCGGCGGCGGTAGCCCGCGAGGGTGGGCATGCGCGGGTCGTCCCAGCCGGTGACGATCCCCTTCTGCACGAGGTCGAGGAGCTTGCGCTTGCTCATGACGGTGTAGGTGAGGTTGAGGCGAGCGAACTCGTACTGGTGGGGTGCGTGGGGCACGGGGAGGTTCTCGATGAACCAGTCGTAGAGGGGCCGGTGGGCCTCGAACTCGAGCGTGCAGATGGAGTGCGTGATCCCCTCGATGGCATCGCTCTGCCCGTGCGCGTAGTCGTACATGGGGTAGATGCACCACTCGTCGCCCGTGCGGTGGTGCGTGGCGCGCAGGATGCGGTAGAGCACGGGGTCGCGCATGTTCAGGTTCGGGTGCGCCATGTCGATCTTGGCGCGGAGCGTGCGTGAGCCGTCGGGGAACTCGCCGGCCTTCATGCGGCGCAGGAGGTCCAGGTTCTCATCGACGCCGCGCTCCCGGTAGGGGCTGGGCCGGCCCGGCTCGGTGAGCGTGCCGCGGTACAGGCGGACCTCGTCGGCGTTCAGGTCGCAGACGTAGGCCTTGCCCGCGCGCACCAGGTCTTCGGCCCAGGCGTAGAGCTGGCCGAAGTAGTCGCTCGCGAAGTAGAGGTGACCGCCCCAGTCCCAGCCGAGCCAGCGGATGTCCTCCTGGATGGAGTCCACGTACTCCTGCTCTTCCTTGCTGGGGTTGGTGTCGTCGAAGCGGAGGTGGCAGCGGCCCCCGAACTCCTTGGCAACGCCGAAGTTCAGGCAGATGGACTTGGCGTGGCCGATGTGGAGGTAGCCGTTGGGTTCGGGCGGGAAGCGCGTGATGGGGAACTCGACCTTCCCCGCCTCGAGGTCCTTCGCGACGATGTCGCGGATGAAATCGCTGGGGCGCGCCGGGGCGGCGTCCCTCGCCTCCCCGCCCTGCTTCTCGTCGCTCGACATGGTGGCACCTCTAAGTGGACGGGGCGGAGGAAACCCCTCCGCCCTTGAGGTGGAAGTGTATCACGGGTGGAGAGGCGTGATTGGGTGATTAAGCAACTTTCAGCTATAAGCCATCCGCTGTCAGCTTTCGGCTCACCGCTCACCGCTCACCGCTCACTGCTCACGGCTCACGGCTCACGGTTCACTGCTCACCGCTCACGCCTTCGCGTCTCGCGTCTAACGTCTAACGTCTAACGTCTAACGTCTCACATCCCTACGTCAGCTTCTTCAGCAGCGCCTCGAGGAGCTTGAAGTCCACGGGCTTGGTGATGTACTCGTCGGCGCGGAAGGCGGTGAGGGCCTCGGTCTTGTACTTGGTGGCGGTGAAGGTGGAGGTCATCACGATGACCTTCACGCGGGCGGTGTCGGGGTTCTCCTTGAGCCGCCGGCCCACCTCCCGCCCATCCATCTTGGGCATGAGGGCGTCGAGGAGCAGCACGTCGGGCCGGCAGTCCACGGCGAGGCGATAGGCCTCCTGCCCGTCCCGCGCGGCCACGACGCCGTAGCCGAGGCGCCCGAGGACCTTGAGGGCGAGCCGGAGGATCACGGGTTCGTCGTCCGCCACCAGGACGAGGGGTCGCTTGAGGGCCGAGGCGTCCGAAGGGGCGGGCTCGAAGGGCTCCGTGCGCTCGGCGAAGCGGCGTTGACAGAGGTCCTGCGGCGCGGAGGACCAGAACGCGTCGCGGTACGCCTTGGGCGCCGAGCAGGAGCACGCGCCGCACGAGGGACAGAGGGGGGACCGCAGGCTGGTGATGCAGGAGCACCACTCCGCGCCCGACGCGTCGTACAGTTTCTGACACGCGTGGCACACCACCGTGTAGCGCCGGGGCAGGTCCTCACCCGTGAGCGGTCCGGAATCCATGGGTCAAGTCTACCTCCCGTTGCCTCCGTATCCAAGTGCTACACTGAGGCCCGTCGTCCGGGTGGAACGGACCATCAGGGGAGGGGTCGAGACGTGACATTGGACCGCGGCGCGCTCTCCTTCCGGGCCTTCGCCGGCGACCGGGGCTGCCTGGCCCTGTTCCACGGCATGCTCGCCTCCTACCACTACTTCTCGAGCTCCATCGGCCTCAGGCTCCAGCCCTGGCGCCTCCTCCTGCCGGACCTTCTGGGGTTCGGGGACTCCTCCAAGCCGCACGTCGAGTTCACCCTCGAGGACCACCTGGCCTGCCTCGCCGATCTGCTGGAGGCGGAGGGCGCGCCGGAGCCCCTGGTGCTCGGTGGCCACAGCCTCGGGTGCCTCCTCGCCACGGCGCTCGCCGCAAGACTTCCCGAGGGCCGCGTCAAAGGCCTCGTCTTTTTCAACTACCCGCGCTTCACGTCGCCAAAGCTCATCCACGACACCCTTCGCAGCGGCTCGGACCACTACCGGCAGGCCACCGAAGGGATGGGCGACCCGGGGCACGAGGAGCTTCTGGAGGTCTCGGGCGACGCGGTGCAGGAGTTCGCGCGCATCCTCCCTCCCGCCCTGCAGGAGGAGGCTCGCCGGACCTCGCCGCGGTCCCTCACCGGGACGACCCGGCACTGCCTCTTCGCCTACCGTCCCGACCCCGACCTGGACCGCCTCGCCGGGTTGCCCATGCTCTTCCTCCTCGGAGGCCGCGACGAGGTGGCCCCCGCCCCGTTCATCCAGGAGCGCCGCGCCGACTTTCCGAGGGCCCGGTGGGTCTTCGCCGAGGACGCGGGCCACCACCTCGTCCACACCCACACGGACCTCGCCGTGCGGGAGGTGGCCGGGTTCCTGGACGAGGTGACGGAGCCATGAGGAGGATCGTCCCCTGGCTGGCCGTCGCGGCCCTCGCCGCCACGTGCGCGCTCGCCATGCCGCCCGCGCCCGATGGAGCCGCGCCCACCGCCGCGGCGGGGCGCCCCGCTCCCAAGCGGATCGTGATCCTCTACTCCTTCCCGCCGGGCAGCCTCGGGGAGCACGGCCTGGGCGACGGGATCGAATCAACCTTCGAGGACGACGCGCGAGCGGCCTACGAGATCTACTCCGAGTACACGGGACTCGACCGATTTTCCGGCGCCTCGTACGAGAGCAACCTCCTCGCCCTGCTCGACGAGAAGTACGCGCGCCGCAAGGTGGACCTCCTCCTGGTCGTGGGCCCCTCCGCCCTGCAGTTCGTCCTGGCCCACGACTTCCTCCCCGGGGTCCCCATCGTGACCTCCTACGTGGTCCGCCGCGACGTGGAGGCCGCCCGCCTCAAGAGGCCCGAGACCACGGGTCTCACCCCCACCCAGAACGCCCCGCCCACGCTCGACCTCATGCTCAGGATGTACCCGCAGACGCGGCTCATCCACGTGATCCTCGGCGGGAGCCCCTACGAGCGGGAGCAGGCGGAGCGGGGGCGGAAGCTCTTCCAGCGCTTCGAGGGACGGGCGGCCCTGGACTACTGGAACGACCTCTCCCTCCAGCAGATGGTGGAACGGCTCCGGACGCTGAAGGCCGACGAGCTCGTCCTCTTCGCCAGCCTCATGCAGGACGCCGCGGGTCTCGAGTTCACGAACCGGACGCCCGTGCCCGAGCTCTCCGCCGCGAGCGCCCGCCCCATGTTCGGCGTCATCGCGGAGGACATGGGCCAGGGCATCGTGGGCGGGGTGCTCATCAGCATGGAGCTGTCGGGGAAACACTCGGCCGAGGTGGCCCTGCGCATCCTGCGCGGAGAGAAGGCCTCCGCCATTCCCATCGCCGAGGGCGCCGACAGCCTCCCGATCTTCGACTGGCGCCAGCTGAGGCGTTGGGGGATCCGGGAGCGCGACCTCCCGCCGGGGAGCGTCGTCAAGTTCGCCAAGGTCAGCGTCTGGGACGCCTACTGGAAGGAGATCAGCGCGGGCGTGGGCATCATCGTCGTGGAGAGCTTGCTCGTGGCGGGCCTCGTCGTACAGCTCCGCCGGCGAAAGCAGACCGAGACGAAGCTCGCCGCCGCCGAGATGCGCCACCGCACGGTGGCGGACTTCACGCACGACTGGGAGTTCTGGCGGCGGCCCGACGGGTCCTTCGAGTACGTCTCCCCCGCCTGCGCCGGCGTGAGCGGCTACGGCACCGACGACTTCCTGCGCTCCCCCGCACTCCTGGAGCAGATGGTCCTGGAGGAGGATCGCCCGACCTGGGACGCCTACCAGCTAGAGGCCCTGGCGGGGAAGCGCCTCCCGCCGCTCGAATACCGCATCCGGACCCGCGAGGGCGCGGTGCGGTGGGTGGAGCAGGCCAGCAACCCCGTGCTCCTCGAGGGCGGGCGCTTCGCCGGGACGCGTGGCAGCATCCGAGACATCTCGGAGCGCAAGGAGAGCCAGCTCGAGCTCCAGCGCGCTTACGAGGAGATCCGGGCCCTCAAGGACCGCCTGGAGGCGGAGAACACCTACTACCGCGAGGAGATCCGGGCCGCGGAGGGCCCGAGCGAGCTCATCGGGCACAGCGACGCGCTCAAGTACGTCATCTACAGGATTCGCCAGGTGGCCCCCTCGGACACGACGGTCCTCATCCAAGGGGAGACGGGGACGGGCAAGGAGCTCGTCGCCGACGCCATCCACCAGCTCAGCGCCCGGGCCGACCGTGCCCTCGTCAAGGTGAACTGCGCGGCCCTGCCGCAGGGCCTGGCGGAGAGCGAACTCTTCGGCCACGAGAAGGGCGCCTTCACCGGAGCCAACGCTCAGAGGAAGGGGCGATTCGAACTCGCGGACGGCGCCACCCTCTTCCTGGACGAGGTGGGCGAGCTCCCCGCCGAGGTGCAGGCCAAGCTCCTGCGCGTGTTGCAGGATGGCCAGTTCGAGCGGGTGGGCGGCACACGGACCCTCAAGGTGGCGGTCAGGGTCATCGCCGCCACGAACCGCGACCTCAAGCAGGAGATTGCCGCGGGCCGCTTCCGCGAGGACCTCTGGTACCGGCTCAACGTGTTTCCCATCACGGTGCCCACGCTGAGGCAACGCAAGGACGACATCCCCACGCTCGCTCAGGCCTTCGTTGAGAGGGCCTGCAAGCGCCTGGGCCGCCCTCCCCTCGCGGTCCCGCAGTCGGTGATGAATGCCCTTTGCGCCTACGCGTGGCCCGGGAACGTCCGGGAGCTCCAGAACGTGGTCGAACGGGCCGTCCTCGTCTCCGACGGGGAGACCCTCCGCCTCGCCGACACCCTGACCGAACCCGCCCGCTCGAAGGACTCCCTGAACACTGAACCCCTCCAATCCCTCATCGAGGTGGAGATGAGGCACATCGCCGCCGTTCTCCAGGCGGTGGACTGGCGGATCGAGGGGCGGGGCGGAGCGGCCGAGATCCTCGGCATGAACCCGAGCACCCTGCGCGCCCGTCTGCGAAAACTGAACATCCAGAGACCCTGAGGCGCTACGCTCTGCCCATTTTCCCATTCGAAGACCCGTCATATTTTACGGCCCGCCAAACTTGACGGCGGCCGCGACCCTTCGCATTTGACGGGGGCCTGCCGCATCAAGAACCACACAATGTTATTTTTCAAGACCTTACGACATCCATCTAGGCAACCCTCCGGCTTGGCATTCCAGTTGCTATAAGAGGACGCACCACCTGCCCGAGCATCGTGGGCGCCGAAGAGGCCCCCCTTGCCCAGGTCGGTATGGAGGACGACCGAATGATCGCCCTGATGGCCCACCTGGCAGTCCAACCCGAGAAACGGGAGGAGCTCCTCCAGACCCTCCGGTCCCTCGTCGACGACATCAAGCTCCAGGCCGGCTGTCAGGACTGCCTCATGGGGATGCACGGGGACGCCGCGCTCCTCTTCTCCGTCTGGGAGAACAGGGACTCCCTCGACCGCCACCTGCGCTCGGAACAACTCGGCATCCTCCTGGGAGCCTCCGCCCTCCTCACCGAGCCGCCGCGGTTCCGATTCTCCGACGCCCAGCTGCCCGAGGCGGGCATCCTCATCGAGCAGGCCCGCCGCGAAGCGGCCGCGGGAGGTAGGGAGTGAGCGCCCGCGGGAGGCGAAGGCCCCACCCGCCCCTGGTGCCCGTACGGATGCCCGGGCATCCCGTCGCGGCTCTGGCCGAGGGGAGGTCCTGACCCATGGCCATCAAGGCGACCATCGCGACGCACCGCGAAGGCGGCACCTCGGTCATTCAAGTGGCTGGCTGGCTCTCCCCCGAGAGCGCGCGGACCCTCCGCGATGTGCTGTCGGGCAAGGAGGGCCCCATCCGGCTGGACCTCACCGGCCTCCGGTTCGCCGAACAGTCGGCCCTGGCGACGGTGAGGCTCCTCGAATTGGGCGGCGCCAGGGTCGAGGGGGCCTCGCCCTACATCGAGCGGCTGCTCCGTGCCGCACCGGTGGACGACGCCGCCGCGCTCGGCGAAGTTCGGGAGAGCTTCGCCGCGGCAGGCCGGTCTTGAGGGTGCCCGCCGGGAAGGCGGGCTCGATGAATCGATCAGGGAATACTGAAGGGTACCTGGTTCCAACAGCAAAGGAGGATGTGACGATGAGATCTTGTCGGGTCACACGAACGATCCTGACGGCCGTCCTGGCCGGGGCGCTGCTCCTCACGGGCGTCTCGCTCTTCGCGGCCCAGCCCCCGCGGTCCTCGAACGACGGCCGCGGGCTCTTCTCCCCCGAGGTCATGGACCAGATGCGGTCCCTCCTGGAACAGAAGAAGCTCGACCTCCGGCACCTCCCCAAGGTCCCCTTCGAGCTCCCCGTCACGAGGATGGTCGAGAAGCAGCTGACCCTCTCCGGCGTCAGGATCGCCCCGCACTCCCTCGAGAGCATCTGCTATGAGAACGTCTACTGGAACGGCGGGCCAACGTTGGCCTCCGCCACCAACGGCACGGTGACGATCTGGGGCTCCCAGCTCGGCCTCTACTTCGCCAAGGCCTCCGATCCCACGCACCCCGTCGCCTTCTCCTTCGGCGACATCCCGATCCACATCTACATCAACGGCACCCAGGCCTTCGTCCACGGCATCTGGTACGGGTACACCTTCGACGTCTCCGATCCCGCGAACCCCAAGTTTCTCTCCATCCTGGACGCCGGCGCCTGGCAGGGGTACCGCCAGTTCGCATGGAGCGCCGACGGTTCCAGGATCGCGGCCATCAACGATGACTGGCTTTTCGGGGGCTGGGGCGTCTCTTCGATCCTGGTCTTCGACTCCGCCTTCAATTTCATCGGCGGCGCCATGCCTGGCGGTTTCTTCGGCACCCTGTCCCTCTCCAGCGTCACCATCCCGTCGAGCCCCGGCACCGTCGCCGTCGCCTCCGGCGGTTCCATCAGGAACCCGACCGGCCGGCGCCCGGCCAAGAAGCTCTATTTCGTGGACATCAGCACTCCCGACTGCAACCAGAACCTCACCGTCCTCGGCACCGTCAACATCGACACGACGGGCAACGCCGGAGAGCTCCTCGCCGTCGGCTCCACCCTCTACGTGAACAGCCGGCCCTTCTGGAGCTACAACCCCGACATCGACGGCTGGTTCTACATCATGTTCGGCAAGCCCCTTCCGCCTCCCGCCGAGAGCATGTCCGTCAGCGAGTACAACGTCCCGGACTACAGGAACCCCGCCACGGCCACGCTGACCACCACCTTCACGCGGTCGGGCGACGATCCCATCGCCTGGTACCCCGGACCGGGCGGCAACGTCGTGATGGGGACCTATCAGGACCACGTCTACCAGATGCCCGCCGGTCTCGGTGAACCCATCACCACGGTCACCCTCGGTGACTACACCGGCTCGGGCGGCTCCGAGTCCATGCTGGACATGGGCTGGAACGCCGCGACGGGCAAGGGCGTGGGCGCCTGCCGGACGCGCGGGGCTCGCTTCTTCAACAGCCTGTCCGGTCCCGAGTCTGGCCACTACTGGACCGGCGGCACATCCCAGAACCCCGTCCTCACGGGCAACTATCTCCTCGTCCCCCAGGGATCGGCCGGCATGGCGGTGCTCGACGTCTCCAACGGCATGAACCCGGTCCAGGTCGGCGCCCTGGAGGGCTCCCCCGTGACCGTGCTGGCCACCTCGACGGACGGCGACACCGCTTACGTCACCGACGGCACCGCCAAGATCTGGGCCCTCAACGTCACCGACAAGACCCATCCGGCGTCCATCGCCGGGTCTACTTTTACGCCGGGGGCCCCGGTGACGGCGCTCGCATGCAAGAACAACACGCTCTACGTGGGCACCACGGCCGGCGTGGAAATCGTCGACTACACCACCGCCACATCGCCCGTCGGCCTCGCCTCCCTGCCCGCCGCGGGCAGCGCGGGCGTGCGGTCCCTCAAGATCTTCAGGCACCCCGCTTACCCCCTCAACACGTTCCTCGTGACCGCCGAGGGTGACAAGGTCCAGCTCCTCGACGTCTCGGGGGCTACGAACCCCGCCGGCTACGAGTACTACGCGGTGGACGCCATCGCCCTCGCGCCCTACGGCGACAACGAGGGAACCGGCACCGTCGCCGTCAACTACATCGCCGCCAACGGCCCTTACCTCTACGCTCTCGACGCCGCGCCGGTGGACTACAATTTCGGGCTCTTCCCCACGGCCTACCTGCGGCCCATCTACGCCAAGCCCATGACCGGCCAGTTCCCCGGCGTCATCACCCTGAGCACCGAGGGCACGACGCCCTTCCTCACCGGGGGCAACACCGCCTACAACCCCACGTACGAGGGCTGGATCGGCCTCGAAAACGTCCAGGACGGCATCCTCGTGAGCGGCATCGACACCGGCACCGCGGTGGGGACCATCGACGTGGGCACGAACCCGCAGGCCCCCACCTTCGCCCCCCCCAACACGTGGGCCTTCCCCCGCTTCCTCACCAACAACGGCTACGCCATCCTCAGCGGCCTCGCCGTGGGCAACGGCTGGATCTGGGCCGCGGGCGGGCAGTACGGTGTCATGGGCGTATCCGTCCAGCCCGGTTGGGAAGACCTGCAGATCACGTCCGTGGACGCTTACCCGAAGTACACCTATCCCGGCGCGTCGGACGGCAGTTACCTCCTCAAGGGCGTGACCACCTTCTCCGCCACCGTCAAGACCTCCGATTCGCCCTGCCGTCTGGTGAAGCTCTACTGGGGCCCGGTGAGCGAGACGTGGGTCGGCGAGATCCCGCCCAACACGACCCAGACCCTCACCTGGACCGAGGACCTGGACACCATCTACGGCTACGCCTCCCAGGACGCCTGCGGGAGCGGCTCGAGCATCTGGGCCACGGCCGACGGCACCGACACGGCCAATTGCTCCATCTACGTCAGCATGTCCGGCCAGGAGCAGTTCCGCACCAACGTGCCGCCCACGAGCTACTCGTTCTGGAACGTCGACCCGCCGCAGCCCAGCGTGGACGCCTGCACGGGGGGTAGCAGCACCTGGGCGGTCTGCTCGCCGATCACGTTCAACATCATGTGGAACGACTGCTACGCCAACATCGACGCGGCTGGGCAGCCGGCCTCTGGCATCACGCAGGTGGCGCTCTACGTGGACGCCAAACTCGTCACGGTCCTTACCAACCCGCCCTCCGACTACCCCGGTCCCCAGTTCACCATCGACCCCGTGGCCCTCGGCCTCTCGGACGGCGGCCACAGCTTCTTCGTCCTCGCTACCAACGCCGTCGGCAAGCGGGCCCAGACCTCGGATTTCCCCTTCACCGTGCACTTCCACGGGCCCTCCGAGACCGTGACCTCCCCCACGGGCAACGTGCCCACGGGTAGCGCCCTCCGCGTGGCCGCCCGCGTCACGAGCCCCGCCGGCCTGCCGATCCAGTGGGTGAAGTTCTACCTCGACGTGGCCGCGGACGACCCGGCCCTCGTGCCCGGCGCCAACGTCCTCCCCACCACCGGACCCCTGCTCGGCACGGCGACCAGCACCGACAGCTTCGGCCAGTACAGCGTGACCTGGGATAGCACCGAGACCGCCAACGGCGCGCACAGCATCTTCGCGTTCTCCTCGGACAGCGTGGAGGGCGACGCGTGCTCCTACCTGACCTTCTCGGACGCCGGCGCCTTCACCCTCGTGCCCTACGTCGCGCCCTCCGCCACCGTCAACGTGACGCCCACGCAGGGCAACGCGCCCCTGCCGGTGACCTTCACCGCCACCGTCACGGGCGGCGTGGCGCCCTTCACGTACGCCTGGACCTTCGGCGACTCGGCCACGGCCAACACCAACCCCGCGACCCACATCTACGCCGCCGCCGGCACGTACACCTGGCACCTCACCGTGACCGACTCCCGCGGCACCGCCGCCAGCGCGTCGGGCACCGTGACGGCCTTCGCGCCGCCGGTTATTCTCAATGTCACCAAGGGCTCCGACCCCTTCAAGGTCAAGCTTGCTGGAACCAACTTCCAGCCGGGCTGCGTCGTGAAGATCAACGGCGCCACGGCAAACGGAAACCAGGTCTACGTGAGCAGCACCGAGCTCAAGCAGAAGGGCGACAGCCTCAAGAGCCAGCTGCCCAAGGGCACGGCCGTGGCGATCACGGTGGTGAACCCCGACGGCGGCGTGTCGAACGCCTACAGCTTCACGCGGTAAACGCAGCGATTTCCGAGGGGGGCGGGCGCACCGCCCGCCCCCTGCACCACCCTCGTGGAGAGCGAGGTCCATCTTGGGAGGTAGCCCATGCGGGCTCTTGTGACAAAGACCCTGATCCTCGCGGCGGCCCTGGGGGGGATGACCGTCCTCGCCGCCGCCCCCGGCGGGAGCGCTGCCGCCACCCCCTCCGTGAAAATCCCAGGCCATCCGGCCTTCGGGCCCGAGGTCGTCTGCGCTCACTTCTCCGACGTCTCCCCGCCCCTGCGCGACATGAAGCCCCTGCCCATGCCGGAGCGAGAGGACGAGGAGAACGAGGCGCTCCACGAGGTCCCGAACAAGGACCGCTTCCCCGCCAGGAACCTCCGCGAGGGCGCCGTCGTGGACCCGCTCGTCCAGACCCGCGACGGCCTCGAGGCCATGCCCGCGCCGTTGCAGAGCTTCGACGGCCAGCCCAACGTCGTGGGCTACATCCCGCCCGACACGGAGGGCGACGTGGGGCCGAACCACTACGTCCAGTGGGTGAACGTCACCCTGGGCGTCTTCAGCAAGACGGGCGAGATCCTCCTGCCGCCCATCCCCGGCAACACCATCTGGCAGGGCATGAACGGGCCGTGCGACTCCTGCAACAACGGCGACCCCATCGTCCTCTACGACCGCTACGCCGACCGCTGGGTCATCAGCCAGTTCGTCCTACCCAACGTCGACGCGGGCCGCGGCCCCTTCTACCAGTACGTGGCGGTCTCCACGTCGCCCGACCCGATGGGCTCGTGGTACCGCTACTGGTTCAAGTGGTCCGACACGATGATGAACGACTACCCGAAGATGGGCGTCTGGCCCGACGGCTACTACATCACCTTCAACCAGTTCGATTACGCCAGCCAGGGGAACTACGCGGGCGCGGGCGTCGTCGTCCTGAACCGGGATGCGCTGCTGAGCGGCGCGTCGGAGGGCCAGGTTGACGGCATCCGCTGGGATCTCGGCCTGGTGAACCCCTACTTCTTCAGCCTCCTGCCGGCCCACCTCCAGGGCTCCCAGCAGCCCGTCGGGGGAGCGCCCTGCCCGCTCATGGAGCTCGAGTCAGACGGGCTCTCGCTCTGGAACGTCCACGTGGACTGGGCGAACCCCGAAGCCTCGACCATCGGCCTCGACGGCCAGCCGGACCAGTTCATTCCCGTGTCTCCCTTCGACTACGACATGTGCGGCGGCGACCGCTACTGCATCCGGCAGAAAGCCACCTCCTCGCGCCTCGACGCCATATCCAGCCGCCTCATGTACCGCCTCCACTACCGGCAGTTCCCGACCTACGCCTCCATGGTGGTGAACCACACGGTGGACGTGGACGGCACGGACCACGGCGGTGTGCGCTGGTACGAGTTCCGCGACGCAGGCTCGGGCTGGGAGGTCTACCAGGAGGGCACCTACGCCCCCGACGCCGATAGCCGCTGGATGGGCAGCGTCAACCTGGACCGCAAGGGCAACGTGGCGCTCGCCTACAGCGTCTCGGGCCGCAACACCTACCCTTCGATCCGTTTCGCCGGCCACGCCACTTCGGACCCCTTGGGCGTCGTGGGTCAGGGCGAGGCGAGCCTCATGGCGGGCGGCGGCTCCCAGCTCTGGGAGGGCTCCCGCTGGGGCGACTACAGCACCCTGAGCGTGGACCCCACCGACGACTGCACCTTCTGGTACACCACCGAGTACTACGCCACGTCGAGCCTGGGCAACTGGACGACCCGCATCGGCTCCTTCAAGTTCCCCGGATGCACCCGCCTCTCGATCGACTCGATCCAGGCCGCGCCCGAGTCCGGCCAGGCGCCCCTGCAGGTGGCGTTCGTCGCCACCGCCACGGGCCAGGGCACCGTGAGCTACGCCTGGGACTTCGGCGACGGCGGTACGGGGACGGGCCCCACGGCCACGCACGCCTACCTCCGCGCGGGTGTCTACACGCCCAAGCTGACCATCGCCGACGAGACGGGCGACACGACCTCGCAGAACGCTCCCGACATCACGGTCACGGTGCCGCCCCCGGTGGCCACCGCCATGGCGAAGGCAGGCAACCCGTTCCGACTCACCTTCAGCGGTCTCAATCTTCAGAGCGGCATCCAGGTAACCATCGGCTCCGACGCGCAGCCCTGGGGCCAGGTCCAGTGGAAGTCCAACACCAAGGTGGTCCTCAAGGGCGGCTCGTCCCTCAAGGCGGCGGTCCCCAAGGGCCAGCCCACCACCTTCACCTTCGTCAACCCCGACGGCGGCAGGAGCACCTTCACCGCCGTCTGGTAACTCCCCGTTTCACCTCCCATCCACACCCCTCAGGGGGGCGGTCTCCCAGCCGCCCCCCGCCCTTCTTTTTAAGGGGCGCGGGCGCCTTGGTCTCTGGTGTCTGGTGTCTCCTGACTCGCGCCTCATGCCTCACGCCTCGCGCCTCGCGCCTCATG
>JBBIUU010000007.1:54482-59681 GCA_037440125.1 Acidobacteriota bacterium
CTCGCGCCTCATGCCTCACGCCTCGCGCCTCGCGCCTCATGTCTCACATCTAACGTCTCTCGTCTGACGTCTCCCGTCTCCCCATGGACACCTCCCCCCTTGTGTTCCACAATACGCCCATGAACGCTGCGTCCCGCCCCGTCTTCCTGGTCGTCAGGCACGCCGCCAGCCTGGAGGGCACGGACCTCCTCCGCTCCCTCTCGGCACTCCAGGGAGTGCGGCTGGCGCCGTTGAAGGATCTCGTTCCGGAACCGGCGGACGAGGGGATGGTGACGGTGATCCTGCTCTCGAACGCCAGAGAATTGGACCCCGCGGTCGTGCAGCCGGGGACGGCGGTGGTGGTTCTTCGGGACGGCGAGGGCCTTCCCGAGGGGTGGCTCCGCCTCGACGCCCGCACCTTCGACGCCTTCTGCCGGGTCCTGGCGACACGGTGGCCGAGCCTCGCCATGCCGCTCGCCCTGAGCCGCCTGCGTCAGGAGTACGACGCGCAGTCGCTCATCTTGGACCAGCTCACCGAAGTGAGCCTGGCCCTCTCGTCGGAGCACAACTACCGGCGGCTCCTGGCCCTCATTCTGTCGCGCGCCCTGCTCCTCTCGGGCTGCGATGCGGGGAGCCTCTACCTCGTCATCCCCGAGGAGGAGGGCCCGGCCCAGCGCCTCCTCTTCGCCGCGGTCCAGAACGATTCCGTCTCCATCCCCTTCAAGGAGACCGAGCTCTTCATCTCCACCTCGAGCCTCGCGGGTTACGTCGCCACCACCGGCGAGACCCTCACCATCGACGACTCCTACGAGATTCCCCGCTCGGCGCCGTACCGGTTCAACCGGGCCTACGACGAGGAGATCGGCTACCGCACCATGTCCCAGCTCGTCCTGCCCATGACCAACCAGCGCGAGGAGATCACGGGGGTCCTCCAGCTCATCAATCGGAAGCACAACCCCTCCGCGAGGCTGCTCGCCCCGGCGGACTTCGAGCGCGAGGTCCTCCCCTTCGACGAGGCCTCCACGCGCCTCATGAAAACGGTGGCGAGCCTCGCGGCCGTGGCCATCGACAACAACCGCCTGTACGAGAACATCCAGAAGCTCTTCGAGGGCTTCGTCCGAGCCTCCGTCACGGCCATCGAGCAGCGCGACCCGACGACCTCGGGCCACTCCTTTCGCGTGGCGACCCTCACGGTGGAGCTCGCGGAGGTCGTGGACCGCACGGAGACGGGCCCTCTGGCGCCCTACGGCTTCACCGCCGAGCAGCTCCGCGAGCTCCGCTACGCCTCGCTCCTCCACGACTTCGGCAAGGTCGGCGTGCGCGAACACGTACTCGTCAAGGCCAAGAAGCTCTACCCCTTCGAGCTCGAACGGATCCTCGCGCGCCTTGAGATGGCCCGCCTCTACGCCGAGCGCGACGCGCTCCTGCGTAAGGTGGACCTCCTCATGCGGAAGGACCCGCAGCCGGCCGCCCTCGAGGAGATGGAGGCCTCCCTACACTCGGCCCTGCGCGACATCGACCGGGTGGAGGAGGTGCTCCTGCGCTCCAACGAGCCCACGGTGCTTCCCGAGGGCGACTTCTCCGCGCTCCAGGCCATCGCCCTCGCCACCTTCCGCGACCGGCACGGCGCCGAGCACCCCATCCTCGAGCCCGCGGAGGCCGCCGTGCTCTCCATCCGCAAGGGCAGCCTGAGCGAGGAGGAGCGCCTCGAGATCGAGAGTCACGTGACGCACACCTACGAGTTCCTCAAGAAGATCCCCTGGACTCCCGAGCTCAAGGGCGTGCCGGGGATCGCCTACGGGCACCACGAGAAGCTCAACGGACGCGGCTACCCGCGCAGGGTGTCCTCGGAAGCCATCCCCATCCAGTCGCGCATGATGACGGTCTCCGACATCTTCGACGCCCTCTCCGCGAGCGACCGCCCCTACAAGAAGGCCGTGCCCCCCGAGAAGGCCCTCGACATCCTCAAGCTCGAGGTGAAGGACGGCATGCTCGACCCCGTCCTCGTGGACCTCTTCATCGCGGCCAAGATCTTCGAGAAGACCCGGGGCATGGTCGGCGGCGCACCCCTGCCCTAAAGGCCCTCAACGACCCTCGAGAGTCCTCTCAGTTCCTGTTCCCTGCCCGAGCTTGACAAGGAGTCTTTCTATCACTAATGTGAGTGCTACAGGAGTGCCATAGGAGCCTCGCACTCCCCAAAGTGGGTCATTTTCATCGAGGAGGAAGCATGCGACGAGCCTTTGCGATCATCCTGGTGGCGGCGGTCCTGGCGGCCTTCGGCCTCTGCGCGGCCGCCCAGCCGCCGGCGAAGGGCACGGTGACCCTCTCCGGCGCGTGGGCCATCTACCCGACGGCGGTGGCCTGGGGCGCGGCCTTCGAGAAGGCGCGCCCCGGCGTGAAGGTGGAGGTCTCCGCGGGCGGCGCGGGCAAGGGCGCCGCGGACGCCATCGCGGGCCTCGTGGACATCGGCATGGTGTCACGCGACCCCGACCCGGCGGAGCTGCAGAAGGGCATCACGCCCCTCTTCGTCCTCCACGACGCGGTCTTCGGCGTGGTGAGCGTCAAGAACCCGCTCCTCCCGGAGCTGCAGAAGAAGGGCCTCAAGAGGCAGGCGCTTCAGGACATGTACCTCTCGGGCGCCGCCGCCACGTGGGACCAGGTCCTCGCCGGCGCGCCCAAGCGCCCCATCCACGTCTACACGCGCTCCGACTCCTGCGGCGCGGCCGCGAGCTGGGCCGCCTACCTGGGCAAGAAGCAGGAGGACCTCAAGGGCGTGGGCATCTACGGTGACCCCGGCGTCCTCGAGACGGTCCAACGCGACCCCGTGGGCCTCGGCTATGCCAACTTCAGCTACGTCTTCGGGCGGGACGGCAAGGTCCTTCCGGGCGTGGCTCTCGTGCCCCTGGACGGTGATGGAAGCGGGGCGGCGGAGCCCTCTGAGCTGCTGGGAGACCGCGCGGCGGCGGTGAAGGCCATCGAGGCGGGCACGTACCCCGTGGCGAGGAAGAACTACTTCTTCGTGAAGGGCAAGCCCTCGGGCCTCGTGCTCGAGTTCATCCGCTTCTGTCTGTCCGAGGACGGCACCAAGGTCGTGAACGAGGTGGGGACGAGCCTGCCCCTGCCCAAGGCCGACCGCGACAAGGTCCTCAATTCCATCTCGTGAGCCCACTTCGAGGAGACGTCATGCGCGCTGCGACGAGTGCGATCCTTGTTCTGGTCCTCGGAACCTCGATGCTCCTGGCCTCCGGCACGGCAGCGCTGGCGCAGGCGCCCGACCCGATGGCGGGGCTCGACCCCCTGCTGAAGATCCTCGTGAACAAGAAGGTCATCACCCTCGAGGAGGCCCGCTCCGTGCAGGCCGAGTACAACATCCAGAGGGCCGCGGAGCGCTCCGTCACCGAGGAGGAGGTCCAGCAGCAGGTGGCGGTCGTCAAGACCGACGTCCAGCAACAGGTGACGGCCGAGGTCAGGAAGGCCCCGTCGGCGGTGCCCGATGCTCTCAAAGGCCTGAAGGTGGGGAGCACGATCTTCTACTCCTTCCAGAACTACAACTTCGCCTCGGGGACGAAGAACGAGACCGCGAGCTACAGCCGCTTCATCCTCAAGCGCGGCTACATCGACGTGCAGAAGGAGCTCACGCCCTGGCTCCTGGCGCGCATCACCCCCGACGTCTACGCGGACGCGCTCGGGCAGACCAGCGTGCGCATGAAGTACGCCTACGCCTACTTCCACTGGAAGGGCAGCGACCTCTTCAACCAGCCCTACCTCGTGGCGGGCATGGTCCAGACACCGTGGATCGAGATGGAGGAGGCCTACAACCGGTACCGCATGGTGGAGCCCACCTTCCTCGACCGCAACGGCATCTGGGGCTCCGCCGACCTGGGCGTCAAGGGCGGGTCCAACCTCGGTCCCCTCATGAGCGAGGCGTACCGCAAAACCGTTCAGGACCAGTTCGCGGGCCGCTACGGCTCGTGGAGCCTGGGCTTCTACAACGGCGGCGGCTACACGGCGGGCGAGAAGAACCAGAACAAGGCCTACGAGTGGCGCCTGAGCCTCCGGCCTTTCGGCGAGCACGTCAGGGGTCTCGAGGGGCTGCAGGTCCACTGGTCCGGCGTCCGCGGCCTGGGCAACCAGCCCCAGAACAACGCGGTCACACCGCCGCGCCAGGCCCCCGACTACAACATCAACATCTGCGCGCTCACCTACGAGTCGAAGTACGTGAACGCGAGCTACACCTACTACCAGGGCGACGGCAACGCGGCCGGGACGCTCCTGGACACGACGAGCCACGACGCCGTTCTGCCGGCGGCCCCCGCGCAGGGCTACTCCTACTTCGTCGAGGCCAAGTTCCCGGGCAACCGCCGCCTGAGCGCATTCTTCCGGTACGACCACTTCGACACGAACACCAACATCGGCCTCGTCAACAAGAAGGACAATCAGAACATGACCGACGTGGGGTTCGCGTGGTGGTTCTGGAAGACGAGCGCGCTCGTCCTGGACTACCAGGTGATCAACCACACGAAGCCTTGGGCGGGACAGCCCTCCGGCCGCTTCGACACGCTTCCCGACGACCACCGCTGGCAGCTCACGTTCCAGCTGAAGTTCTAGAACCGAGGCGAGAGAGCCACCTCCGAGAGGAGTGGCCTTCATCCAGCCACTCCGACGCGAAGCGGCCGGGCGTTAGCAGGCGGCTGAAAAACCCGCACGGGCCGCGCGCAAGAGGCTTGGGGGTCAGATGCTAGGCGCGGCGACGACGACAGGGTGGATTCCCTTTCTAGGAGCCGCAACAACGCAGATGGCCCCCAATCCCTTGCGCCCGAAGGGTTGCCGCGGCGCGGCCCCGTCTGCTGCGTTGTCGCTCCTAGACGATGTGCAGGGACATCGACGGCGTCGCGACGCCTTGCATCCAGGGCCGTGGCGCAGGCAACGCGACCTATGAGAGTTTCTCAGCAGCCTGCTTGGCCCGGCCGCTCGACGTTTGGGGACAGGCGGCACGCAAGCTGGTGTTTAGTGTTTAGTGTTTAGTGTTTAGTGTTTGGTGCCCGACGTCCTGCGTCTAACGTCTAACGTCTAACGTCTCACGTCTAACGTCTCACGTCTAACGTCTCACGTCTGACGTCTCACGTCTAACGTCTCACGTCTGACGTCTACCGTCTGACTTCTAACGTCTGACTTCTAACGACCGTCAGCGCAGGAGCCCCCTGAGGTTCTCGCAGAACT
>JBBIUU010000008.1:0-59564 GCA_037440125.1 Acidobacteriota bacterium
CCCGGAACTCCTGCTCCAGGACCTCGATCTTGCGCTTGGTGCGCTCCTCGATCTCGCCGATGCGCCGCTTCTCGTCCTTGAACTTGGCCTGGATCTGGATCTTCGGCAGGGCCTCGGCGCGGATGGAGGACAGCGCCTGCGCCGTGAGCTCCTCGCCCTTGTCGAGCAGCTCCTCGCCCGTGATGTCGTCGTAGAGCTGGGCGGCGGTGACCGTGCCGACGAGGAGGTCCGTGATCTTCTTCCGGTTCTCCTCGCGGAGGATCCGGATCTGGTCACGGAGGTTCTTGTCCATGCGGTCCACGTACTCCTGCTCGATGGACTTGGTGCGCTCGTCCTTCTCGCCGCCGCGGCGCGTGAAGATCTTTACGTCCACGACCACGCCGGAGATGCCGGGTGGGCACCGCAGGGAGGCGTCGCGGTACTCGGCCGACTTCTCGCCGAAGATGGCGCGCAGGAGCTTCTCCTCGGGGGTCATCTGGGTCTCGCCCTTGGGCGTGACCTTGCCCACGAGGATGTCGCCTGGCTTGACGTGGGCGCCGATGCGGATGATGCCGCTCTCGTCCAGGTCGCGGAGGTAGGACTCGGAGATGTTCGGGATGTCCCTGGTGATCTCCTCCTTGCCCAGCTTCGTGTCGCGGGCCTCGATCTCCATCTCTTCGATGTGAATCGAGGTGTAGACGTCCTCCTTGACGAGCTTCTCGCTCAGGAGGATGGCGTCCTCGTAGTTGTAGCCGCGCCAGGGCATGAAGGCCACCAGCACGTTGCGCCCGAGGGCGAGCTCGCCGCCGTCGGTGCAGGGCCCGTCCGCGAGGACGTCGCCGCCGTTGACGCGCTGGCCGACCTTCACGATGGGCTTCTGGTTGATGCACGTGTTCTGGTTGGAGCGCTGGAACTTGGTGAGCGGGTAGACGTCGGCGCCGAAGTCGAAGGCCTCCTGGCCCTCCTCGCCGCCGCCCACGCGCACGATGATGCGGTTGGCGTCCACCAGGTCGACGATGCCGCCGCGCTTGCAGACCATGGTGGACTCGGAGTCCTTGCCCACCACCAGCTCCATGCCCGTGCCCACGACGGGGGCCTCGGGGCGCAGGAGCGGCACGGCCTGGCGCTGCATGTTGGAGCCCATCAGCGCGCGGTTCGCGTCGTCGTGCTCCAGGAACGGGATGAGCGCCGCCGCGATGGAGACGAGCTGCTTGGGGTTGACGTCGATGTACTCGATGGTCTCGCGCTGGGAGAGGATGAACTCGCCCGCCTTGCGGCACTGGACCTTGTCGTTGACCATGTAGCCCCGCTCGTCGAGCTGGGCGTTGGCCTGGGCGATGATGTACCGGTCCTCCTCCCAGGCGGTCAGGTAGAAGGCCGCGGGAGTGGCGCGGGGCACCTTCTTGCGGGCCTTCTTGCAGCGCGCGATCTCGGCTTTGAAGTCCTCCTCCACCACCACGTCGCCGAGGGCGAACCGGCTCTCGCCGGGGTACGTGATGCTGTAGTGGTTCAGGACGCGGCCGTTCTCGACCTTCTTGTACGGCGACTCGATGAAGCCGTACTCGTTGATCCGCGCGTAGGTGGAGAGCGAGCTGATGAGGCCGATGTTCGGGCCCTCGGGCGTCTCGATGGGGCAGAGGCGGCCGTAGTGGCTCGTGTGGACGTCACGGACCTCAAACCCGGCGCGCTCGCGGCTCAGGCCGCCGGGGCCCAGGGCGCTCAGGCGGCGCTTGTGCGTGATCTCGGAGAGGGGGTTCGTCTGGTCCATGAACTGCGACAGCTGGCTGGACCCGAAGAACTCGAGGATGGAGGCCACCACGGGCTTGGCGTTGAGGAGGTCGCGGGGCATGGCCGTCGCGAGGTTGTGGTAGACGCTCATCTTCTCCTTGGACGCGCGCTCCATGCGGGCCAGGCCGATGCGGATCTGGTTCTCGAGGAGTTCGCCCACGGAGCGGACGCGGCGGTTACCGAGGTGGTCGATGTCGTCCAGGGCCGTCGGGTTCGTGGGCAGCTTGAGGAGGTGCTCCACGATCTCGCAGTAGTCCTCGAGGGTGAGCGTGCGGCGGCGGTCCAGCTCCTCCGTGAGCTGCTTCTTGCCCAGGGAGCGGAAGTCCTGCGGGTGCATCTTCGTGAGGAACTTGAGCGCGCCCACGCGGGAGAAGTCGTAGCGCTTGTCGTCGAAGAACATGAGGTTGAAGAAGTTCTTCGCGCCCTCGGGGGTGACCGGGTCGCCCGGGCGGACCTTGCGGAAGAAGTCCAGGTAGGCGTCCTCCTGGTTCTTGCACACGTCCCGGGTGATGGTCTCGAGGAGGGACACGCCGATGTCGGTGGCCTTGGGCAGGATCACCTCGAGGGAGGTGACGCCGGCCTTGGCCATCTCGAAGACCCTGGCGAAGTCGATGGTCTGCGCGGCCTCGGCGAGGACGTCGCCGGTCTCGGGGTCCACCACGTCCTTGAAGGCGTAGATGTCCGTGGGCTCGCTGTGGTCGATGAGGACGCTCTCGACGCCCATCTTCTTCAGGCGCGCGATCTGGCTGCGGCGGATCTTCTTGCCGGCCTCCACCACCGCCTCCCGGCCGTCCTTGACGGTCTGGGCGGCGCTGAAGAGGTGGAGGCGGTCCGACACCGCCATCAGGATCTTGTCGTCCTTGACCTTGAAGGTGTCCACGGGGTAGAAGCGGCTGAGCAGGGCGCTGTTCTCACCCAGGCCCAGGGCGCGGAGGAACACGGTCGCCGGGAAGCGGCGCTTGCGGTCGATGCGGACGTGCAGGAGGCCCTTGGCGTCCAGCTCGAGCTCGACCCACGAGCCGCGCGCGGGGATGATCTTGGACACCCACTCGGTGCGGTTCTCGTTGGTCTGGAAGAACACTCCCGGGGAGCGGTGGAGCTGGCTCACGACCACGCGCTCGGTGCCGTTGATGATGAAGGTCCCCTTGTCGGTCATGAGGGGCATGTTGCCGAAGAAGACCTCCTCCTCCTTGATGTCCAGGACCGAGGGCTGGCCGCCCGCGTCCTTCTGGTAGACCTCGAGGCGGACCCTGATCTTCAGCGGCACGCCGAAGGTCATCCCGCGCTCCTGGCACTCGTCCACGCCGGCGTGGACGCGGAGGTTCACGACGTCGTCGCAGTGCGGGCACTTGGGCAGGTCGAGCTTCTGGATCTGTCCGCAGTGCTGGCACTGCACCTCCCGGACGTGGGTGTCCAGGACGATGACGCGGCCCTTGCAGTGGGAGCAGGTCTGCCGCAGGTGCTCCAGGCCTTTGACGAAGCCGCACCGGCACTGCCAGTCCCCGAGCGAGTAGTCCACGAAGTGGAGCGCGCACTCCCCACGGAAGTCCTTGATGGGGAACACGGAGCGGAAGGCCTCCTGGAGGCCCACGTTCTCGCGCTCCTCGGGAAGGAGCTCCATCTGCAGGAACCGGCGGTAGGACTCGCGCTGCAGGTCCAGCAGGTTGGGGATGGGAATGGTGGTTTCGATGCGCGAGAACTCGAGCCTCTCTCGCGTCCCGACATCTATGGTCTTGGGCATCGGGCCATCTCCTCAAGATCCCTGATCAAGACTCGCGTCCGGTAAGAAGGGCCGCCTTGGGGTCACGGGCTGCCGGCATCGTGGGGGATCTGCCGCCCGGCCTCCGGATCGCTCTCTCAGCTCGTCAGCCCCGCCCTTCGGCCCCTCGGGGGCCGGCGGCGGGGAGCGAGAAGGAAAAGGCACACGGGCAGGGTACGCCGGATGCGCCCTGCCCTGAGGTGCCGAAACGACCAGACGAGCTACTTGATCTCGACAGTCGCGCCCTTCTCCTCGAACTTCTTCTTGATGGACTCGGCCTCGTCCTTGCTGACGGCCTCCTTGAGGGTCTTGGGAGCGCCTTCGACCAGGTCCTTGGCTTCCTTGAGGCCGAGGCTGGTGATCTCGCGGACCACCTTGATGACCTCGATCTTCTTGTCGCCGGCGGCCTTGAGGATGACGTCGAACTCGGTCTTCTCCTCGGCCGGGGCGGCGGCGGCGGCGGGGCCGGCCGCGACCATCACGGGGGCGGCGGCGGCGGCGGAGACGCCCCACTTCTCTTCAAGCATCTTGCTGAGCTGGGCAGCTTCGAGGACGGAAAGGGCGCTCAGCTGGTCGACGATCGCATTCAGGTCAGCCATTTGGAAACTCCTTCTTCACGACTTTAAGAGGTCAGCTTTCAGCTCTCAGCTCTTCCGGTTTACGACCTGGAGCCTCAAGCGGTTACCACGACACGTTCAGGTTCAACCTTCCGACTGTTTTCCCTTCTCCGACAGGCAGACGGCCACGTTCCTCGCGGGGGTCTGCAGGAGGGTGGCGAGCTTGGTCGCCGGCGCCTGCAGGAGCGCGATGAGCCCGGCGCGGATCTGGTCGAGGCCGGGGAGCTTGGAGAGCGTCTCCACGCCCGTGGCGTCGACCGCCTTGCCGTCCACCACCCCGCCTTTCACCTTGAGGTTGGGGTTCTCCTTCGCGAAGGTGACGAGGGCCTTGGCGAGCGGGATCGGGTCCGAGGGGGACCACGCGAGGGCCGTCGGGCCCTCCATCCACTCGTCGGCGCCGGCGAGGCCGGTGCCCTCGGCGGCCTTCTTGAGGAGCGTGTTCTTCACGACCCTGAGGTGGCCGGAGTTCTCGCGGACCCGGTCGCGCAGCGCGCTGATGTCCTTCACCTTGAGGCCCTTAAAGTCGACGAGGTAGAACGCCCCGTTCTGCTCGATGACTTCCTGGATCTCTCTGATGGTTCCCTGTTTCTCGGCGCGGTTCACGGCGACCTCCCTAGTATCCCGAGACGTCCAGCTTGACGCTGGGGCTCATGGTGGTGGAGAGGTACGCGCTCTTGAGGTACTTGCCCTTCGCGGCGGAAGGCTTGGCCTTCACCACCGCGTCGATGAGGGCGTGGAGGTTCTCCTCGAGCTTGGCGTCCTCGAACGATTTCTTGCCCACGGGGCAGTGGATGATGCCGGTCTTGTCGACGCGGAACTCCACCTTGCCCGCCTTCAGGTCGCGTACGGCGGCGGTCACGTCGAAGGTGACGGTCCCGAGCTTGGGGTTGGGCATGAGGCCGCGGGGGCCCAGCACCTTACCCAGCTTACCGACCTCCTTCATCATGTCCGGCGTCGCCACCATGGCGTCGAAGTCGAGCCAGCCGCCCTGGATTTTGGCCACCGCGTCGTCGCCCATGGCGAAGTCCGCGCCGGCCGCCTCGGCCTCCTTGATCTTCTCGCCCTGCGCCACCACGAGGACGCGGACCGACTTGCCCAGCCCGTTGGGGAGGACCGTCGTGCCGCGGACCATCTGGTCGGCGTACTTGGGGTCGACGCCCAGGTTCATGGAGACCTCGACGGTCTCGTCGAACTTGGCGAAGGCCGCCTTCTTGACGAGGGTGACCGCCTCGGTCAGGCCGTACTCCTTGCCGGCCTCGACCATGGCCACCGCCGCCTTGAACTTCTTTCCGATCTTGCCCATGACCCGCTCCTTACTCCACCACGTCCAGGCCCATGCTGCGGGCCGAACCGGCGATGATGCGCTCGGCGCTCTCCAAGGATTTGGTGTTGAGGTCGGGGAGCTTCTGCTTCGCGATGTCCGCGACCTGCTTCCTGGTGACCCGGCCCACCTTGGTCTTGTTGGGCTCACCCGAGCCCTTGGCGATCCCCGCCGCCTTCTTGAGGAGGTCCGAGGCCGGGGGCGTCTTGGTGATGAAGGTGAACGAGCGGTCGGCGTAGACCGTGATCACCACGGGGATGATGAACCCCTCCTGCCCCTTGGTCTTGGCGTTGAACTCCTTGCAGAACCCCATGATGTTCACGCCGTGCTGGCCCAGGGCCGGCCCGACGGGCGGCGCGGGGTTGGCGTTCCCGGCCGGGATCTGCAGCTTAACTTCACCGACTACTTTCTTGGCCATAGCGGGAAATCTCCCTAATCAAAGCTGTCAGCTGTCAGCTCTCAGCCGCCAGCCCAAAGCGCTCCTAGAGCTTCTCCACCTGGAGGAAGTTCAGCTCCACCGGGGTGGAGCGGCCGAAGATCGTGACGAGGACCGTCAACGTGGAGCGGTCCGTGTTGACCTGGTCCACCACGCCCTGGAACGAGGAGAAGGGGCCCTCGATGATCTTGACCTTCTCGCCCGACTCGAAGGTGTACTTGGGCTTGGGCGCCTCGGTGGCCCGCGTCATATGGCCGAGGATGCGGTCCATCTCCTCGGGGCGCAGGGCTTCCGTGCTCACGAAGCCGGTCACCTTGGGCGTGTTGAGGACCACCTGCTGCGTCTCGTCGGTCATGAACATCTTGACGAGCACGTACCCGGGGAAGAACTTCTTGGTGGACACCCGCTTCTTGCCGTTGCGGACCTCCACCACGTTCTCCGTGGGGATCATGACCTCGCCGAAGAGCTCGCGGAGCCCGAAGGCCTCGATGCGGTTCAGCAGGCTCTCCTTGACCCTGTTCTCGAAGCCCGAGTAGGTGTGAATGATGAACCACTGCTTCTCGGGACCGGACGGGACCTCGGCCGCGGCGGAGGCCTCCGCGGGCGCCTCGGCGGCGCCTTCGGCCGGGATCTGATCCGGGGTCGGGTTCGGGTTCTCGTCCATGGTCTCGCTCAACGGAATACCGAGAAGATCTTTTGCAGGCCGCTGAACACCAACTGGTCCACGATCCAGAGGTACACGCCGAAGATGGCCACGACCACGACGACCACGAGGGTCGTGTTGGTGACCTCCTTGCGGCTCGGGAAGGAGGTCTTCTTGACCTCCAGCCGGACGTCCCTCAGGAACACCGGAAACCGCTTGAACCAATCGAGAAACTTCACGGGTGCCTCTCCTGGGTAATCGGCAAGAAGTTGGCAGGCGAGGAGGGATTCGAACCCCCAACATCCGGTTTTGGAGACCGGCGCTCTACCAGTTGGAGCTACTCGCCTGCATTCCGGACTACTTCACCTCTTTGTGGACCTGGTGAGAACGGCAGAAGGGGCAGTACTTCTTCACTTCCATCTTGCCCTGCTGCTTCTTCTTGTTCTTCGTCGTGCTGTAGTTGCGCCGCTTACAGGCGCTGCACTGCAGTTGGATGATGTCCCGCATCGCTCACTCCACGATTTCCGTGACCGTACCGGCTCCGACGGTGCGGCCACCCTCCAGGATGGCGAACCGGAGCCCCTTCTCAAGGGCGACGGGCGCCTCCAGCTCCACCTGCACCGCGGCGTTGTCGCCCGGCAGGACCATCTCGCGGTCCGCGGGGAGCTCGACCGAGCCCGCCACGTCCGCCGTCCGGATGAGGAACTGCGGCCGGTACCCCTTGAAGAACGCCGACTGGCGGCCCCCCTCTTCCCTGGCGAGGGTGTAGGCCTCCGCTTTGAACTTCCTGTGGGCGGCCGCCGCCGCGGGGGCGGCGATCACCTGGCCCCGGCGGATCCCGCCGCGGTCCGCGCCGACGAGGAGGAGGCTGACGCGGTCGCCCGCCTGCGCCTCCACCATGGCGCGCTGGAACATCTCGACGCCCGCGACGGTCGCCTTGAGCGTACCGCCCAGGCCGACGATCTCGACCTCCTGGCCCGCGCGGGCCCGGCCGCGCTCGACGACGCCCGCCACCGCCACGCCGCCGGAGGCCGGCTCGTACACGTCCTCCACGGGCATGAGGAAGGGTTTGTCCACGGCCCTTGCGGGCACGGGGATATGGGCGTCGCAGGCGTCCAGGAGCGCCAGGATGGGACCGCACTTTGGGCAGCTACGCTGGCCGCAGCCGCAGCTCAGCGCCTGGAGGGCGGACCCGCGGACCACCGGAGCGTCGGGGTAGCCCTCGGTGGCGAGGAGGTCGCGGACCTCCTTCTCGACGAGGCCGATGAGCTCCTCGCCCTCCACCTGGTCGGCCTTGCTGAGGAAGACCACGAGGCGCGGCACGCCCACCTGCTTGGCGAGCTGGACGTGCTCGTGCGTCTGGGGCATGACCCCGTCCGCGGCGGACACCACGAGGATGGCGCCGTCCATCTGCGCCGCCCCCGTGACCATGTGCTTCACGTAGTCCGCGTGACCCGGGCAGTCCACGTGGGCGTAGTGCCTCGTGGACGTCTGGTACTCGACGCGGGCCGTGTGGATGCCGATGTCCCCCGCCTTCTCCTCGGGGGCCTTGTCGACCTGGTCGTAGGCCGTGAACTGGGCCAGGCCCGCCGCCGCAAGGACGCGCGTGATCGCCGCCGTCAGCGTGGTCTTCCCGTGGTCCACGTGGCCCAGGGTCCCGATGTTGGCGTGAGGCTTGGTCCGCCCGGACGCTGCGCTCGACATCTTCGGCTTCCTACCTTCTTCCGTCTATCGTTCCTCCGGCCTTCCGCCGGCGTTCGAACCGAGTGGAGCCCGCGACCAGAATTGAACTGGTGACCTCATCCTTACCAAGGATGCGCTCTACCGACTGAGCTACGCGGGCCTCGTCTGAAGTCAGGAGGTTAGGAAGTTAGGAGGTTAGGAAGGGAGGCCCATGAAACCGCATCGCCTTCCGTCGTCCTTCCTTATTCCTTCCTCACTTCCTCACTTCCTCAACTCCTCGCCGGCTCTCCGGTTCCCCGGCTCTCCGGCTCGTTCCATTTGGAGCGGGCGACGGGATTCGAACCCGCGACCCTCAGCTTGGAAGGCTGATGCTCTACCAACTGAGCTACACCCGCAACATCCGTTGAGGGTTGAAAGTTGAGGGTTGAGAGAGGAGGCGCTCGGTCTTCTTCTCCAGACCCTAAACTCTAAACTCTCATCCAATTTGTAAGTGGTGGAGGGGGTAGGATTCGAACCTACGTAGGCGCACGGCCGGCAGATTTACAGTCTGCTCCCTTTGGCCACTCGGGAACCCCTCCACCTGGAGCGTTATGGGCCGCTTCTGCTGGGCCCGGTCTCCTGTCAGCATGGCCGCGTTGCTAGCTGACTACTGGAGCCGATGAGAGGATTTGAACCTCCAACCAACTGATTACAAATCAGCTGCTCTACCGTTGAGCTACATCGGCGCCCGCCCGGTCTCCCGGGCAAGCCCGAGAAATCTAACACAATTTTGCCTGGGGTGCAAGCCCCCCTGGCCTGCTCGCGGAAAGGGGTGTCCGGGCGTATTCCAGCTGGGGGGGGAAAGGGAAGAGCCCCGGGTTTCCCCGGGGCTCCCCTTGTGACTCTCCTTGCGCCGGAACTAGAAGGTCCAGCGGATGGCCAGACGGATGCGGCGAGCAGCCTGGTGCGCCGTCTCCATCTTGAAGTACGGGTAGTTCTGGGCGTCCGCCGTGTTGGCGGTGTTGTAGGTCTGGTCGACGCGGGTGGTGACCTGGTTGTTGAAGAGGTTGAAGATGTCCGCGCGCAGAGCGAGGTTGCTCTTCCAGATCTTGAAGGTGTACTGGGCGCCGAGGTCGAACGTCCAGGTGGTGGGCGTACGGCCGGCGGTGCCGCGAGGCGTGCAGAAGCCCTCGTTCAGGCCGTAGGCGTCATCCGCGCCCAGCTTGGAGATCGGCGTGCCGCTCTGGAGCTGGAAGTTGCCGGACAGCTCGAGGGGGATGTTCTCGAAGAAGTAGCCGCCGTACAGCTTCAGCACGTGGGTCCTGTCGTTGGGCAGGAGGCCGTAGCCGTTCACGAGCAGGGAGGGGATGTCGTACTTGGAGGTGATGTTCGGGTCGAGCTGGCCGTTGTCGTTCGAGAACAGACCCTCGTAGTTTCCTTCGAGGCGGGACAGCACGTAGGAGCCCTGGAACATCCAGTGGTTGGAGAAGCGCTTCTCGGCGGTGATTTCGAGGGCCTTGTACATACGGACCGGGGTGGGGAAGCGCCAGCGCCAGGGGGAGCCGTCGGGATTGACGCGGCCGAACGGATCGGGCACCCAGACGTTGGTCCAGTTGTTGGGGTTGGTCACGATGTACGTGGAGGCGCCGTCCACCGAGATGTCCTCGATGACGCGGCCGAGGTTGCGGTAGATGCCGCGCACGCCGAGGGTGAAGTCGGGGGCCACTTCGTACTGGAAGCCGAGGATGGTCTCCTCGTTGTAGGAGCCCTTGAGGCCGCCGCCGTTGGGCCCGCTCGTGATCTGCGTCGGGTAGAGGCCGTAGGTGTAGTGGTACCCAGGGTTCGCCGGCTGGAAGGGCTGAGTGAGGCCGGCGTCCATGAAGTACGAGAAGTGGAAGTACTCGTCCGTCAGAGCGCGGATGGCCATGTCGTTCGGGATGCGCTCGTAGTACTGGCCCCAGAAGCCGTACAGCTTGCTCTTGTTGTTGTGCGCGATGTCCCACGTGAAGCCGATGCGGGGCGCCCACATATCGTTGATGTTGACGGTGCGGGCCTGGCCGTTCGCCATCGAGGGATCGGCGAAGGTCGAGGGGACGTTGATGTTGTTGTTGCCGCCCTTCATGTGGATCTGGTCGAGGCGGACGCCGAGCTTGAGCATGAAGTAGTCGGTGAGGTTCCAGTTGTCCTGCGCCCAGTAGGCGTAGTAGTTCTGGCTGGTCTTCTTGGCGTTGTTGTTCATGAAGCCCTGCGCGCGGTACAGGTAGTGCGAGGGCACGCTGCCGGAGGTGGTGTACTGCCAGCGGATGACGGCGCCGCCGGGGGTCGTGCGGCCGTAGAAGGGATCCACGGGGGCGAGCTCGGTCCAGCCCGGACCGGTGTAGTTGAAGTCGTAGTCGTACTTGATGTCGTAGTACTGGAAGCCGTAGGACAGCTCGTGACGGCCGAGGGCGTTGAAGAGGTTCGTGCCCTTGATGCGGACCTGGGTGTTCTCGTCGTCGGTGTAGCTGTAGGTGCGGCCGCCCAGCGAGGGGGTGAACCCGGACGAGGAGAGGTCGATGGCCCGGGTGATGGGGTTGTAGTAGTAGTAGTTGGTGTCGCCCTGATCGATGAGCCACTGCCGCGGGATGGACGTCACGCCGTCGACCGGGCGGACCTGGTAGCCGGCGTAGGTGCCCGAGCCGTAGCGGTAGTAGTAACCCCAGTTGTCCTGGGCCGCCTGGTTGGTGGAGTAGATGTCCTCGGTCGTGCTGCGTTTGGAGACCACGACCTCGGTGAAGAACTTGGGCGTCCAGGTGGCGTTCCACTGGAGGCTCAGGGCGTAGTTGTCGAGATTGTCCTGGTACGGCGAGGCGACGGGCCCGGGGTTACCGAGGTTGCGGTAGCCCGTGAACTTGTCGTTGTTGCCGAAGTACGTGAACGCCAGCTTGTGGTTGGGGTTGATGTTCCAGGTGAGCTTGAGGGCCCACTGGGGATCCGTTTCCTTGTTGGTGTAGCCGGTGCCGCGGGCCCAGGAGTAGGACTGACCGCCGTTGACGAACACGTTGGCGTCGCCGCCGTTGGCCGTGTTGCCGGTCTCGGTCTTGTTGTAGTCGTAGGCCACGAAGAACCAGAGCTTGTCCTTCACGAAGTAGCCGCCCAGGCTGGCGCCGATGTCGTACTGCTTGAAGGAGGAGCGGTAGTTCACCACGGTCGGGTTGTTGACCGCGCGCTCGGCAGCGCCGAGGCTGTCGTCGAAGTAGTAGATGAACAGGCCGCCGTGGAACTCGTTGCCGCCGCTCTTGGTGATGGAGTTGACGTTGCCGCCCATGAGGGCGCCGTACTCGGCGTCGAGACCGCCGGTCTTGACCTCGGTGGCCTCGATGAAGTCGAAGTTCAGCGACGTGAGGTTGAGGCCATCGCCCGAACCGGTCACGTCTACGCCGTTGACGGTGTAGGAGTTCTCGGGGCCCGACGCGCCGCCGATGGAGGGCGTGCCGGCCAGACCCGAGGTCACGGCGCTGGGCGCCAGGAAGGCGATGGCGTCGGAACCGCGGGGCAGCGGGATCGAGTTGATCATCTTGTCGGACACGTTCGCGCCCACCTCGGTCTTCTTGACGTCGATGAGCGGGGCGGCCGCGGTGACCACGATCTCGGTCTTGCCCTGGCTGAGGACGAAGGGCAGGCTGATGGTCATGCCCAGCGGGATGCTGACGCCCTTGCGGACCACGCTGTTGTAGCCGGGGGCCTCGACCTTCACCTGGTAGTTAGTGCCGACGGGCAGGAAGGGGATGACGTAGTTGCCCGTCGTGTCCGTGGCGGCGCCCTGGAAACCCGCGAGGGTCACGCCCGTCACCTGGATCATGGCGCCGATGACCGGCTGGCCAGCCTCATCCGTCACCCGTCCCTGCAGGCCGCCGCCCTGCTGCGCGAACGCAGTCATGGACAGAGCGAGCGCCAGCACGAACAGGGCACTCCATTTCACGATATGCCTCATATCTTCACCTCCATAACCTCCGAAGATTTGCTTTACCTCCCAAGACTTTGCGGTTCTCAAAAGGACGCTATACCACCTCCTTTCGACTCTCACGTCAGGTAGGGTAGCAAATGACTTTCCGACGTGTCAACCCCCCCGCGCCCCCTTTGTGTCGCTTCCGCCACGTATCTTGCCGCCTCCCGGGAAGCCTATCCGGCTTAGCCCCGGAGCGTCCTCGCCCAACCGGAGGACTGCATTGCTTCCGTGAGGGTTGTGTCTATTTGGACACATCTTTCCCCGGCTGCTGTTTACGGTGAGGAAATGGCCCGCGCATATGACATTTATCATGATTGATATCAGGATGTTACGCGCGACGCCGCAGAGAGATTTCGCCCCCAAACCCAACTCAAGCCCGTTAATCAGGGCCCGACGGCCTCCACGCCGTGCAGGTACGGCCTCAACGGCTCGGGAATCACCACGCTCCCGTCCTCGCGCTGGTAGTTCTCGAGGATGGCCACGAGGGTCCGGCCCACGGCGAGGCCGCTGCCGTTGAGGGTGTGGACGAAGCGCGGCTTGCCACCGCCCGCGGGCTTGAACCGAATCCCCGCGCGGCGCGCCTGGAAATCCTCGAAGTTGGAGCAGGAGCTGATCTCCCGGAACTTGCCCTGGGACGGGAGCCACACCTCGAGGTCGTAGGTCTTGGCCGAGGTGAAGGACATGTCGCCCGTGCAGAGCGTCACGCGGCGGTAGTGGAGTCCGAGGGCCTCGAGGACCGCCTCGGCGTCGGACGTCAGCCCCTCCAGCTCATCGTAGGAGCTCTCGGGCAGGGCGAACTTCACGAGCTCCACCTTGTGGAACTGGTGCTGCCGGATCATGCCCTTGGTGTCCTTGCCGTAGGACCCCGCCTCGGAGCGGAAGCACGGCGTGAAGGCGCAGTAGCGGACGGGGAGCCGGGCCTCCTCGAGGATCTCCTCGCGGTGGAGGTTCGTGACGGGGACCTCGGCGGTGGGGATGAGGTAGAAGGCCCCGTCGTCCACCTTGAAGAGGTCCGCCTCGAACTTGGGCAGGTTCCCCGTCCCCTCGAGCGCGTGGGGCTTCACGAGGTACGGCGGCAGGACCTCCGTGTACCCGTGCTCGCGGGTGTGCAGGTCGAGCATGAAGGACACGAGGGCCCGCTCGAGGGCCGCACCCATCCCGCGGTAGACCACGAAGCGCGCGCCGCTGATCTTGGCCGCCGCCTCGAAGTCCAGGATGCCGAGGGCCACGCCCAGCTCGTCGTGGGCCTTCGGTTCGAAGGCGAAGGAGGGCGCCGCGCCCCAGACCTTCTCCACGCGGTTGGCCGTCTCGTCGGCGCCGTCGGGGACCGCGTCGGAGGGGAGGTTGGGGATGCGGAGGAGGCGGTCGCGCGTGGAGGCCTCCGCCTCCGCGGCGGCCTGGTCGAGGGCGGCGATCTCCTCCCCCACCGCCCGCATCTCCGCCTGGACCGCGGAGGTGTCGGCGCCCTGCTTCTTGAGCTGGCCCACCTGCTTGCTCACCTCGTTCCGCGTGGACTTGAGCGCCTCTGCGCGGGCGATGGCCTCGCGGCGCCGCTCGTCGAGCTCCAGGACGGCGTCCACCTCGGAGGCGGGCACGCCCTTGCGGGCCAGCCCCGCCTTCACGGCGTCGGATTCGGTGCGGATGCGGTTCAGGTCGAGCATGGGGGTCCCCTTAGAGGCCGTGAGCGGTCAGCGGTGAGCGGTGAGCAGAAAAGAAAGAAGCCCAACGACGAACTGCCAATTCAACGACGCGCTAACACCCGAAAGTGGCCGTATCACCTCAAAACATGGAGACCCAATCCCCACTTCTTCATCGGCTTACGGCTCACCGCTCACGGCTAACGCCTTCGTTTGAGCAGGTCCAACCCCTCCTCGACCGCGCGGCGGAGGCTCTCCGGGTCGGCCGTCCCCAGGCCGGCGATGTCGAAGGCCGGCCCGTGGTCGGGCGCCGTGCGGAGGAAGGGCAGGCCGAGGGTGCAGTTCACGGCGTGCCCCCGGCTCATCATCTTGGCGGCGATCATGCCCTGGTCGTGGTAGAGCGCCACGGCGATGGCGTCGGGGCCGTCGGAGCGCAGGAAGAGGCTGTCCGCGGGGATGGGACCCTCCACCTCGATGCCCTCGGCGATGAGCGCCTCGATGGCCGGCTCGATGGCCTCGCGCTCCTCGCGGCCCAGGAGGCCGCCCTCCCCCGCGTGGGGGTTGAGGCCCGCCACGCGGAAGCGCGGGCGGGAGTTGAGCTGGCGGTGCCAGGCCTGCGCGAGCCCGCGGATGAAGCCCTCGAGGGCCTCCCGCGTGATGGAGGGCGCGATGTCCCGGAACGGCAGGTGGGTGGAGAGGAGCGCCACGGGCGTGGAGCCCGTGAGGAAGACCATGTAGGGCTTGGAGGAGAACATCTGCCCGAGGTACTCGGTGTGGCCCGAGAAGGGGATGCCGCAGCGGCGGATCGCCTCCTTCGACACGGGCCCCGTCACCAGGAGGTCGCCGTTCTTGGCCTCCATGCGGCGGCAGGCCTCCTCGAGGGCGAGGAGCGACACGCGGCCGTTGTCCGGGTGCGGGCGCTTGTGAAACCGGAGGGCCGGGAGGTCCACGTCCTCCCACTGGACGCCCTTGGGCGCCTCGGGGACGGTGCGGAGGGGGCCCATCACGGTGATCTCGGCCATGTCCTGGAGGTCCCCCGGCTGGAGGATGGACCAAAGGATCTCGGGGCCGATCCCGCCGGGATCGCCCACCGTCATGACGACTTTCGGACGGCTCATGCCTCGCGCTCCTTGAAGATGTACTTGATGCAGTGCTTGTAGACGAGCAGGTTGGGTTCGTTGAGGCGGTGGATCTTCAGGCAGTCGCGGTCGTACCACTCGATCCAGCCGTGCAGCTCCTCGCCGTCGGTGAGCACCACCACGAGGGGCGTCTTGGCCCCCATCTGCTTGAGGTAGTAGAAGTTCTCGGCGTTGGTCTGCTCCGGGGGAACCTGCTTGCGCCGGCTGGGAGATAAGGCGCTGGACCCGGCGCCGCCGTCCTCGGCCTTCGCCTCGCGCACCTCGCGGACCTCCCGCGGTTCGCGGGGGGCGCCCTTGTAGTCACGCAGGTTGGGCCGGATGAGCTTGCGGTCTGGCATGTCGGCTCCTGGGTGGATCAGCCGCCCTGGGGCGCCTGCTGGCCCCCGGCGGGCTTCTTGGAGGGGCACTCGTATTTCAGGCAGCACATGAGGCGTCCGCACCGGCCGGAGATCTTGGCGGGGTTCAGGCTGAGCCCCTGGTCCTTCGCCATGCGGATGGTGATGGGGTAGAACTGCTGCAAGTAGGAGCCGCAGCAGAGGGGGCGGCCGCAGTGGCCGTAACCCCCGAGGAGGCGGGACTCGTCCCGCACGCCCACCTGGCGCATCTCGATGCGCATGTGGAAGCGGTGCGCGAGGTCCCGGACGAGCTCGCGGAAGTCCACGCGGTTCTCGGACGTGTAGATGAAGAGCAGGCGGCTCTCGTCGAAGAAGAGGTGCGCCTGCACGAGCTTCATGTCGAGGCGGTGGGCCTTGGCCTGGTCGCGGCAGTAGATGAAAGCCTCGCGCTCCACTGCGCGGTGCTTCTGCCGGCGCTTGAGGTCCTCGTCGCCCGCGAGCCGGAGCAGCCGGAGCACCTGGCCCTGCGCCGCGCACCCCTGGAGGAAGTTGCGCGCCTCCAGCACCTGGCCGTAGGTCTCCCCCGCTTCGGTCTGCACGATGCAGGGGGTCTGGCGCATGATCGTGGGGCCCTCCCACGAGGCGTACACGGGCCTTGACTGGCTGTCGATCTGGACTTGGTAGAGGGTCATCGTCGTTCCGGTCCCCGCCCCCCCGGGCGTCTATGCGCGTACCATAGGTCAGGCACCCGACGCTGTCAAGCTGGAGCGCGGTTCCGGTCCCAAGAAAGGCATCTGTCGCTGGGGGAGACGGCTCAACGGACGCTCACGGCTCCGAAGGCGCCGCCACCTCCTCCGTGAAGGTCCCCATGGCGCGGAACTTCTGGTAGCGCGACTCGAAGAGGTCCTCGGGCCCCAGCGACGACAGCTCCTCGAGCTCCTCCTGGAGCACCACGTCGAGCGCCGAGAAGACGGCCGAGGGGTCCACGTGCGCGCCGCCGAGGGGTTCTTCCACGATGCGGTCGATGAGCCCGAGCCTCAACAGGTCGGGCGCGGTGAGCTTGAGCGCCGAGGCCGCCGTCTCGGCCTGCGCGGCGTCCTTCCACAGGATGGCCGCGCAGCCCTCCGGCGAGATCACCGAATAGATGGAGTACAGGAGCATGTTCACGCGGTCGCCGATGCCGAGCGCGAGCGCCCCGCCGCTGCCGCCCTCGCCCGTCACGGTCACGATGATGGGCGTGCGGAGTCGGGCCATGACCTCCAGGTTGTACGCGATGGCCTCCGCCTGGCCCCGCTCCTCGGCGTCCATCCCGGGGTAGGCGCCGGGGGTGTCGATGAGGGTGAGGATGGGCAGGCGGAACTTCTCCGCCATCTGCATGATCCTCAGCGCCTTCCGGTAGCCCTCCGGCTTGGGCATGCCGAAGTTCCGGTGGATCTTCTGCTTCGTGTCGCGCCCCTTCTGGTGGCCGATGACGCACACGGGCCTGCCGTGGAAGCGCGCGAACCCCGCGACGATGGCGGGATCGTCGGCGAACCGCCGGTCCCCGTGGAGCTCCTGCCAGTCCGTGAAGAGGCCCGCCACGTAGTCGAGGGCGTAGGGGCGCTTCGGGTGGCGCGCCACCTGCACGGTCTGCCATGGCGTGAGCTTGGCGAAGACCTCCTTGCGCGTCTTCTCGAGCTTCTTGCGGAGGGAGGCGAGCTCCTTGTCGCGGTTCTTCCCCTCCCCGAAGAGCGTGAGGTTCTCGATCTGCGCCTCGAGCTCCTGGATGGGGCGTTCGAAATCGCGGGGGTCCTTCATGGCCTCACCTTCTCCTGTCCCTCGGCGGGGGGCCCTGCTGCCGGAAGAGGAACTGCACCCGGCCCTTGCCGAGCAGGCCCGCCACGTCCTCGAGGAAGGGCTCGCCGGCGCGGATGCGCTGCTGCGCGCCGAGCGCGACGCGCGAGACGCCGCGGCCCTCGTCCACCACGTCGAGGTAGACCGAGAGCGGCCCCTCGTGCTTCCGGATGAGCTGGTCGAGCCCCACGAGCCAATCCTCTTCGCAGAGGAGGGCTGGCACCGTCAGCACGACGCCCGTGGCCTTCTGCTTGAGGCGGTCGTCCGCCTGGTCGAGCGGCACCACCATGCTCGCGATGACCTTGATCTTGGCCTTCTGCCCCTCGGCCGCCGTGGTGTCGCGGCTCACCTTCCCCACCACGAGGACGGGCGCGTCCTTCACGATGGCGGCGTGGTACTCCTCGAAGACGTTGTCCTTCGAGAAGAGCATCGCCTCCACGCGCGCCTCCAAATCCTCGAGGGCGAGGATGCCGTACATGTCGCCCTTGGCCTTGCTCTTTTTCTGGTGCCAAGTCGCCACGACGCCGCCCACCGTGACCTCGGTGCCGTCGGCCACGCGCTCGAGCTCCGAGAGGCGGTGGCTCGCGTAGCGCCTCAGCTTGTCCTCCTGCTCCATGAGCGGGTGGCCGCTGAGGTAGAAACCCAGGCTCTCCTTCTCCTTGGCGAAGCGGTCCATGTCCCGCCAGACTTCGCCCTTGGCGTACTGCACCTCGGGCTCCTGCCAGCCCTCGCCGCCGAAGAGCGCCGCCTGCCCGCGGGCCTTGTCATCCTGCGCCTTGGCCGCGGCGCTCATGGCCCCGTCGAGGGAGGCCGCGAGGTCCCAGCGCGGCACGCCGAAGGTGTCCATGGCGCCCGATTGCACCAGGTTCTCGAGCACGCGGCGGTTGACGTGGAAGCGATCCACCTCGCGGCAGAAGTGGAAGAGATCCGCGAAGCGGCCCACGCGGCCGCGCGCCTCGAGCACCGCCTCCACCGCGCCCTGGCCCACGTTCTTGATGGCGCTCAGCCCGTAGCGGATGGCGCCGCCCTCGATGGTGAATCCCTCCTCACTCACGTTCACGTCGGGCGGCAGGAGGGAGATCCCCATCTCGCGGCACGAGGTCATGTACTTCAGGACCTCGTCGGTGTTCCCCGCGAGGACCGAGAGCGTGGCGGCCATGAAGTGCGTGGGGAAGTGCGCCTTGAGGTAGCCCGTCTGGAAGGCCACGAGCGCGTAGGCCGCGGAGTGCGACTTGTTGAACCCGTAGCGGCCGAAGGTCTCCATGTTGTCGAAGAGCTCCGCCGCTTTCCTGACGTCCACGCCCCGATTCTTGCACCCCTCGAGGAACAGCTCGCGCTGGACCTGCATCGCCGCCGCATCCTTCTTGGACATGGCCTTGCGCAGGGTGTCCGCCTGCCCCAGGGTGAAGCCCGCCACTCGGTGGGCGATGAGCATCACCTGCTCCTGGTAGACGATGACGCCGAGGGTCTCCTTGAGGATCGGCTCGACCTCCTTGAGCGGGACCGCAGCGTCCTCGCGGCCGTGGGCGCGGGCAATGTATTTCGGGATCATCTTCGCGTCCAGCGGGCCCGGCCGGTAGAGCGCGTTGAGGGCGATGAGGTCCTCGAAGCGCTTGGGCTTGAGCTGTCGGAGGATGTCCTTCATGCCGCCCGATTCGAACTGGAACACGCCGTCCGTGTCGCCGCGCCCGAAGAGCTCGAGCGTCTTCGCGTCGTCCAGCGGGAGGGCCGAGAGGTCGGGCGGCTCGAGCCCCGAGCGGCGGATGAGCGCGAGGGCGTCGGCGAGGATGGTCAGGGTCTTGAGGCCGAGGAAGTCCATCTTGAGCAGGCCGAGGGACTCGATCTCGTCCTTGCTGTACTGGGTGGTGATGTCCTCTTTCCCGCCGCTGCCCTTGTGGAGCGGGCAGTACTCGGTGATGGGGTGGGGCGCGATGACCACGCCCGCCGCGTGCGTGGAGGCGTGGCGCGTGAGGCCCTCGAGGCGCCTGGCCACGTCGAGCACCTCGCGAACCTCGCGGTCCTGGTCGTACATGGCCTTCAGGGGCGGCGAGTTGGCGAGCGCCTGCTCGATGGTCACGCCCAGGTCCTCGGGGACGTTCTTGGCGACCTTGTCCACCTTGTCCAGCGGCACGCCCAGCGCGCGGCCCACGTCGCGGATCGCCAGGCGCGCCTTCATCTCGCCGAAGGTGATGATCTGCGCCACGTTGTCGCGGCCGTACTTCCCCGTCACGTAGTCGATGACCTGCCCGCGGCCGCGCATGCAGAAGTCGATGTCGATGTCGGGCATGGTGATGCGCTCGGGGTTGAGGAAGCGCTCGAAGAGGAGGTCGTATCGCAGGGGGTCGAGGTCCGTGATGCCCATGCAGTAGGACACGAAGGAGCCCGCCGCCGAGCCGCGCCCGGGCCCCACGGGGATGTCGTGCTCCCGCGCGTAGCGGATGAAGTCCCACACGACGAGGAAGTAGCCCGCGAGGTCCATCTTCTCGATGAGCCCGAGCTCGAAATCCAGGCGCTCCTCGTAGTCGCTCTGCCGCCGGCTCCCCGGGCGCGTGAGGAGCCCCTGGGCCACGCGGCGCTGGTAGCCGTCCCGGGCCACCCGCACGAAGTAGGAGTTGGTTCCCTCCCCCTCGGGCACCTGGAAGACGGGGTAGTGCTTGGACTTGGTGTCGAAGCCGAAGTGGCACCGCTTGGCGATGGCCACCGTGTTCTCGAGCGACGCCTGCACGTGCCCGAAACGCTCCCACATCTCCGCCGGGCTCTTGAGGTAGTGCTCGGGGCTGTAGGCCATCTTCCCGGAGGCCTTGCGGTCCTCGAGGGTGGTCTTCATCTGGATGGCGAGGAGGACGTTGTGGGCGTCGAAGTCCTCCTTCTTCAAGAAGTGGACGTCGTTCGTCGCCACGAGCGGGATCCCCGTCTCGCGGTGGAGGTCGAGGAGGTGCGCGTTCACCTCCTTCTGCTCCGGCAGGCCCTGGTCCTGGAGCTCGAGGTAGAAGTTGCCCTCGCCGAAGATCTCGCGCAGCTCGAGGGCCGAGCGGAGGGCCTCCTCGTTCTGGCCGCGGAGGATGTGCTGGGGCACCTCGCCGCCGAGGCACGCGGAGAGCGCGATGAGGCCCTCGCTGTGCCGGCGGAGGAGCTCCTTGTCCATGCGCGGCTTGTAGGAGAAGCCCTCCAGGAAGGCCGACGTGGCGAGCTTGCAGAGGTTCTTGTAGCCCTTCTCGTTCTCGCACAGGAGCACGAGGTGGTGGTAGGGCCGCTTGCCGCCCGCCGTGGCGCCCTGGTCGAAGCGCGAGCCCATGGCCACGTAGGCCTCGCACCCGATGATCGGCCGCAGGCCGGCCTTCGTGGCCTTCTTGTAGAACTTCACCGCCCCGAAGCAGTTGCCGTGGTCCGTGATGGCCATGGCCGGCGAGCCGTGCGCCTGCGCCTGGTGCACGAGGTCGTCCAGCCGGCACGCGCCGTCCAGCAGCGAGTACTGCGTGTGGAGGTGGAGGTGGACGAACTGCCTGTCGGACATCCTGTTATCTACCTTACGAGTTTTACTGGGGAGAGCATCGAGCCTTCCCGATGCGAGCCGGGGAGCCGGGGAGCCGGAGAAGGGAGAGAAAAGATCGATGGCAATCCGGATTCTCGTCTTCCATTCCTTGACCCATCTTCGCCTCTCCGGCTTTCCGAATCACCGGCTCTATCTTCTCGCCGGCTCACCGACTCTCCGGCTCTCCGGCTCGCGTGCTTTGCCGAGCTACTCCCACTCGATCGTGCCCGGCGGCTTGGACGTGACGTCGTATACGACCCGGTTCACGCCGCGCACCTCGTTGACGATGCGCGAGGCGACGCGGGCGATGAAGTCGGGCTCGAAGCGGTACCAGTCGGCGGTCATGAAGTCCTCGGTGGTGACGGCGCGGAGCGCCACCACGCGGTCGTAGGTGCGCTCGTCGCCCATGACGCCGACGGAGCGCACGGGCAGGAGCACGGCGAAGGCCTGCGCGATCGCGTCGTAGAGGCCCGCGGCGCGGATCTCCTGGAGGAAGACCGCGTCGGCCTCCTGGAGGATGCCCACGTCGTCGCGCCGCACCTCGCCCAGGATGCGCACGGCGAGGCCCGGGCCGGGGAAGGGCTGGCGCTTCACGAAGGCCTCGTCGAGGCCGAGGAGGCGGCCCACGGCGCGGACCTCGTCCTTGAAGAGGTCGCGCAGGGGCTCCACCACCTTCATGTGCATGCGCTCGGGGAGGCCGCCCACGTTGTGGTGGCTCTTGATGACCTGCGCCGCGCCCGAGGTGGCGGCGGACTCGATGCGGTCGGGGTAGATGGTGCCCTGCGCGAGGAAGCGCACGTCGCCGAGCTGTTTCGCCTCGTGCTCGAAGACCTCGATGAAGGTGCGGCCCACGGCCTTGCGCTTGTCCTCCGGGTCGCTCAGGTCCTTCAGCGCCGCGAAGAAACGGTCCGAGGCGTCCACCGCCCGGAGCTTGAGGTGGAACTTGTCCCTGAAGGCCTCCTGCACGAGACGCGACTCGTCCTTGCGCAGGAGCCCGTGGTCGATGAAGAGGAGGTCGAGCTTGTCGCCGATGGCCTTGTGGATGAGGAGCGCCATGACGGAGGAGTCCACGCCGCCCGAGATGGCGCAGAGCACGCGCTCCGGCCCCACCTCGGCGCGGATGCGCGCCGCCGCGGCTTCCACGAAGGAGTCCATGGTCCAGTCGCCGCGCACACCGCAAACGTCGTACAGAAATCGTCTCAGGACTTCGCGGCCCTGGACGGTGTGCGTGACCTCGGGGTGGAACTGGATGGCGAAGAGGCGCCGCGCGGGGTTCTCGAAGGACGCCACGGGCGCGTTCGGTGTGGAGCCCGCGATGGCGAACCCCTCGGGGAGCCCCTCCACACGGTCGCCGTGGCTCATCCAGATGGGCTGGGAGCCGGGCATGCCCCGGAAGAGCGCGCAGGACTCGGCGCCTGTGAAGAATGCGGGGCCGTACTCGCGGTGGTCCGAGCGCGCCACAGAGGCACCCAGCGCCCACGCCATCCACTGCATGCCGTAGCAGATGCCCAGCACGGCCACGCCCAGCTCCAGAAGACCCGCGTCGGGACGCGGCGCACCCTCGGCATAGACCGACTGCGGGCCTCCCGAGAGGATGATCCCCGTCGGCCCGAAGGCTTGGATGCGTTCGAGGGGGAGGCTCCAAGGCTCCACTTCGCAGTAGACCCTCGCCTCGCGGACGCGCCGGGCGATGAGCTGGGTGTACTGCGAGCCGCAGTCCAAGATCAGGATCTTTTGCGGGTGGGCGGTCATCGGTCCCTCGTGCACGGGGGGAAGTATACCGTGGGAAGCCCGATGGAGGAAGGCGTGAGGCATGAGGCGTGAGGCGCGAGCGGAAGTGCTGCAGAACAAGGAGAAAGGCTATCCGCCCCCAGCTCCCTGCTCCCCGCTCCCGGCTTCCGAAAGCACGCCGGAGGCCCAGATCTCGAACCCCTCGAGGAGCTCTCCCGGCGTCTTGTACCGTTCGAGCGACCCCCTCAGCGACGAGGAGCCGGGGAGGCCGGCGGTGTACTTGCCGAGGAAGGTCTTCATCCGGTGGAGCGCGAGGCCCTGGGGACCGAGGGCCATGAGGTCGGCGAAGTGGTCGCGGATGAGGTCCAGGCGGTCCTTCACGGTGGGCGTGGCGTAGCTTCCCGTCGTGCGCAGGTCTTCGATCTGGCGGAAGATCCACGGGCTCTTCACCGCGGCGCGCCCCACCATGACCGCGTCGCAGCCCGTCTGGCGCCAGAGCTCGAGGGCCGCCTCGGGCGTGGTCACGTCGCCGTTGCCGACGACGGGCACGGGGACGGCGGCTTTCAGTTCGGCGATGCGGTCCCAGCTCGCGCGCCCCGAGTAGCCCTGCTCTTTCGTGCGGCCGTGGAGCGTGAGGCCCGCGACGCCCTCCTCCACGAGGGCGCGGGCCACCTCCACGAAGGTGATCTCCTCATCGCTCCACCCCAGGCGCATCTTCACCGTCACGGGGACCTTCACGGCCCGCACGACGGCTCCGGTCACAGCCGCCGCGGCGCGCGTGTCCCGGAGGAGCGCCACGCCGCACATGCCCTTCGTGATCTTGTGCGCGGGGCACCCCATGTTGATGTCCACCGCGTCCGCGCCCTCCTCCACGCAGCGGCGGGCCGCGTCGGCCATGTGCTCGGGGTCGGAGCCCGAGAGCTGGAGCGCCACGGGGTGCTCGTCGGCGCCGATGCGCAGGTACTCCTCGGAGCGCATGCTGCCGCGCACGAGCCCCTCCGAGGAGAGGATCTCGGACACCACGAGTCCCACTCCGCCGCAGCGGCGCACGACGCGGCGGAAGGTGACGTCGGTGAGACCCGCCATGGGCGCGAGGACGAGCGCCGGGCGGATCTCCAGGGCGCCGAGCGCGTAGCCCGACGGGTAGGTGGGGCCCTGACTCACGGCCCGGAGCCCCCGCCGAGTCGCTCGAAGAACTCGGCCTCCCTGCCCTTGGGCACGGGGCGCAGAGCCTCCTGGAGAACTCTCACTCGCTCGGGCGGGCCCTCGTCCTCGTCGAGGATCGTGAGGACGTCGCCGGGCCTCACGTCGCGCCCGGCCTTGGCCGGGTGCCCGTTGAGGAGGACGCCCCCGCCCGAGGCGGCCTCCTTGGCCGCCGTCCGGCGCTTGATCAGGCGCGTGTTCTTCAGGAAGACGTCGAGGCGCATGGTCTTCGGCCCGGGAAGGCGGATGGCGCGGGCCCGGGAGCCGGCGGCCCGGCCTCCCTCACGCCTCGCGCCTCACGCCTACAGATACTTCGGATTCACCCGGACGTAGTTCTGGGCCTTCAGTTCCGCGATGTACTCTTTGTAGGCCGCCTGGAACTTTTCCTCCTTGATGGCCTGGATGACGGCCTCGCGGGCCTTGTCGAGGGAGGGCACGTCGGGGGTCTTCTTCTCCTCCACGCGGAAGATGTACCAGCCGGCGGAGGTGGCGATGGGGTCGGTCACGCCCCCGACTTGGAGGGAGGTCACGGCATGGGCGATGTCGGGGCTCAGCTCGCTGACGTTGAACCACCCGGCCTCGCCCTTGTTGTTCTTGGAGAAGGCCTCGGAGTACTGCGCCGCGAGGTCGCCGAAGGTCTTGCCCGCGGCCATCTCCTTCTTGACCTGCGCCGCGAGCGCCGCGGCGTCCTCCTGCGTGTGCCCCTTCTTGAGGACGAGGATCTCCTGGAGCTGGACCTGCGGCTTTCCGGAGAGGTCGCCCTTGTGCTTCTCGTAGAAGGCGTTGATCTCGTCGGTGCTCACGCTGATCCGGGAGCGGATCTCGCGGCTCTTCATGAACTCGGGCACGTAGATGAGGAGGACCTGCTTGCGGAACTCGTCCATGGTCATGCCCTCGCCGGCGAGGGCCTTGGCCAGGTCGTCCTTGGTGTTGAGCTTGTTCTCCTTCATGAAGTTCTCGATCTGCCCGTCCACGATGGCGTCGACCTGGTAGATCTGCTTCGCCTTCTCCACGAGGAGGAGCTCGTCCTCCATCTGCTCCAGGAGGAACTGGGGGACCTGCTGGAGGCGCTGCTCGATGTCGGGGCCCTTGTATTCGCGGCGCATGCCGTCCTGGGTGTTCTTCAGGCGCTTGTCGAACTCGGACTTCGTCACCACGGCGTCGTTCACCTTGATGACGATCTCATCCACGATCTCGGCCCTGAGGCTCTGGACCGGGGCCGCCATGACGATCGCGAGACTGAGGAAAACCAACCGCTTCATGGGGACTCCTTCTGGTAATCAAAGGGTAGTTTAGACGAAAAGACCACCGTGCGGAAGCGTCCCCTCAGCTTCGCCAGGTAGGCCTCCCGGAGCCGCTGCCCCTCCTCGTCGGTGAGGCGGAGCCGGATCTCCGGCGCCGCGTCCTCGAGCGGCTCGGCGTAGGTCTTGTACCGGCCCTCGAGGTAGAGGATCTGGTAGGCGCTGTCGGTGACGCGGATGGGCGCGGTGGCCGCCCCCGGGGGCGTCTTCTCGAGGACGGGCCGGAGGTAGTCCGGCAGCTCCTCGTACTGGAAGTACTGGGGCGCGCCCCGCCGGGGCGAGAGGGAGTAGAGGCGCGCCACGTCCACGAAGGAGTGGCCCCTCCTGAGGAGCTTCTCCGCGTCGTCGGCCTGCGTGGGGCCCGGGAGGAGCATCTCGCGCACGAGGACGCCGGGGCCCCGCGCGAACTCGTCGGCGTGGTCGCGGTAATAGGCCTCCACCTGCTCGGGCCCCACCTCCACCTTGGCGTAGACACGTTCCTGGAGGGCCGTCTCCGCGGCCGCCTCACGGGCCTTGGGGTCCGAGAGGGCGCCCAGGGGCTCGGGTGCCGCGGCGCCGCCGGGGGCCGGCGAGAGGTCGTTGAGGACGAGCACCTGGTCCACGAGGTCGTCCCATACCCGGCTCTTCACCCACGGGTCCTCGGAGGCTCCGGCCTGGCCGTAGGCGAGGGCCCGATTCAGGTCCGTCGTCGTGAGCGTGAAGCGTCCCACCACGGCGAGGACGTCGGGGGTGCCCTGCAGGCGCGCCACGGGGTCGCGCCGGCACGAGGCCGCCGCGAGGACGAGCAGGACCGCCGCCGCGAGCGCGCGCCTCACGCGTGCACCTCCGACGGCGCGGCCGCGTCGAGCACCCTGCCGAAGAGGTGCAGGGGGTCCTCCCCGCGCTCGAGGCCCATCTCGAGGGAGCCGCTCGGCGAGAGGTGCACGCCCTTCCTCGCGGACAGGAACCGCACGAGCCCCGCCGTGTCTAGGGGCGCCTCGGGGTCGAAGGTGAGGACGAGCCGGTCGCCCTTGCGCGCCGCGCTCCGGATGGCGTGGCGCTCCGCGCGCAGCCGGAGCCGGACCGCGTCGAGCATGCGCGACACCACGGACGGCGCGGGACCGAAGCGGTCCGAGAGGTCCGCCGCGATGCGCGCCACGTCCTGGGCGTCGCCCGCGAGGGAGAGCTCCCGGTAGAGCGCGAGGCGCTGGTTCTGGTCCTCGATGTAGTCCTCGGGCACGGAGAGGTCGAGCGCGAGGTTCATCTCGCAGCGCACCGGGGCGAGCGCCGTCTCGCCCTTGGCCTCCGCCACGGCCTCCTCCAGGAGGCGCAGGTAGAGGTCGAAGCCCACGGCCTCGATGTGGCCCGACTGCTCGGCGCCGAGGAGGTTCCCCGCGCCGCGCAGCTCCAGGTCCACGGCGGCCACGCGGAAGCCCGCGCCGAGCTCGGAGAACTCCTGCAGGGTCGCGAGGCGCTTCTCCGCGTCGGGGCGCAGGACCATCCCCTCGGGCACGAGGAGGTAGGCGTAGGCGGGCACGTCGGAGCGGCCGATGCGGCCCCTCAGCTGGTAGAGCTGGCACAGGCCGAAGACGTGGGCGTTGTTCACGACGAGGGTGTTGGCCCTCGGCAGGTCCACGCCGTTCTCGATGATCGTCGTGCACACGAGCACGTCGTAGTGCCCGTGGAAGAAGGCGAGCATGACCTCCTCGAGGGCGCGCTCCCCCATCTGCCCGTGGGCGATGGTGACGCGGGCCTCGGGGACCCACTCCTGGATGCGGCGCGCCGCGGCCGCGATGGTCTCCACCTGGTTGTGCACGTAGTAGACCTGCCCGCCGCGCCCGAGCTCGCGCCGGACGGCGGACTGCACGAGCTCCTTGTCGAACTCGTGCAGGGTGGTCTGGATGGCCAGGCGGTCCTTGGGCGGCGTCTGGATGAGCGACATGTCGAGGATGCCGCTCAGGCCCATCTGGAGGGTCCTCGGGATGGGCGTGGCCGTGAGCGTGAGCACGTCCACGTGGGTCTTGAGGGCCTTGATCTTCTCCTTGTGCGTGACGCCGAAGCGCTGCTCCTCGTCCACCACCAGGAGGCCGAGGTTGGGGAGCTTCACGTCCTTCGAGAGGAGGCGGTGCGTGCCGATGAGGACGTCTACCTTGCCGGCGTTCGCCTCCGCCACCACCGTCTTCTGGTCCTTCGCCGAGACGAAGCGCGACAGCATCCTCACGGTGACGGGGAAGGGCGCGAACCGCTCGGCGAAGCGCTCCTCGTGCTGGAGCGCGAGGACGGTCGTCGGGCACAGGACCATCACCTGCCGTCCGTCCTGCACGGCCTTGAAGGCGGCGCGCATGGCCACCTCGGTCTTGCCGAAGCCCACGTCTCCGCACACGAGGCGGTCCATGGGACGGGGCGACTGCATGTCCTTCTTGATCTCCTCCACGGCGCGGCCCTGGTCGGGCGTCAGGTCGAAGGGGAACTGCCCTTCGAACTCCTCCTGCCACGCGGTGTCGGAGCCGTAGGTCCAGCCCTCCACGGTGCGCCGCCTCGCGTAGAGCTTGAGGAGGTCGTCGGCGATCTCGCGCACGGCCTTGCGCACCTTGTCCTTGGCCTTCTTCCACGCGGGGCCGCCGAGGCGGTCGAGGGGCGGGATGACGCCCTCGGGCCCCACGTACTTCTGCACGAGGTCCATCCGCTGGACGGGCACCAGGAGGCGCCCGCCGCCCGCGTAGAGGAGGCTGAGGTAGTCCTCGCGCAGGCCCTCGCGGACGAGGGTCTCGATGCCCTGGTAGAGGCCCACGCCGTGGTCCACGTGAACCACGGGCTGGCCGGGCTTGAGGTCCCGGAGGCCCGAGAAGAAGGCCTCGCGGTGCTGGACGCGCGCCTCGGGGAGCGCCGCCCGGCCGCGCCCGAAGAGCTCGCGCTCGGTGACGGCGAGCCAGCGCGCCGCGGGGAAGACCACGCCCTCCTCGGCGGGCACGAGGGCGGCGTAGAAGCCCGGCGGCAGCTCGCCGCCCGGCGGGGGCTCGCGCAGGAGGTCGAAGCCCTCGGCCTTGGCCATCTCGGCGAGGCGGTCGAGCGTGCCCTGCCCCTGGAGGAGCGCCACGCAGCGGAATCCGGCCTCCACGCGGTCGCGGATGTACCCGAGGAACTTGTAGGGCTCGCCGGGAAAGACCGGCGGGCGCTCGCTCGCGGCGGAGGCGCCCTCGGCGGATGCGGCCCGCACGGTGCGCGGGTCCGCCACGAGGGCCTGCACCTCGGCGGCCCTCAGGAAGAGCTTCTCGGGCGCGAGGAAGGCGGGGCGGCGGTGGGTCCGGTGGCTCTCGTTCCACTGGTCGACGCGCGCCTTCGCCTGCTGGACGCACGCCTCGGGCTCCACGGCGAACCACGCCGCGCCCCCGAGGAACTCCTGCAGGCCGGCGAAGAACTCCCGGTCCTGGCGGATCTCCGTGTCGTAGGTCGGGTACGCGCCCACCTGCGAGAGGCCCTCGAGGCGGATGTCCCCGAACTCTCCCTCCCCCCCGAGCACGGCCCTCAGGCGCGCCTGGAGGCCCTCGTCGCGGATGGCCTCGGACAGGGGCGGGACGAGCACGGGGCGGCCCACGGGGCCGAGGGAGTGCTGGGTCGAGGGGTCGAAGAAGCGCACCGACTCCACGTCGTCGCCGAAGAGCTCGAGGCGGACGGGCAGGGTCTCGGTGGGCGAGAAGGCGTCGATGACGCCGCCGCGGAAGGAGGCCTCGCCGGGCTCGCCCACGAGGTCCACCTGGCGGTACCCGAGCTTCCACAGCGAGGCCCGGAAGGCCCGGCGGTCGAGCTGGGACGCCTCCTCGACCTGGAGGAGGTGGCGCGTCCACCAGCCGCGCCGCGGCACCCGCCACAGGAGCGACTCGGCCGAGCAGAGGACCGCGGGGCGCGGGGAGAGCGCGGCCACGGCGAGGGCCTGGGCGCGCTCCAGGAGGATGCCCGGGTGGTTGGGCAGGCCCTCGTAGGGGTCGGCGTCGGGCGCTGGGAGGCACGCGGGGGCGCCGCGGTCGCCCAGGACGGCGCGGAGGAAGGCGTGCACCTTCTTCGCCGCCGCCTCCGTGGGGACGAGCACCGCCACGGCGCCCTGCCGCTCCGCGAGGTGCGCCGCGAGGGCGTAGGGCAGGCCTCCGCCGCGGGCCGAGGCGAGGCCCTCGGCGCCGCCGAGCGCGGCGTCGAGCTCGGCGAGGAACCTCCCGAGCACCGGGTTCACCCTCCGCCCCCGATCCTGCGCAGGATGCCGCTCGTGGAGCGACCCGGGACCACCGGGATCGTCGTGACGAGGCCGCCGCGGGCCTCCACGACGTCCCGCCCCACGATGGCGTCGAGGGCCCAGTCGCCGCCCTTCACCAGGACGTCGGGCTCCACCGCCTCGATGACGCGCAGGGGCGTGTCCTCCGCGAAGAGGACCACGGCGTCCACGCAGGCCAACGCGGCGAGGATCTCGGCCCGCTCGCCCTCGGGCGTCACGGGACGCGAGGGCCCCTTGAGACGCCGCACGCTGTCGTCGTCGTTGAGGCCCACCACGAGCCGGTCGCCCAGGCCCCTCGCCGCGTTGAGGTAGCGCACGTGCCCCGCGTGCAGGAGGTCGAAGCACCCGTTCGTGAAGACCACGCGCTCCCCCGCCGAGCGCCACGCCTCGCGCAGCGCCCGCAGCTCGGGCCAGGTGAGGGCTCCGGCGGGGCTCATCGCGCGATCCGCCTCGCTTCGACCCGCTGCTGGAGGGGCGGGAGGACGCGCTCCACCACCGACCTCAGGGTCACGGCGCGCCCCTTCTCCACGGTGCACACCTGGAAGGGCTGGATCACGTCGCCGTTGACGTCGAAGGTCGTGGAGCCCGCGGCCCCGGGGTAGTTGCGCACCGCGAGGAGGGCGCCCCGGATGCCGGCCGCGTCGGGCCCCGCCTTGGTCATGGCCAGGGCCACCAGGCGCACGGCGTCGTAGGCGTGCGCGGCGTAGATGTCGGGGTCCTCGTGGTAGCGCGCCACGAAGGCCGACGCGAAGAGCGAGGCCTCGCGGTCCCCGTCGGGATCGTAGGAGGGGCGGGCGAAGACGACGCCCGCGAGCGCCGGGTCCCTGAGGTAGGCGGCCTCGCCCACGGCGCTCCCGGCGAGAACCGGGGGAAGGTCGGCGGAGGTTCGGAGCTCGCGCAGGGCGAGCAGGAGGTCCCCCGCGTAGCCCGCCAGGACGAGCACCTCGGCGGCCTTCGCCGCTCCCGCCAGGGCGCGCGCCTGGTCGCGGGCGCCGCCGGCCGGCTCCAGGGCCGCGGTCACGCAGGAGCGCCCCTCGGCCTCGAAACGGTCGCAGAAGGCCTTCTGGAAGCCCTCGGCGTAGGGGTTGTGCCCCACGAGGACGAGCGCGCGGGAGGCGTGGAGCGTGTAGGCCGCGAACTCCGCCAAGGTCTTCCCCTCGATCTCGTCGGAGGGCCAGTTTCGGAAGACGAAGGGACCCGTCTGCGTGATGGCCGCGCCCGAGGCGGAGGGGGACAGGAGGACGCGGCGGTAGCGGTCGGTGAGGGGCGCCATGGCCAGGCACTCGGCCGTGCTCGCGCCGCCCACCACCGCGGGGACGCGGTCCTCCACCACGAGGCGCTGGAAGGCGCGGGCCGCCTCGGCGGGGTCGGAACCCGTGTCGGCCTGCACCAGCTCGAGGCGCCGCCCCTGGATGCCTCCCGCCCCGTTGATCTGCTCCACGGCGAGCTGGGCCCCCTGCTGGAGGCTCCTGCCATAGGCCGAAAGGGAGCCCGTGACGGGGAGGGCGAGGCCGATGCGGACGGGGTTCAGGCGGCACGCGAAGGCCCACGCCAGCCCGGCCAGCGCCGGCGCGCAGGCCAGGAGGCCGAGGCCTCTGCGAAGCGAGCGACTTGCCGTCCTCTCCATCGGTTCACCCACCAAACTTATTATGTTAGCGGTGGGGGTCTGGGAGGGTCAAGGTGAAGCCCGGCCGCGGGCCTATGGTACCCTCTGCCGGTGGAGGAAGATGCCATGCCGTTCCGCCGGACGTTCGTCTGCCTTGCCCTGGCGCTCGCCGCGACGCTCTCGGTCTCGGCCCAGAGCCCCAACATCGTGCTCGTCAGCCTGGACACCTTCCGAGCGGACCGTCTCGCCGCCTGGGGCGCTCCGCCCGAGCTGGCCCCCAACCTGAACGCCCTCGCGGCCAAGGGCGCGTGCTTCACCGGGTGCTCCGCGCCGGCCCCCGAGACGCTCCCCTCCCACGCCACGCTCCTGACCGGCGCCTACCCCTCGCTGACGGGGCTGCACGCCAACGGTTTCGGCAGGCTGGCGGCCATCCCCACCCTCGCCGAGGTCCTCTCGGCGCGCGGCTACGCGACCTGCGCCGTGGTCGCGAGCCCCGTGCTCAACTCCCGCTACGGGCTCTCGAAGGGCTTCGCGGCCTATGACGACGCCTTGGGCTCGGCGTCCTCGCGGACCGCCAACGACGTCACGGACCGCGCCCTCGCCAAACTCCGCGCCCCGCGCAAGGGGCCCGTCTTCCTCTGGGTGCACTACTTCGACGCGCACTTCCCCTACGCGTCTCCCTCGAGCTACGCGAAGCGCACGAAGAACGCCCCCTACGACAGCGCCGTGGCCTTCGTGGACGCGGAGCTGGGCCGGCTGCTTCGAAACCTGCCGCCCGACACCGTGGTCGCCGTCGTCTCCGACCACGGCGAGGCCCTCGGCGACCACGGGGAGCCCACCCACGGCGTCTTCCTCTTCCAGCCCACGATCCAGGTGGTGTGCCTCCTTCAGGGCCCCGGCGTCCCGGCGGGGAAGGCCTCGAAGGCCCCCGCGTCCCTCGGCGACGTGGCCCGGACCCTCGCGTCCCTCGCGGGCGTCCCCGCGTCGTCGCTGAAGGGCGAAGGCGTCGATCTCCTGTCCCGGCTCAAGGGCGACGGGGGCGCGCGCGTCCTGCCGCTCGAGGCGTGGCTCCCCTTCGCCGAGTTCCGTTGGATGCCCCTCGTGGGCGTCACCGACGGGCGCTTCAAGTGGGTGCGCGGGAAGTCCGACCACCTCTACGACCTCTCGGCCGACCCCGGCGAGTCGAAGGACCTCGCGGCCCAGCCTCCCGCCGAGGCGGCCGCGCTGCGAGCCAGGATCCCCGAGCTCCCCAAGACCGCGCCCTCGGAGGGACAGGTGGACCCGGCCCTCCTCGGCCTCGGATACAGCCCCGCCCCGGGCGGGCACTTCGACCCCGCCGTGCTCCCCGACCCCTACGACCGCGTGTCGGTCCTCCAGGATGTGGCCCAGGGGCGCCTCGAACGCGCGAGCGGCCAGTTCGACAGGGCCATCGCGCGGCTGCGGTCCGCCACCGACCGCGACCCGGGCAACCCCTACGCGTGGTTCGAGTACGGCGAGACCCTCCGGAGGGACGGCAAGACGGCGGACGCCGTCAAGGCCCTCGACCGCGCGGTGTCCATCGCGCCCCAGCTCTACGAGGCCTGGACCGCCAAAGGCCACGCCCTCGCGGCCGAGAAGAAGAGCGACGAGGCGGGCCGATGCTACGAGAAGGCCGTGGCCCTCCAGCCCGACTACACCCCCGCGGTGGACGCCCTCGCCGCCTACTACCTGGACCTCAACCAGCCCGACAAGGCCGTGGGGCTCATCGAGCGAGCCGTGTCCACGGGCATCGCGGACTCCGGCACCTACCTCCTGCGCGGGCGCGTCCACCTCGTCCAGAAAAAGAGCGACGAGGCGGCCAAGGACTTCGAGGCGGCCCTGCGCCTGAGCCTCAAGCCCGAGGAGACCCTCAAGCAGGAGGCGGACTTCTACGTCATCCTGGACCAGGTGGACCAGGGCGAGCGCCTCTACCAGGAGGGCATCAAGCGCTACCCGGGCTACGCCCCCAACTACCTCACCCTCGGCAGCTACTTCCTCCAGCTCGACCGGCCCGACAAGGCGCTCCCCTACTTCAAGGGCGCTCTGGGGTGCGACCTCGAGCCCACGACGCGCCAGCAGGTCCAGGAGATGGTGAAGGAGCTCGAGGCCGCGCAGGGGACGCCCCGCCAGCCGTGAGCGCCGCGAAGTCTGCCACGCCTCCGCGGCGTGTGGTACCCTCTTGGCCCGTCGTGGAGGTATCCATGCCCTTCCGCAGGATGCTCCTGGCCCTCGCCCTGGCCCTCGCCGCAAGGACCGCGGCGATGGCGCAGAGCCCGAACCTGGTACTCATCAGCCTCGACACGGTCCGGGCCGACCGCCTGGCGCCCTGGGGCGGGTCGCCGGACCTGGCGCCCAACCTGAACGCGCTCGCCGCGAGAGGGAGCGCCTTCGCGAGCTGCTTCGCACCGGCGCCCCTCACGCTCCCCTCCCACGCGACCATGCTCACGGGCGTCTTCCCTGAGGTCTCGGGGCTCCGCGACAACGGGTTCGGGACCCTCGCGCCCGGAGTACCCACGCTCGCCGAGGTCCTGGCGGCCCGCGGCTACACCACCGCGGCCGTCATCGCCGCCCCGGTGCTCGACGACCAGTACGGCCTGAACCGGGGGTTCGGGAGCTACGACGACGACATGGGCGCGGCCGTCTACCGCCCGGGCAACGAGGTCACCGACCGCGCCATCGCCCGGATCCGGGCGCCGCGCAAGGGGCCGCTCTTCCTCTTCGTGCACTACTTCGACGCCCACTTCCCGTACAACTGGCCCCCCGCCTTCGCCCGCCACACCAAGGACGCCGACTACGACAGCGCCGTGGCCTTCGTGGATTCGGAGGTGGGCCGGCTGATGAAGGCGCTCCCGCCCGACACCGTGGTGGCCGTCGTGTCCGACCACGGCGAGGGTCTGGGCGACCACGGGGAACCCACGCACGGGGTGTTCCTCTTCCAAGCCACCGTCCACGTCGTCTGCTTCCTCCAGGGGCCCGGCGTCCCACAGGGAAAGAAGGTTTCTGGGCCGACATCGCTGTGCGACGTGGCACGGACGCTCGCGGCTCTGGCGGGTGCGCCCGCGTCGGCGCTCGAGGGCGACGGCGTGGACCTCCTCGCCCTCGCCAGGGGAAGCGCGCCGCCCTTCCGTGCCTTCCCGCTGGAGTCCTGGGTGCCCTTCTCTCAGTACAGGTGGCACCCCCTCTTCGGCGTTACCGACGGGCGCTACAAGTGGGTGCGGGGGAAGGTGGACCGCCTCTACGACTTGGCCTCCGACCCGGGGGAGACGAAGAACCTCGCCGCGGCTCCGCCCCCCGACGCCAAGGCGCTCAAGGGGAAGCTCCCGGCCCAGCCCGCGGCCGCGCCGTCCCAGGGAAAGGTGGACCCGGCCCTCCTCGGCCTGGGCTACGCGCCCGCGCCGGGAGGCAGCTACGACCCCGCGAGCCTGCCCGACCCCTACGACCGGGCCTTCGTCCTCCAGGCCATCACGGAGGCGCGGATCGAGCGCTCCGACGGGGACCTCGGGAAGGCCGTGGCCCGGCTGAAATCGGCGGCCGAGAAGGACACCGGGGACCCCTCCGTGTGGTTCGAGTACGGCGAGACCCTGCGCCGCGCGGGCAGATACACCGAGGCCGTCGCGGCCCTCGAGCGGGCGCTGACGATCTCGCCCCAGGTCTACCAGGTGTGGACCTCCAAGGGCCACGCGCTCCTGGCCCTGGAGAAGGGCGAGGAGGCGGCGCGCGCCTACGAGAAGGCCGTGGCGCTCCAGCCCGACTTCACGCCGGCGGTGAACGCGCTCGCGGCCTACTACCTCGATACGGGAAAGTCCGAGAGGGCCCTCACGCTGGTGGAGCGCGCCATCGCCGCCGGCACGGGGGACTTCAACACCTACCTCCTGCGGGGCCAGCTCTTCCTCATGGGGCAGCGGACCGGCGACGCCGCGAAGGACTTCGAGCTGGCCGTTCGGCTGAGCCCTCACCCCGAGGAGACCCTCAAGGAGGAGGCCGACACCTACGTGGCGGTGAAGCGGGAGGCGGAAGGGGAGGCCCTCTACGTCGAGGGCACGCGGCGCTTCCCTGCCTACGCGCCCAACTACTTGGCGCTCGGCAGTCTGTCCCTCAAGCGGGGGCACGCCGACGAGGCCCTGGCCCAGTTCAGGAAGGCCCTGGGGCTCAAGCTCGACGCGCCGACGCGGCGGCAAGTGGAGGGCCTCGTCCGGAAGCTCGAGGCCGGAGCCGGAGGGGCCGCTTCGAAGTAGGGCTTGTCTACGCCAGTGGCCCGGCCGGCGCGAGATCCAGCGGCTCGTTGCCCCACAATTTCAACCCCACAGAGGCGATTCGCTTTCGCAGCGAAGCGGAGAAAGCGGCGTCCCGACGCCCCTCAGCCTACTGCCCGAAGCCGATCTTCCTCGTGCTCTCGTCCTGGTCGAGGAACTGCTGGAGCCCCTGGTCGTAGGACTCCTTCACGGCGCCGAACACGTGGTCCATCACCAGCGCCAGGTCCTGCGGGAAGCCGTCCCGGACCCTCATGTCGTCCCCGTCCTGCCCGAGGCGCACGAAGAACATCCCGTCGTGGCGCTTCAGGAGCAGCTTGATGAGGACCGCCTGCGGGGGGAAATTGCCCCCCGCGTCCACGAGGTCCACGACCACGCCCACGTGCCAGTAGGTGTCCTCGTCCAGGTGCATGGCGCTGGAGAGGGTGTACACGGCCTCGGGGTCCGGGTCGCGGCTCACGGGGACGATGCGGATGCGTCCCTCGGGGACCTGGAGGAAGGTGAAGAGGCCCTCCAGGAGCTCCTGGGCGAAGGCGAAGCAGGCGTTGCGGTAGTCCACGTAGGCCTTGCGGGAATCGGCGTAGGCCTTGCAGAGCTCGTCGTACTTGGACATGGGGCGTGCTCCTAAGGGGCGGCCGGCGGCGGCGGCGAGGGCCGCGGCGGGGCGGGAGCCGGCGCGAGCGAGGTGAAGGGGACGTCCATGACGGGGTACTCCTTCCACCCGCGGTAGTCGAAGTGCCACCACTCCGTGGGGTAGACGGAGAAACCCTGCTTCTCCATGGCGGACCTGAGGAGGTCGCGGTTCGCCCGCGCCGCCGGGGCGCCGCCCGCGTATACCGGGCATGAGCGCTCGGTCATCTCGTCGAAGCCCGAGGGCATCTCCGCGGGGCGGCCGGCGCGCAGGTCGTAGAGCGTGAGGTCCACGGCGCAGCCGCGGTTGTGCACCGAGCCCCTGGCCGGGTCCGCCACGAATTGCTTCTTGTCCGCGGGCGTGGCGTCCCAGAAGGCCTTCGTGACGGACCACGGGCGGTAGGCGTCCCAGACGAGGAGGACGTACCCCTTCGGCCGGAGGGTCGCGTTCACGAGGCCGAGGGCGAGGGCCGCCTCCCGGTTGAGGAGGGCGCGCGCGCCGGCGGGGTACATGGCGCGCCCCATGAAGTTGTCCGTCCCGGCGTACTTCAGATCCACGCGGATGCTCGCGTCCACGCCCTGCACGGGGACGAGGTCGGGCTTCTTTGTGGCGTGAGGGTCCGCGGGCGGAACCTGCGCCGCGAGGGAGATGCCCAGGGCGGCGAGGAGCGGAAGGGCCCATCGACGGGAGGGGCCGAGCATCGGGAACCCCGTCCTCAGATGCCGAGGCCGCTCAGGGTCTCGATGACCTGGCCGAGGGCGTAGGCCAGGGCCGGGTGGTCCTCGCCGACGTGCGCCAGGGCGTCCTTCAGCCTCGACCCCAGCGAGCGGTGGGCGTCGGCCGTGGGCGCGGCCTCCTCCTCCAGGAGCGTGTCGAGCTGGGCGGAGAGCATGTCCAGCTTGGCCTGGAGGGCGTCGTCGGGCACGCGGGTCCGTTCGAGCTCCTCGCGGAGCTGGCCGAGCAGGTTCCGGAGCCGCTGGACCTCTTCGGGGGGCATCGCGTCGCTCGTCATGAGGTCGCCTCCTGGACTCATTGTATGCCCTGACCCACCTGGGTTCCAGGGTGGCCGTCCGCCGGCGCCTCGCCGAACAGGCCGTTCCAGGGCGCGATGCCGTGGCCGGGCCCCTGGTCCCGCATCAGGGCCACGACCTCGTCCACCTGCTGGAGGGCGCGCTCGGGCGTGAGAGGCTTGCCCAGATAGCGGTCCTTCACGGCCCGGACCTTTCCGCCGAGGCTCACCCATCGCGCCACCTGGGGGGGCATCAGGGACGGCGGGAGGCTGCTCGCGAACTGGCACCCGTCCTCGCGCATCCTCAGTGGCCCGGCGCCCTCGCAGGCGCGCTTCAGCCCCTCGACGAGCTCCGCGGGCGTGCCCGCCGCGTAGTCGGGGAGGAGGTCGAACCGGTTCACGAGGCCCGCGATCATGGGGTTGTCCCAACCCGTGCCCTTGTGCGCGCCGCCCGGCAGGAGGCGCGCGTCGTCGCTCTTGTAGAACCACATGGGGCGGCCGTAGGCGTAGGCCACGGAGGCCTCCATGACCGTGCCCGCGTCGGGGTTCACGGAGCAGTCCGCGAAGTGGTTCAGGTCGCACGCTACGGCGCTGCAATCCTGCAGGAGGCGGTACATGTCCAGGGCGAAGACCGCGACCATCATCTCCCGCTTGGCCTGCATGACCTGCGCCGGGGTGCGGCCGCTCTTCTCGAGGGCCTCGAAGAGGATCACGAGCGAGAAGCCGTCGTCGATGGGGAGGTAGGTCTCGAAGCCCGCCTCGCGCAGGCCCTTCGCCAGGGCGCGCATCTCGTGGAAATCCTTCGGGCCGCCCATGGGCCCCGCGCAGTAGACCTTCACCCTGCAGGTCGGCGAGGGCGCGGGTTTCGGCCCGGGCTGCGGGGCGGGGTCCGCCGCGGCGGTTATCAGCGACACGGCGCTCAGACCGGCGGCTGCGAGCGCCATGCGGACTAGCGCCGCGAGATCGAAGCCGCGCCTCAAACATCCCCCTCCGGTTTGGCCCGCCGCGCGTAGAGCACGAGGAAGAGGCAGAGGCCCACGAGGCCGATCAGCGCAAGCCACTCGCCGGACGCGCCCTCGAAGGCGGCGTCGCCGAGCAGGTGCACGACCGACTTGGCCTCCATGGTCCCCGTGCTCATCTTGATGATGGCGTTGATGACCGCGTCCACAACGCCCATGATGGCGCCGCCCGCCATGAGACCCGAGGCGATGAGGATGCCCCGCTCCATCCGCGGCTTCACGTCGGAGTCGCTCTCGCCCGCCTTCCGGTGCGCCACGACCCAGCTCAGGATGCCGCCGAGGAGGACCGAGGTGTTGAGCTCCATGGGGAGGTACATGCCGAGGGCGAAGGCCAGCGCGGGCACGCCCACCATGCGGAGCAGGAGGCTGAGGACCACACCCAGGCCGAAGAGGTACCACTGGAGCGGCGCTGTCGTGGCGCCGAAGATGCCCACGAGGATCTCCTTCATGGCGGAGGCCTGGGGCGCGGGGATGGCGTTCGTGCCGAAGCCCTGGCTCGGGTCGGCCTGCGCCATGACCCACATGGCCAGGCCGCAGAAGGTGGCGGCCACGGCTGTGCCCGCGAACTTGAGGCCGAGCTGCCGCGCCGGCGTGGCGCCGAGCCAGTGGCCGATCTTGAGGTCCGAGGAGAGGGCGCCGGAGGCCGCGAGCGCCGTGCAGACCACGCCGCCCACCATCATGGTGACGAACATGCCCATGCCGCCGCTGAGGCCCAGCCTGAGCATGACGAACCCCGTGACGATGAGGGTCAGCATCGTCATGCCCGACACGGGGTTGGTGCCGATGATGGCGATGGCCCGCGCCGCCACGGGCGCGAAGAGGAAGGCGATGGCCATGACGAGGGCTGTCCCGACGAAGGCCGGGACGACCGAATCTTTCAGCCCGATGCCGAAGGAGAAGAAGGTCAGCGCCGCCACGGCGAAGACCACGAGCCCCGCCGCCACGAAGGAGCCCGGGAGGGAGCGGTCCACGCGGGGCACCTCGGCCTTGGCGCGCCGGTCCTGGCTCTTGAGGCCCTTCAGGTTCGCCACGATGGAGCGGACCATGGAGGGCAGGCTGCTCGCCACACCCATGATGCCCGCGCCCGCGATGCCGCCCACGCCGATGATCTTCACGTAGGCCCGGAAGACCTCGTCGGGACTCATGTCGGCGATGAGCTTGGCGCCCGGCGCCACGACCTCGGGGATGTGCGACCCGAGGGCGTGCACCATCGGCACGAGCACGAGGTACGAGAGGAAGGACCCCGCGGCGATGATGGCCGAGTAGCGCAGGCCGATGATGTAGCCGATGCCCACGAGGGCCGCGTTGTTCAGGAGGCGGAAGGTCATGAACTGGCCCGAGAGCACCTTGCCCAGACCCATGGTCTTGAAGGTGATCTGCTCGGCCATGCCGTGGAGCGTGGCGACGACGCCGTCGTAGAGGGCGCCCACGCCCGCCGCGATGGCGAGGATCTTGGCCTGGCTCCCCACGCGCTCGCCGGAGACGAGGATCTCCGTCGTGGCCGTCCCCTCGGGCCAAGGGAACTGCCCGTGCATCTCCACCAGGAGGTGGTACCTCAGCGGGATCAGGAAGAGGATGCCCAGGCAGCCGCCCAGGAAGGAGACCACCACCACCTGCCAGACGCTCGGCATGGGCACGCCCGAGCCGGCCTGGGCCGCGAGCATGTAGAGCGCGGGGATGGTAAAGACGGCGCCCGCCACCACGTGCGAGGAGTTGGCGCCGATGGACTGGACGATGACGTTCTCCAGGAGGGAGTTCCTCCTGCTGAAGAACCTCGAGATGCCGATCGTCAGGATGGAGATGGGGATGGCGGCCTCGATGCCCTGGCCCACTTTGAGCGCCAGGTACGCCGCCGCCATGGAGAAGATGGCGCAGAAGATGAGGCCCATGGTGACGGAGCGGGCGGTCACCTCGGGGACGCCCGTCTCGTCGGGGACGACGGGGACGTACTTCTCTCCGGGCTTGAGCGGCCGCCTGGCGTTGTCCGGAAGGCCCGTGATGCGATCGACAGGTTCGTGGCTCATGTCCCCTCCCCCATCCGCCGAGAGGAGCAGGCCGTGAGGGCTTGCTCCCCTGGGAATCAGGGAGAGGATATCACGGGCCGGGGCTCGCGCCGCGAGAGCACCCGCCGCCGGCCGCGACGGTCTTCGTGTCGCTACGGGCGCCTCAGCGCTTCTTCCGGGCCCCGTTGCGAAGTCCCGCGGAGGGTTTCTTGGCGGGGGCGGCTCCCCCGCGATCGAGGCTGTCGAGGGCCGCGTTCTCGTGGGAGAAGGTCAGCTCGACGCGCTCGCTGATATGGCTCTGGCGGTGGGCGTGGCGGTGATCGTGGCCGTGTCCGTGCTTGTGGGAACCGGTCATGGAAGCCTCCTCTTCGCCAACTCGTACGAGGGTAACGGAGGCTCCGGAGAGGCTATTCCCGGCCCCTGCTGGGCTACAATGTGACCGCGAGGTGAGGATGGGCAGGGCCTACCGGCTCGCCATCGTGGCGGGCGAACATTCGGGCGACGCCCACGGGGGAAACCTCGTGAGGGCCTTCGGGGAGGCGTGCCCGGGCTCCGCGTGGTTCGGCGCCGGCGGGCCCGTGCTCTCGGCGGCGGGGGCCGAGATCCTCGTCCCCATGGAGAAGCTCGCCGTGGTGGGCATCAGCGAGGTCCTCGCCCACCTGCCCGACCTCTGGCGCGAGATGGGCCAGCTCAAGGCCGCCCTCGCCGAGCGCCGCCCCGACGCCCTCGTCCTCGTGGACTTCCCCGACTTCAACTTCCGTCTGGCGCGGTACGCGAAGGGCCTCGGCATCCCGGTGGTCTACTACATCACGCCGCAGGTCTGGGCCTGGCGCCAGGGCCGCACGGAGTTCCTGAAGCGCTACGTGGACCGGGCACTCGTCATCCTCCCCTTCGAGGAGGCCTTCCTCCGCGAGCGCGGCGTGGACGCCGTCTTCGTGGGGCATCCCCTCGTGGACACGGCCGTCGCCGGCACACCCCTCGAGGACTTCCTTTCGAGGCACGGGCTGTCCGCTTCCACCCCGCGGGTGGCCCTCCTTCCGGGCAGCCGCGCCTCCGAGGTGAAGAGGAACCTCCCCGCCCTCGCGGGTGCCGCCAGGATCCTGGCCGACCGGAAGCCCGCCCCCGCCCTCCTCGTGCCGTGGGCCGAGGGGCTCCCCGACGTCCTCAGGGAGTCCTTCCAGGACGCGCCCGTGCGCTGGGTCTCGGGCGAGTACCACGACGTCCTGGGCCATGCGGACGCCGCCGCCGTGGCTTCGGGGACGGCCACCCTCGAGGCGGCCCTCATGGGCGTGCCCGAGGTCATCGTCTACCGCCTGAAGGCGATCTCTTACGCCATCGGGAGGAGGCTCGTGAAGCTCGAGCGCGTGGGCCTGCCCAACGTGGTCCTCGGCGAGGCCGTCATCCCCGAGCTCATCCAGGCCGACTTCACGCCCGAACGCCTGGCTGCGGAACTCTCCGCCCTCCTCGACGACCCCTCGTCCAAGCAGAAGGCAAGGGCGCTCGCACGGAGGCTGCAAACGGCCCTGGGCCGAGGTCACGCCTCGGCCCGGGCCGCTTCCGAACTTCTTAAATTCTTAGAGGGATTGAGCTAGGAGGCTTGTTTCTCCGGCTCCCCGGCTCTCCGGCTCGCCGGCTCTATCCCTACTCAGCCTGCCTTCGTGACCTTGCCAGCCTTGATGCACTTGGTGCAGACGCGCATCGTCTTGGTCTGGCCGTTCACGCTGGCGCGGACCGACTGCAGGTTGGGAAGCCAGCGCCGCTTGGTCTTGTTGTTGGCGTGGCTGACGTTGTTGCCGGTGCTCGGCTTCTTCCCGCAGATCTCGCATTCCCTGGCCATTGTGAAACTCCTTCCACGAACGCTCAATATACCAGAGGAGCGCCCTTTTTGCAATAACCCCTTGATGGGACTGGAGGTCCGGCCCGGCCGTCAGGGCTTCGGCGGCGCAACCGGCGAGGGGGCCTTGGCGTCCTTCCAGAGCTTCACGAACCGGGCCACGAGCGAGTTGGACAGGGATACCAGGTCGCCGGCGGAGACGTTGCTCGTCCTGAGGGATTCGGTCCACACGACGCGCTTGTCCAGGAGGAAGTCGGCCCGGACCTCGCACGCGCGGGAGGCGTTGGGGGAGTGCTCGTACCGGTGCTCCTTGCCGCTCTCGTCGACGCCCGAGCCGGGCTCGTTAATGGGCGGCGGGGGGCGCCAGTAGTCGAAATCCGCCCCGCAGTCGGCCTCGATCTTGAAGACCGCCGGCGCCTTCGCGTCGGTCGTGAGCGCGGGGCCGCCCTCCCTCACGAAGGCCACCGCGGCTTCCCGAAGGACGTTCTTGTTCGGGCATTCGATGCGCAGGACGCTCACCGCGGCCACACGCCCCGCGTCCGCCGGCGCAAGCCCCGCGGCGGGTTTGGGACCCTCCGCACATGCGCCCAGGAGGAGGAGCGCCGCCGCGGCGCGCCACCCCGTCCACATGAACCACCGGGACTCCAGCGCCATGGGATCCTCCGAGCAGAATATAGCGCCGTCGCGGATCCGAGACTATCCCCCTTCCGCCTTCGGCGTGTTATAAGAAATCCGTTCCCCCACCGCGACGTTCTCCCATCTGGAGCCCGCGGCACGGGCCCAGGTCCGGAGGCCCCATGAACGAACGGTCCGAACAGCTCGTGGAACTCCTGCAGGAGCGCATCGCGGTCCTGGACGGGAGCACGGGCGTGTTCCTGCAGACCCAGGGGCTCTCGGCCGCGGACTTCGGCGGGACGGACCTCGAGGGGTGCAACGAGGCGCTCGTCCTGAGCCGCCCCGACGTGGTCCGGGCCGTGCACGACGCGTACCTCCGGGCCGGCGCCCACATCGTCGAGACGGACACCTTCGGGGGCACGCCCCTCGTCCTGGCCGAGTACGACCTCGATGAGACCACCGTGGAGATCAACCGCGGCGCGGCGCGCATCGCGAGGGAGGCCTGCGCGGCGTGGGCCACGCCCTCGCGCCCCCGCTTCGTGGCGGGGTCCATGGGCCCCACGACGAAGGCCATCTCGGTCACGGGCGGCGCCACCTTCGAGGAGATGGTGGGGCACTACCGTCTGCAGGCCATCGGCCTCCTCGAGGGCGGCGCGGATCTCCTCCTCCTCGAGACCATGCAGGACACGCGCAACCTCAAGGCGGGCCTCATCGCCGTCCGCCGGGCCATGGACGAGACGGGGCTCGAGGTGCCCGTGTCGGTCTCGGTCACCGTGGAACGGAGCGGCACCCTGCTCGCGGGTCAGGGCGTGGAGGCCCTCTACGCCTCGGTCATGCACGCGCCCATGCTCTCCATCGGCCTGAACTGCGCCACGGGGCCCGACCTCATGGCGAGCCACCTGCGGGCCCTCTCGGGGATCGCGAAGACGAGGATCTCGTGCTACCCGAACGCCGGGCTGCCCGACGAGAACGGGAGGTACCCGGAGACTCCGACGACGCTGGCCCAGCAGCTCGCGCGCTTCGCGGCGGAGGGCTGGCTCAACCTCGTGGGCGGGTGTTGCGGCACCACCCCGGCGCACGTCGAGGCGCTCGCGGACGCCATGGAGGACTTCGCGCCCCGGCGCGTCCCCGACCACCACCGGTGCTTCCTCTCGGGCATCGACTTCCTCGAGGTGGAGGCGGAGAACCGCCCCGTGCTCGTGGGCGAGCGCACGAACGTCCTGGGGAGCCGCGCCTTCAAGGCCCGCATCGCCTCGGGCGATTTCGAGGGCGCCGCCGAGGTCGGGAGGGCCCAGGTGCGCTCCGGCGCCCAGGTCGTGGACGTCTGCCTGCAGGACCCCGACCGGGACGAGATGGCTGACGCGACGGCCTTCTTCGAGCGCGCCGCGAAGATGGTGCGGGCCCCCTTCATGATCGACTCCACGAGCCCCGACGTCATGGAGCGCGCGCTGACGCTGTGTCAGGGAAAGTCCCTCCTCAATTCGGTGAACCTGGAGGACGGCGAAACGCGCCTCGAGCGCGTGGTGCCCCTGGCGCTGACCTACGGCGCCGCCCTCGTGGTGGGCACCATCGACGAGGACCCCGCGCAGGGCATGGCCGTGACGCGGGAGCGCAAGCTCGCCGTGGCCCGCCGCGCCTACGCGCTCCTCACCGAAAAGTACGGCCTGGCGCCCGAGGACATCGTCTTCGACCCCCTCGTCTTCCCCTGCGGCACGGGCGACGCCGCCTACCGCGGCAGCGCCGTGGAGACCCTCGAGGGCCTGCGCCTCATCAAGGCGGAGTTCCCCGAAGCCAAGACCGTCCTGGGCATCTCCAACGTCAGCTTCGGCCTGCCGGAGGCGGGGCGCGAGGTCCTCAACAGCGTCTTCCTGTACCACGCCACGCTCGCGGGGCTGGACCTTGCCATCGTGAACGCGCAGCGCCTCCAGCGCTACCCGTCCATCTCCGAGGAGGACCGGCGCCTCGCCGAGGACCTCCTCTTCGACCGCGGCGAGGACCCCCTCGGCGCGTTCAGCGCCCACTTCAAGGGCCGCAAGCGCGACGCGAAGCCCGCGGCCCCCGCGGGAACGCCCCTCGAGCGCCTCCCGCGCTACATCGTGGAGGGTACGAAGGAGGGGTTGATCGAGGACCTGGAGGCGGTGCGCTCGGGCGGCATGGCGCCCCTGGACATCGTCAACGGCCCCCTCATGGGCGGCATGGCCGAGGTGGGGCGCCTCTTCAACCAGAACCAGCTCATCGTGGCGGAGGTCCTCCAGTCCGCGGAGGCTATGAAGGCCGCCGTCGCCCACCTCGAGCGCTTCATGGAGCGCTCCGAGGGCGCCCGCAAGGGCAAGGTCCTCCTCGCCACCGTGAAGGGCGACGTGCACGACATCGGCAAGAACCTCGTGGACATCATCTTCTCCAACAACGGCTACGAGGTCGTGAACCTGGGCATCAAGGTGCCCCCCGAAAAGCTCGTGGAGGCCTTCCGGGAGCACCGCCCCGACGTCATCGGGCTCAGCGGCCTGCTCGTGAAGAGCGCCCACCAGATGGTCACGACGGCGGAGGACTTCACCGCCGCGGGCGTCACGCCCCCCATGCTGGTGGGTGGCGCGGCCCTCACGCAGAAGTTCACGGACCTCAAGATCGCCGCGGCCTACGGCGGGTTCGTGGACTACGCCGCCGACGCCATGGACGGTCTGCGGCTCCTGCTGCGCCTCACGGACCGCGAGGAGCGGGCGCGCTACGAGCTCGAGGTCGCGGCGCGGCGCACGTCCCTGGTCCCGGCGCCCTTGGACCCCGAGCAGGAGCTCCTCGAGGCGCCCGCCGTGCGCAGCCCGCGCATCGCCCTGGAACCGCCCCTCCCTCCGCCCGACGGCGAGGAGCACCTCCTCGAGAGCCTGGACCTCGACGAGGTCTGGGCCTACCTCAACGAGCAGATGCTCTACGGCAAGCACCTGGGGCTGAGAGGCAGCTTCCGGAAGCTCCGCGACGCCGGTGACCCGAGGGCGGTGGAGCTCGAGGCGGTGATGGACGAGGTGAAGTCCTCGGGGTGGTTGAGCGCGAGCGCGCTCTACCGGTTCTTCCCCGCGGCCTCCGACGGGAACAGACTGTTGATCGGCGCCCACGATCGTCCCTCGGCGGTCTTCACCTTCCCGAGGCAGCGCACGGGCGACCGCGAGTGCATCGCGGATTACGTGCACCCGATCGGCGGCGCACCGGACTCCGTCGCCCTCTTCGTCGCGTCGTCAGGGAAAGGCGTCCGCGCGCGCGCCGAGGCGCTCAAGGCGGAAGGCCGCTACCTCCTCTGCCACGCGCTCCAGGCCCTCGCCCTGGAGACCGCCGAGGCCGCCGCCGAGTGGCTCCACCGGAAGCTGCGCGAGCGGTGGGGGTTCCCCGACGCCGAGGGCACCACCATGCTCGACCGTTTCCAGGCGCGATACCGCGGGAAGCGTTACAGCTTCGGCTACCCCGCGTGCCCCGACCTCGCCCTCCAGGAGCCCCTCTTCCGTCTGCTGAGGCCCGAGCGCATCGGCGTGAACCTCACGGACGGCTTCATGATGGACCCGGAGGCCTCCGTCTCCGCCGTGGTCGTGCACCATTCGCAGGCCAAGTACTTCGGCGTTTAGCGCCGAAGTACCGGGAGTAGGACAGTAGGTGAGTAGGTGAGTAGGAATAAAGAAGGACGATCGCGAGGGCTGCGCGCCTGAGTGGCAAGGGACGGTTTTCCTATTCCCCTAATTGCCTACTCCCCTACTCACGGCCCACGAAGGGTTCCTTCGGAGATAAGACATGACCAAGCGCGAGGCGCTGCTGAGCTGGATGAGGGAGACGGTGATCGTGGCGGACGGCGCCATGGGGACGTTGCTGCACCTGCGCGGGATCCCGCGGACGCACTGCCTGGAGGAGGCGAACCTCGGTCACGCGGACCTCGTCTTCGCGCTCCATCGCGAGTACGTCCACGCGGGCGCCCACATCCTCACCACCAACACCTTCAAGGGCAACCGCCTCGCCCTCGCCAACTTCGACCTCGACGGGCGGCTGAAGGACATCAATGCCCGCGGCGTGGAGATCGCGCGGCGCGCGGCCCACGGCGCACCGGTCTGGGTCGGCGCGTCCATCGGGCCCCTCAAGGTCATGCTCAAGCCCTACGGCAAAGTTGACGAATCGGAGGCGCGCGACATCTGCCGCGAGCAGGTCGCGGCCCTCGCCGACGCGGGGCCCGACCTCTTCATCGTCGAGACCCAGCAGTCGGCCCTCGAGGCGGGGTTCTTCATCGACGCGTGCAAGGAGGTGGCGCCCGACATCCCGATCCTCGCGTCCCTGACCTTCAACCGCGACGGCCGGACCTTCTTCGGCGACAGCCCCGTGGAGGGCTGCCGGCGGCTGGCCGCGAGCGGCGCTGACGTGGTGGGCATCAACTGCTCGTCGGGCCCCGCGGACACCATGCCCTTCGTGGAGGAGATATGCCGCAACGTGGATCACCCGTTGACGGTCATGCCCAACGCGGGCTACCCCACGGAGGTGGACGGCCAGCTCCACTACCTCAGCAGCCCCGAGTACGTGGCAGGGTACGTTAAGCGCTACGTGGATCTGGGCGTCAACATCGTGGGCGGGTGCTGCGGCACCACGCCCGACACGATCCGCGCCATCGCCTCGACCTTGAAGGGCCGCGCGCCCGTGAAGCGCCAGGTGAGCGCCGAGGGCCACCTCGTCATCGGGGAAGTCGCCGCCGAGCCGCTCACCGCCGCGCACCCCGTCGCCGCGGGCTTCTTCCAGAAGCTCGAGAAGGGCTTCGCGGTGACGTGCGAAATCGACCCGCCCAAGGGCCCCGACGCCCGCGAGGCGGTGGAGGGCGCGAGGCTCCTCAAGCAGGCGGGTGCCTCGGCCATCGACATCGCCGACAACCCCATGGCCCGCGTGCGCGTCTCCTCCATGGCGCTCGCGCACTTCATCCAGCAGGAGACGGGTCTCTCCACGATCCTCCACATGACGTGCCGCGACCGGAACCTCCTCGCCCTTCAGTCGGAGCTCCTCGGCGCGGCGCTCCTGGGCGTGGACGGCATCCTCGCGCTCAGCGGCGACCCCACCGCCGTGGGCGACTTCCCCGCCGCCACCTCGGTGAACGACGTGAACGTGGCGGGTCTCGTGAGGATCATCGCCTCCCTCAACCGCGGGTTCGATTTTTCCGACCGCGCCATCGGCGCGCCCAGCAGCTTCGCCATCGGCATCGGCGTGAACCTCGCCGCGAAGGACCCCGACAAAGAGCTCGACAAGCTCAAGGAGCGCGTGGACGCGGGCGCCACCTTCGCCATGAGCCAGCCCGTCTTCACGGCAGAGCCCGTGAAGCGCTTCTTCGACCGCGCGGGCGGCCGGCTCCCCGTCAGGGTCCTCCCGGGCCTCCTGCCCGTGGCCAGCCTCCGGCAGGCCCAGTACCTCCACAACGAGGTGCCCGGGATGACCCTGCCCGCAGAGTTCCTCGCCAAGATCGAGAGCTACGAGCGCCGCGAGGACCAGCAGGCCTACGGCGTCGAGGTCAGCCGCGCGCTCCTGGGCGAGCTGAAGACCTTCGCCCCCGGAGCGTATCTGACGAGCGGGGGACGGAGGGTGCAGCTGCTGGTGGACGTGCTGCAGGGGATCTGAGGGGGCACCGCCGGGACGGAGCGCATGGGCTTTGTCAGGCGCTCGGTCCGAATCCTCAACGGACCTTCCAGGTACGCCTCCGGTTCGTCCCTCGCGCCTTTCGCGCCCCTGCGCCCGTCGCGGCGGGATGCCGCGTTCCGGCAAAGGGACGCCGGAACGCAAAGTAGATTAAGGAAATGCGCGCGCCGCCTACTAGCCGTCTAGTTCCACCCAGCGCTTACCAGACGAAGGACGCGCCGATTCGAACCACCTGAAGGATTTGCTCGCCGAAGGAACTTCCAGCGTAGTAGGGATAATACCGATGGTAGTCATAGGCCGCTTCGTAGGATGCCTTCACTTCCCATGAGGGACTGGGTCTACAGAGGAGGCCGATGGACGCCGTGTAGTGGCTCCACTCGTCTGGGATGGGGCTGAAGTTTCTCAGCGGGTAGATGTTCAAGCTCCCATCGAGCTGTAGCGCTCTGCCGACACCGACTGAGATGGCGTTGAGTATCTTCATCTGTGCCACGCCATACCCGACTCCGGCGACCCCTCCCATGAATCGGTCGGTATAGCGGTATCGGGTCTGCGACCATTCCACCCCGCCATCCCATCGGAACTGCCCCGGGTCGAGGAGCGGGAATCTGAATCCGTTCAGGTCCCTCTTGAGGGGCTCGCCGGTCCGCGTCGGTCTCGTGATCGCCGTCACCTCTAGAGCCGCCTTCATTTCACCCGCCTGTTCCGGATAGGAAATGGGGACTCCATCGCTGGAACCGTCCCAGGCCCTCCTCGAGTAACCCAGCACACCGCTGAGCTGCAAAGTCTGTCCCCACCTGCGATGCAGGCTCACGGTCAACGCATCCATCTGGCTCCACGATTCCTCTACAACCCTCAAAGGTGGATCATATGGGGAGTTGACGCTGACTAGAATCCCAGAACGTGCGTAGGGGTTCGTATGGGAGACGGCTACCTCGGTTTCCCAATCTCGTGCAAGCCCGTAGCGCCAGCCCAGATCGAAAGAGACGATGTCGTCGGTGTTCACATAGTAGTAGCTGCCGCTATATTGAGTACCGCTTCGCCCGCCACTCTTCCCGCAGTAATGATTTCGCTCGACGGAAATGGACCCCGCAAGGAGGTTCTGCCCAGGGTCTAGAAGCGGTTTGCTCAGACCGTTGAGATCGGGGACGAGAAGCTTGTAGCTCTGGGTCGGGCGGGTAAGCCAGCTGAAGGCGAGCACCATCCTGTCGAGGGTGGCTCTGTCGTCATCGAAGGAACTGTACACAGGATCCCACGGTTCATGACTTCCGGCCGTCCAGCCAGAGAACGATGTCGTATAGCTGAGCGACGCTTCAAATCCCTGCGAAGGGCGATAGGTCAGGGCCAGCGCCCCGGTGGAGGCGTTCGAATGCCAGAATCCGTTCCCCGTGCGGTAATCGGTGTAGGTGCCGCCGACCGACAGCCTGAGTTTGTCCGTGAGCCCCACGTCCGTGGACACCATGGGGGTCATGAACCGGACCCCGCTGTAATTTGCCCAGCCGTAATGCCCACTCTTGTACCAGTCGTCGTGCGTGGAGAGCTCGAAGTTCCACACTGACTGTCCCTTCGCCGGCAAGGGCCTGTACTCCTCGTCCAGGTCTGCCGCTGCGCAGGGTGCTACTACAAGGGCAGCAAACAGGACCAGCGCCGCCTTGCCACACAGCCATTTCCATCGAGATCTTTCCCGAACTAGGTCTGCCGTCATGAGGTCCCCCAAAGGTCGCCTAAGAGTCACTGGTCTTCATCGCCGCAGCATCATGCAGCCATGGGTCGAGCGCGAAGACGTTCGATTGGTTCCCCCTCTGTGGTGGTAAGACGGTGCGGGAGAACGTTTGTCTAGAGGATCAGAATGGTTGAGTTGGTTAATGGCATTGAGAAGAGTGCCGGGTCTGGCAGACGGCCGTGCTCGCGTTCCGGCGTCACTGTGCCGGGACGCGGCGTCCCGACGCCGTTGGGCCTTATGCGCGAAAGGCGAGAGGCCCGAGGCCGACGCGTACTGGGATGTACTCGGAGCGCCTCGGGCCGCGACGCCTGACAAAGCAGAAGGTCCGACGCCGTCGGCGCACGGTGGTAAGGGGGGGGGGATGGTTCTCCACTTCTGATCAAGGGCGGCGAGCCGAAGGCTCGCGGCGGTGCGGAACAGGGCGGCGGCGGGATGCCTGCTTCCCAGAGCCGCCTTGGACGCGCCGCCGAACGGTGCCCGCAGGGCATCGCCGCCCTTGGCATGGCGAGTCAATCGCTCCATCCAAACGAAAAGGGCGGCCTCGCGGTCGCCCTTCGTGCATTCGCTTCATTCCGCCGTCTCGCGGCGCCGTGGTCAGCTCCAGCTGACTTCAAAGAGGCATACCTTCGAGAGCGCGCCGGGGCCGGCGTTGCACCGGTCGTGGGTGACCACGGGGTCCTTCGCGCCGAGCTTCTCGAGCGCCCCGAACAGATATCCCATCTCCGTCGAGCAGTCCATCGGGCTCGCCTTCTCCATCCCGGTGTTGTCCATAGAGATCTTGAACCGCTTCGGCCCGCCCTCCTCCACCACGAACTTGTCCGCGAAGGCGTCGCCGTAGCACTTGCGGTTGATCGTCACGAAGGAGATCTTCAGCCAGTCCTCCGGCGTGCGGCGGTCGAAGAGCAGCTTGAAGATGCCCTCCGCCTGCCGGTGGGCGTTGAACCGCCCCGCCTCGAAGGTGAGGCACGGCGTTTTGGAGGAGCGCGTGAAGAGGGGCGCGCCGGGGCCCTTGATGGCGATGGTCATGGCTTCCAGGAAGACACGGTCCACCCAGTAGGGCAGGTAGGAGCTCGAGAGGACGGGCCCCGAGAGGAACTTCTTCTCCATGATCTCCGCGCGCTCGGTCGACCCCGCGAGCCTCACCGCCTCGGCCCGGATCTTCTCCATGACCTTGGCGTGGTCCAGGCCGTTGTTCTTGCAGTACTCCTCCACGAAGAGGAGGCGCCCCTTGATGAAGTCGCCGAGCTGGACCTCGTTCCCGTTGCTCGCCATGCTCATGGATCCTCCTCTAGGCCGGGAGTCTACCGCCGGCGCAGGAAAAGCGCCAGCCCACCTCTCTGGACTCAGGGGAAGGGGCCAGCCGCTACCGCGTGAACGTCGTGACAGCGCTCCCACCGTCGGGGTTCACGATGAGGATGGCCACCGGCTGGCCGGCCGCGAACCGGGCCTTCAGGGAAGTCCCGCCCTTGAGGACGAGGAGATTGGCGCTCTTGCGCGTCACGTTGGGCCACGGCTCCGGGTCGCCTCCGATGTAGACTCTCACCCCCTCTTGGAACTCGCTGCCGGAGATCTTGAGCCGGAAGGGGGCCCTGAGCGCGGCGACGCCCAGGATGGTGATGGGAGGCGCGGCCGGCCGGACCAGGAGGTCGCCCCCGTGCGTGCAGGTGACGCCCTCGATGGAGACCGTGACGCGCCACGAGTAGGTCCCAGCCGACGCGTAGGCGTGCGCCGGGCTCGCCCCCGAGCCGTGAGCGCTGCCGTCACCGAAGTCCCAGTCCCAGGAGAGGCTCCCCTCGCATCCCGTGGGCGTTGCGGTGCACGAGAAGGTCACCTCCTGGCCCACCGTGGCCTGTGACGGCCCCGCGGCAGAGCAAGCGAGCGAGCAGGTCCCCGACGCGCTCGCCTGGATCGTCCCCTGCCGAACGCACGTCCGCTGGTCCGCGGAGGCTGTCAGGGCCCACGCGTAGGTCCCCGCCTGGGTGTAGGCGTGCGAAGGGCCCTGCTCGTGGGAGTCGGCCGAGCCGTCCCCGAAGGACCAGGCGAACGTCACCGCCCCCTGGCAGTCCGAAGCGGTCGCCTCTGCGCCGAATGCGGCCGGGGTGCCGACTTTGGCCGTGGCCGGTACCGTGGCCGAGCACTCGATGCGGCACGCGCCGTCCCAGCCGGGCTCGAGTTCCACGAGGTAGGTCTCCACCTGCTGGGTGCCCGTGCGTCCCCAGTTGGTTGTGAAGAGCAGCCTCGTGAAATCGCGGTTGGCGCTCGCCTGCGGTTCGGCGAAATAGTCCTGGCCCGAGGACTGGTCCACGATCGAGTGCGTGTGCGCGAGGCGCACGATGCGCCCTTCCGGTCTGAGCTCCATCGCGAAGAGCTCGTCGTCCATCCAGGTGTGGCTCGCCGCATCGCCGTCGTGGGTGGACACCAGGGCCCAGCCGGGCAGGCGGTAGCCCCGCCCCGAAATGTGGAACCCCATGGGCGTGTGGGAGAAGTCGATGGGCCACAAGTCGGTGCTCACGCCCGTCTCCAGGTCGACGACGGAGAGGTGGTCGGTATCGAGCTGCTGGTAGACCATGACCTCGCGCCCCTGTGCGTCGATGGCGAGGTCAGAGTGGCCGATGTTCCGCACGAGCCCCCGTCCATTCTGGAGATTCTGTCCGTACACCATGAGGCCGCAGGGCTGGGCGTCGGTGCCGAGCGAGCCCTCGGGGCAGTAGCCGAACTGGGCCACGAAGAAGTTCCCCAGCGGGCTGATGGTGACGCTGTCCACGTCGTCGATGCCCGGCGTGCCCCTCACGTCCCGCTTGGCGACGACGGTGTCGCCCACGCGGTCGTAAACGAGGAACGCCAGGGTGCGAGACCGCGCGTCCTGGGCCATGAGACCCCAGTACCGGCCGTCGAGGGAGGGGCTGCCCTCGTACCGCGTCCACACGATCTCGGGGGACATCCCCGGCAGGTCGGGCGCGAAGTCGTGCTGGATCGCCCGCTCGCCGGTGGCCACGAGGAGGACCATGAGCCGCGTCCCATCCACGTAGTAGAGGAGGTTGGGGTCGGTCGCGTCCCAGCGGGGGTCTACGCTGCCCTGGAGCGCCGTGGCGCCGAGCGGCTGGAGGGTGTCGGCGCGGTAGATGTACCAGTAAGCCTCCGTGCTCCGGATGAGGATGAGGCTCTCGTCGGCGTTGAAGGACTGCACCCGGGAGTACTCGTTCTTCAGGCCCTGGGACGGGTCGCCCTGTGCGATGTCCGCGGCCCGGTCGGTGAGGCGCGTGACGCACCTCCCGAAGACGGGGTCGCGGAAGGGCGCGCGCGCCGGGGGTTCGGGGAGATCGGGCGCCTGGACCACGAGGAGGTCGTCCACGAGGGGCGGCTCGGGCCCCGCACACCTCGTGGCCTGCCGTGCCGCGCCGGGGCCGCAGACTCCGGCGACGGGGCCCGCGGCGAGGGTGCCCAGCGCGATCGAGGCGAGGAAGACGCCCGTCCCCAGGATTTTCAGCATCGCCTCCCCCTCACTCGCACTTCAGCCCGTAGAGGTCGGGCCTGCGGTCCTGGAAGACGCGCATCCGCCCCCGGGCTCCCTCCACCTCGTCGAGATCGAGGGTCACGGTGAGGAGTTCCTCCCGCGACTCGCTCCCCTCGGCGAGGACCTCGCCCCACGGCCCGATGGCCATGGAGGTCCCGAAGTAGGTCACGCCGCCCTCCCCCTCGGACCCCACCTGGTTGACCCCGACGACGAAGCACTGCTCCTCGATGGCCCGGGCCTGGACGAGGACCCTCCAGTGCTCGCGCCGCGGGTAGGGAAAGGCCGTGGGCATCAGCACGAGGCGCGCCCCCCTGAGCGCGTAAGCCCGGAAGAGCTCGGGGAAGCGGACGTCGTAGCAGATGGCGAGTCCGACCGCACCCCACGGCGTCTGCGCCACCGTGAGGTCGTCCCCGGGTGCGAGGTGGCGGTCCTCCCCCACGAAGCTGAAGAGGTGGACCTTGCGGTAGAGGGCCCGCCGGTGGCCCAGCGGGTCGAAGAGGACCGCCGTGTTGGCCGTTCGCCCTTCGGCATCGGGCAAGGGCATGGAGCCGCACAGCCACAGGCCGTGCCGGCGGGCCAGCCCGGCGACGCGCCCGGCGAGCTCCTCGTGGCGGGTCCTGGATCCTTCGATCCATTCCCAATCGAAGCCCGTGGTCCACATCTCGGGGAAGCAGGCGAGCTGGCTGCCCCGGCCCGCGGCCGCGGCGAGCAGCGCGTCGGTCTTCGCAAGATTGGCCTCAGGGTCCGAGCGCTCCACGCGCATCTGGGCGAGGGAGAGGACGAGGTTCACCTTGCGCCTCCCGATGTTTCGTGCCGACGGCTCCCCGCCAGCCTGTCCAGGAGCCATCCCGCCACGAACCCGAGCACGGCATAGAGCACCGTCGTGAAGAGGACAGCCTCCGAGTCGGTGACCCCGCGCCCACCGAAGATGAGGGAGGGGAAGAGGAAGAGGACCGTACCCGCGGCCTCCGTGGCGGGGAACTTCATGAGGCCCCATCCCAGGGCGCCGAACGCCGCTCCGGCCGTGAGGCCGGCCCACCGCAGAAGGCGCGCGCCCCTCATGGGTGTTCTCCTCCGCCGGTCAGTGACGCTCGAGGATCCGGTCGCAGCGATCCGAGGCGTTGGGCAGGAGATCGCCGGGGACGGCGCTCCGCCCGAGAGCGCGGTAGACCTGGTACCGGGCGCACGCCTCGAAGTCGCCCCGGCAGTATTGCTCCTTCATGAGCGACGCGGTGATGGGCAGGTGCCCCATCTTGTCGTTGAAAAATATGCACGTGCTTAGAAGTTCGCATTCGTTCGCCATTGGACCCGTCCGTCCAGATTGAATGTGGTGCCTCGGAGCTGGAGAAACAAGGGCAGGGTGCCCGAAATCACAGGACGCCGAGAGCCTTCCGCATCCTCACGCGGTCGAAGACGCCGCCGTAGGCGCCCCGCTCGACCGAGACCACCTCGAAGCCCACCCTGCCGAAGAAGCCCGCCACCTCCGGAATGGTCTGGAGGATCACGGACCGCACGCCGGGCGTCTCTCTGATCCGGTCCATGCGGTACTTTAGCAGGAGGCGGCCGAGGCCGGTGCCGTGCAGGTCCCTTCGCACCAAGCCCCAAGAGAGTCCGGCGGTCTCCTCCCCCTCGAGGAACCACCCGCCGCACGCCACCACCCGGCCCCCGTCCTCCACGACCACGTAGCTTCCGGGACCCCGGTCGAGGAAGGCCGCGTAGTCCGCCTGGTCGGAGGAAAGGAAGAACTCGGGCGTGTTGCTCCGGAGGATGCCCAGGCACGCCTCCCGGTCCGAGGGATCGTAGGGCCGGACGAGGGCGCTCACCTCAGCCCCAGCCTCTCGCCGCGCTCGAGTTTGGCGATGGCCTCGGCGGCTCGGCGCGCCCTCGTCTCGGGACGCTTGGCCTCGGCGATCCACCGGACGTAGAGGCGCCGGTAGGAGGGCGCGAGCGACGTGAACGTCGCCCTGGCCGCGGCGTTGCCCTCCAGGCCTGTGGCCAGTTCCGCCGGGACCTCCGACTCCGAGGCGCACTTCCGTTCGGAGTGCTCGTGGAGGTCGGCGGGGAGGTTGGCGATTCCGGCGGGCGCCATCCGCCCCTCGGCGAGAAGCCGCTTGGCGTGGGCGCGGTTGACCTCCGACCACCGGCTCCCCGGGCGGCGGGGCGTGAAGCGCTGGGTGAAGCGATCGTCGTCGAGGCGGCGGCGGACCCCGTCGATCCACCCGAAGCAGAGCGCCTCCTCGAGCGCCTCGGGGTACGTCACGCTCGCCGTGCCCGAACCCTTCTTGAAGTAGACGATCCAGACCTCGGCGGCGCTCCCGTGATGGGTCTGGAGCCAGTTGCGCCAGGCCGCCTGATCGCGGAAGGTCAGGGACCTCCCGCCGGCTCTCGGTGGCTTGCGGGCGACCGTCACCGGTTCAGCCTCCACAGCGCGACGTTGAGGACGGACGCGAAGGACACCCAGGCCAGGTAGGGGACGAAGAGGAGGCCCGCCGCGCGGCTCTGGGCCCAGAAGGCCACCAGAGTGGCGGCGATGAGCGCCCATAGGACGAGGATTTCCGCCAGCGCCAGGCCCGGGCGGTGGAGGCCGAAGAAGAGCCAAGACCACGCGCCGTTGAGGAGGAGCTGGGCGACGAAGAGGCCGAGGGCCACGGGCGCGCCCGCGAAGCCTCCCCGCCGCCAGACGAGCCACGCCGCCACGGCCATCCCTAGATAGAGCGCGGTCCAGACGGGGGCGAAGATCCACGAGGGCGGGTTGAACGGGGGCTTGTCCAGCTGGGCGTACCACGCGCCGGGCGGGAACAGGCTCCCCACCGCCGCGGCGGTGAAGCACGCCGCGATCCATCCCCCGAGCCCGGCCCACAGCTTCCACCCCTCCATGCGCGCCCTCCTCACCGCCCGGTCAGCGCTTCGGGGCCTTGCCGGGCCTGGGGCGCGGGACCTTCGGCACGCATCCCCTTCGGTAGACCATGATGGTGCGTTCGAACGTCATGACCTCCGCGCCGTCCTGGTTGAAGCCCGTGGTCCTGAAGGTCACGAGGCCCATCTTCGGGCGGGACCTGGAGACGCGCCTCGAGAGCACCTCGCTGCGGGCGTAGAGCGTGTCCCCGGCAAAGACGGGATGCGTGAGGCGGACGCGGTCCCACCCCAGGTTGACGGCGTTCTGCGAGAGGTCCGAGACGGAGAGCCCCGTCACGAGCGCGAGGGTGAGCGTGGAGTCCACGAGGGGCCTGCCGAACTCCGTCCGGGCGGCGTAGGCCGCGTCGAAGTGGATGGGGTTGGAGTTGAGGGTGAGGAGCGTGAACCACGTGTTGTCGGTGTCGGTGAGCGTCCGGCCGAGGGGGTGCTCGTACGCGTCCCCCACCGCGAAGTCCTCGTAGACGCGACCGCTCCAGCCCTTCTTCACGGCCATCGTGTCGCCCTCAGAACCTCAGCGAGAGGCAGCTCAGCCCGCCGTCCATCTTCCGGTACTCGGACATGTCGATGGGGACCGTGGCGTAGCCGGCCCCGGACAGCGTCCGTTCCAGGCCGGGGAAGCCCGCGGGGAGGAGCACGGCGTCGTTCACGCGGATGCAGTTGGCCGCGTAGGATTCTCCGTCGGCCACGGGGAGGACGGCGTAACCGCGGAAGGCCTCGTGGGACGCGAGGGCGCCGATGGCCACGATGCGCCCCTCCCCCACGTAGGACACGCCGCTCTTGAGGTGGAGGATCCCGGGCACGCCGCGGATGTCCACCACGCTCGACGTGTGGCCCAAGCCCTGAAGGATCCTCGCGAGCCCCGCCGCACCGGCCTCGTCCGTGCGCCCCGAGAGGCCGATGAAGAAGTGCCCGTCGGCGTCGCAGATATCGCCGCCGTCCACGGTGCCCGGCGGCCGGATCATCTCGAGGCGCCCGAAGTGCCGCACGAGAGCGCGGGCGTTGCCGATCACCTCGCCGACGCGGCTGGGCGCCCCCGGCCGCGTGAGGATGGCGCAGGTGTCCGTGAGCACGGCCGTGTCCTCGACGAAGGTGGAATCGGGGAAGCGCTCGTCGGGCTCGAGCCGGATGAGCGCCAGGCCGCAACGCTCGAGGGCCTCGCAGTAGCCCTCGTGCTGCGCCAGGGCGAGGGCGAGGTCGGGCGCACCCAGGCCCGAGGTGGTGAGGCCGTCGGCGAAGGTGGCTCCGGGCGGACGTACGATGGCGTGGCTGAACATGGCTCCTCCGCTGAAGGGGTCGTCAGGCGCCCAGCTTCTTCTCGAAGCAGGCGCTCATGGTGTTGTCCTTGTAGATGCCGTAGCGGCCGATGCGCGTGTAGCCCGCTTTCACGTAGAGGTGGATGGCCTCGGGCTGGAGAAGCCCCGTCTCGAGCCGGATGATGGTGTAGCCGTGGTCCTTCGCCAGGCTCTCGAGCTTGGCGAGGATGGCGCGCGAGACCCCGCGGCCCCGCGCGGTGGGATTCACGTACATCCGCTCGATCTCGGCGATATGGGGCTCCGCTCCGCCGTAGGGCCGGAGCGCGCCGCACCCCACGGCCTCCCCCTCCATCCGCGCCAGGACGAAGGCGCTGCGGGGCTCATGGGGCCTCTCGGGCACGGTGGCGCCCGCGCCCGGCTCCCCGTAACGCTCGCCGAGCTCCTCCGATAGCTCCCGGAGGAGCCGGACCGCCTCAGGTCGCGAGGGGTCGGCGTTGACGACCAGAAGTGCGCCCTCTGTCATCGCGATCGCTCCCTCCCCCCGCTCTCGCCTGCCATCATATCCCCACCGGCGGCCGACAGGTCGAGGTCGAAGACCGCCTGCGTCTTGCAGACCGCGAATCCCAGGCGGAGGTAGAAGACCCGCGTGCGCTCCCTCACCACGTTGCTCCGCACCCTCACCTTCGCCACGCCGCGGCTCCGGGCCCACGCCACGGAAGCCCGGACGAGGGTCTCGCCGATGCCCCGCCCTCGCCACGCCTCCTCCACCACCAGGCCGCGGATCTCGGCGTACGGCTCGGACTCCACGGTCCGCTCCACGCTCGCGTGGACCCAGCCCGTCACCGCGCCGCGCCCGTCCACCGAGACCATGACCGCGTGCGCCGCGGGCAGGGCGAGCAGGTGCGCCAGGCGCGATCCGACCGCCTCCTCCGTCGAGGGGTAGCCGAGCTCCCCCGAGAGGCGCGCGAGGAACGGCGCGTCCGCCGGGGTCGCGTCGCGGATCTCGGTGGTGTCCGACACTTCAGCGGCCAACCCTCGTCTCCTCCGGCACGGGCGCGACGTTCATGGGCCCATCCCTGCGGTGTAGTGTCCCATGAACCGCTCGATGGTGAGCGGCGCGCTACCCTCGAAGTGGTTGTTCACGTTGACGTAGACCGAGACGCCCGCATCCACGAGGGCCGCGGCGCCCTCGGCGATGGCGGCGAGCTCGGCGTCGCGGGGCGAGACGATGCGGTCCCAGGCCTTCCCTGTCTCCGCCTCGATGCCCTCGCGGTCGGGCCCGTGGAGCCGCATCACGATGGTGGGGAACCGGTTCAGTCGCTCCCGCTCCCGCGCCATGAGCTCGTGCACGGGGGGCATCCAGTAGCCCTGGAGGAGGACGGGCGCGTACCGGTGCTCCAGAAGAAAGTCCAGGAGCGGCGCGCCCACGTAGTTGGGATTTCGCAGCTCGACGGCAACCTCGAGATCTCCAGGCAGGGCGCTCCTGAACGCGGCAAGGCGCTCCATGAGGGTCTTGGCCGAAGGCATCTTCTGGCGGTTGAGGTACTCGAACTGGAGGATCACCGGCCCGAGCACGTCGCGGAGCGGCGCCAGGGAGTCCAGGAAATCGCGGGCGAGGTCGGCGGAGAGGAAGTTCGCGTTGGGGTCGCCGGGGCGCCCCCGCTCGCGGCTGTAGGCGTGGGTGAGCGTCAGGCTGTTGGGCGCCTTCACGGTGAACCGGAACCCTCCGTCCACCGCGGCGCGGTAGGCCTCCACGTCCCGGGCGTCGGGCAGCTTGACCCTGGCGCCGAAGAGGGACCAGAACCACTGGTCCACCTCGACGGTCGAGTAGCGCCGCGCGTACTCCGCGAGGTAGTCGATCCCCGCGGGCCGGGAGTAGACGATCCCGCTCCACGACGGGTACTTCCACGAGCACGTGCCGATGCGGAGGGATCCTGTGCCGCCCGTCACGGGCGCCCCTCCCCGCCCGGGCCCCGGCGCGCTCGGCGCTCGCGGCGGGCGCGCGCCCAGTCCTCGCCCCGCGTGAGGAGCCGGGCACTCCACGTCCCCACCCCCAGGCGCGTGAGGAAGGCGTCGAGTCTCGAGAGCAGCGCCATCACCCACTGGTCCGCCGTGGCCGTCAAGATCACGAGCACGAGAGCGGCCACGAGGGCCACCGCCAGCAGGGCCACCAGCGTCTGGTTCAGGAGGTCGGGCATTCGTCGCAGAAACCCAGCGTGAGGACGGTTTCGGGCCCGCCGCCGGCGGGCGACAGCCGCACTTCGGCGTAGGAGCCGAGAATCACGAGGTAGGGGTACTCCACGAAGGTGTCCGGTTCGTAGGCCGCGGCGCCTTCGCCCGAGCCCTCTACGGTAACCGCGTTCTGGTCGAGCCGCACGGAGAGGTGGGG
>JBBIUU010000009.1:0-53655 GCA_037440125.1 Acidobacteriota bacterium
GGCATCCAGTGGGCCATCCGGGGCGCCGGGGTGTCGAAGCGGTAGGGCTGGAGCACGTCGGCGACGCTCAGGTCCTTCCTGGGGGTGGCGGCGCCGGCGCAGAGCGCGGCGGCCGCGAGCACGGTGGCGACGAACTTCCCGGCCAGCTTCATCTCAGGTCTCCTCGGAATCAAGCGAGCATCCTAGCAGAGCGGGGGGAAATTCGGAATTCGGAAAGCGGAAAGCGGAATGGAATCACCCAGAAGTCTGTGTCTTCGTGCAGATTCGGGGCTGGGCACGAGTCCTAGGGGGGCGTAATTTCCGAATTCCGAACTCCGCACTCCGAATTCCCCCTGAGCCATCCCACCCAAGCTCTCCCGACCTTTGGCCCAGAAGTTAGGTGCGCGCCCCCAAGTGGTGTAGCCTCTTTCCTTTGACTGACCGGAGGTAGCCATGACCCGAAGGTTCCCGATCGTGCCCCTCGTGCTCGCCCTCGTCTGCGCCCTGCCCCTCGCCGCCCAGTACGTCCCCGGGCCGGGAGAGGCCCCCTCGCCTTCGGGTGCGCTCACGCCCGACCTGACGAAGGCGATCCAGCAGTCCCTGACCCTGACGCCGGGCCTCAAGGCCGCTCAGAACGCCCTGGCGGAGAACGAGCTCAACGCGCTCGTCCTCGACCACGCCAGGAGCATCGCGGACGACGCGCTCTTCACCTACACCGTCAAGGGCGGCAAGATCACGAACCAGGAGCAGACGGGCCGCTGCTGGCTCTTCGCGGGGCTCAACAACCTCCGCCCCTCCATCATGAAGAAGTACAACCTCGAGAACTTCGAGCTCTCCCAGGCCTACAACCAGTTCTGGGACAAGATGGAGCGCGCCAACCGGACGCTCGAGCTCGCCATCGCGCTCGCGGGAGAGCCCACCGACAGCCGCAAGAACATGCTCCTCCTCAACAAGCCCATCGAGGACGGCGGCGACTGGAACTTCGTGCTCTTCCTCGTGGACAAGTACGGCTGCGTGCCCAAGAGCGTCATGCCCGACACGTGGAGCGCCGCCCACACGGACCAGATGAACGGCCTCCTCGCGGCGCTCATGCGCAAGGGCATCCTCGAGCTCCGCACCAAGGCCGTCGCGGGCGCCACCCCCGAGCAGCTGCGCGCCCAGAAGGCCGAGACCCTCAAGCAGGTCTACAAGGTCCTCGCCCTCTGCCTCGGCGAGCCCCCGAGCCAGTTTGGGTGGCGCTACGAGGACAAGGACAAGAAGGTCAGCGCGCCCAAGACCTACACGCCCCAGAGCTTCTACAAGGAGTTCATGGGCGTGAGCCTGCACGACTACCTGCCCTTCGTGAACTACCCCGGCAAGCCCTACGACAAGGTCCTCAAGTTCGCCTGGAACCGCGACACCGCGGACGGCGCGGACATGACCGCCCTCAACATCACCACGGACCAGATGAAGGCCATGGGCCTCGCCTCCATCCAGGCCGACGAGGCCGTGTGGTTCTGCTGCAACTCCTCGGTCCAGCGGAACACCAAGGCGGGTCTGTGGGACCAGGGCGTCCAGGACTACGGCGACCTGTTCGGGCTCGACTTCGGCTTCACGAAGGCGGACGGGCTGGCGTACTACCAGCAGGCCCCCAACCACTGCATGGTGTTCGTGGGCGTCAACGTCGCGAACGGCAAGCCCGACAAGTGGAAGGTGGAGAACTCCTGGGGCGACAAGCGCGGGCGCGACGGCTACTGGACCGTCACCGACTCGTGGTTCGACGCCAACGTCTACGAGATGCTCGTGAACAAGAAGTTCGTGCCCGAGGCGCTGCAGAAGCTGTCTCAGGGCGAGCCCCTCGTCATGGCGCCTTGGGACCCATTCTCCAACTGAGGCGGGCACGCTGGTAGAATGAACCACCGGAAACCCACAATTCACGGAGCCCCGCACTGCGGAGGACGACCATGAGCGACGCCGTACAGAGGTTCTACGAGAAGTGCCGCTTCATCCACGACGTGAGCGAGGTCCAGCAGCTCATGGAGTGGGACCAGCAGGTCATGATGCCCAGGAAGGGCTCCGACCAGCGCGGCTACCAGCAGGCGGCCCTGGCCGCCGTGGCCCACGCCAAGCTCACCGAACCGGAGCTCGGCGACATCATCGCCGAGCTCGCGCAGCTGAAGGACGCCCCCGTCGACCTGGCCGCCGACGTGCGCGAGGCCAAGCGCGCCTATGACCGCGCCGTGAAGGTGCCGGCGCGCCTGGTGACCGAGCGCGCGCGGGTGTGCTCCCTCGCCCAGGTAGCGTGGGAGTCCGCCAAGGGGGCCAACGACTTCGCCTCCTTCCGTCCCCACCTCGAGGCGGTCCTCAAGGTGACCCGGGAGATCGCCCACGCCGTGGGCCGCGGCGGGAGCGCCTACGACGCGCTCCTGGACGAGTACGAACCGGGCATGACCGAAGCCTCGCTCACGGCCACCTTCGGCGACCTGCGCGACCGCCTCGTGAAGCTCCTCGACAGGCTCCAGGGCTCGAGCCGCAAGCCCTGCCAGGGGCCCGTCAAAAGGCACTTCCCCAAGGATGCCCAGGTGGCCTTCGGCCTGAAGGTCATCGCCGACATGGGCTACGACATGGAGGCCGGGCGCCTCGACGTATCGGCCCACCCCTTCACCAACGGGACCCTGGGCGACGTCCGCATCACGACGCGCTACAGCGAGAACTTCCTCAACATGGCGCTCTTCGGCACCATGCACGAGGCGGGGCACGCGCTCTACGAGCAGGGCCTCGACCCCGAGCGCTACCGCGACCCCGCGGGCGGCTTCTGCTCCATGGGCGTCCACGAGTCGCAGTCCCGCTTCTGGGAGAACATGATCGGGCGCTCCCGCCCCTTCTGGAAACGCTACTACCCCGACCTCAAGAGGGCCTTCCCCGGCGTCCTCGACGACGTCGCGGAGGATGCGTTCTACGGCGCCATCAACGTGGTCCAGCCCTCCCTCATCCGCGTGGAGGCCGACGAGGTCACCTACAACCTGCACATCATCCTGCGCTTCGAGCTCGAGAGCGCGCTCCTCGGCGACCGGCTCCAGGCGGCGGACCTCCCAACGGCCTGGAACGAGAAGGTGAAGTCCTTCCTCGGCATCGTGCCGCCCACGGACCGCGAGGGCGTCCTCCAGGACGTGCACTGGAGCGCCGGGCTCTTCGGCTACTTCCCCACCTACGCCCTCGGCAACCTCTACGCCGCGCAGTTCGCGGAGGCCCTCCGCAGGGACCTGCCCGACCTCGACGAGCGCGTGGCGAAGGGCGAGCTTAAGGACATCAAGGCATGGCTCAACCACAATATCCACCGCGAGGGCCGGCGGTACCTGGCGCAGGACCTCTGCGCGAAGGTCACCGGGAAACCGCTCTCCGCCAACGCCGCGCTCGACTACCTCACGGCCAAGTTCTCGGGGGTGTACGGAGTCTGAAAAGGCCGAGCTGAGGAGCTGGAGAGCTGAAGAGCTGGTGAAAGCAAGGTCAAGACATGCGGGCGGCGCGGTGGCGCCGCCCGTTTTCCATCTAAAGGGAGCACCCCTACGAGATGGCTGCGACGAGCGCGTCGGCGGGATCGGCGCCCTGCGGCAATTCGCGGAGGAAGAGCGCGTCGGGGGCGGGCTCCACGATAAGCGCGCTCGCTCCCTGGCGCTGGAGCACGACGGTGCGGGCACCGCCCTTCTCGCGCACCGTGAGTCCGGCGGCCTCCTGCACGAACCCCAGCTGGCGAAGGCGCAACGCGGCGCCCGCCGCGGCCCAGCCCGAGGGCCCCTTTGCGGCGAGACCCTTCGCGGCGAGGCTGTCCAGCGCACCCGTGAGCGCATGCTCGTCCTGCCTCATCCGGTCCCACTCGCCCGTCCACACGGGGTGCGCGAGCCACGAGGTGTCGGGTTCAGCGAGCGACTGGCCGAGGGCCGAGAAGGGCATGGGGCCCCTGGCGCGGAGGAGCGCCGAGAGTGTCACGGCTTCGGAGGGGGAGAGCTTCAGGTCCACCGGCTCGCCCGGCGGGAGTCCCGGCGCCCCGGTGGCGGCCACCGCGCGGAGCGCGCCGTAGAGGGTCCAGTGCGCCGCGGTGACGATGCAGGCCGAAAGGACGAGGAACCAGATCGTCCAGTAGGTCACGAACCCCCAGGGCATGAGCCTGAAGAAGCCGCAGAGGGTGAAGGCGAAGAGCCAGAACCCGAGGTAGCGACCCTTGTTGCGGTAGATGAGGCCGCCGAAGCGGTCGCGCCCCACGGGGATGTTCCGCCCCACCATCACGCCGAGGACGGCGCCGAGGACCACGCCCGCGAAGAGGAATCCCACGCGGAGGAAGAGGAAGATGATGTCCGCGGCGTTGAGGAGGCCCCGGAGGTCCGTGATCTTTTGGGCGCCGAAGATGACGCGGAAGAAGGACAGCGCGAAGAGGATCGTCGTGACGAAGAGGACCACCGTGGGCAGGAGGAGGACGGCCCGCAGGACGGGCCGCTTCCCCTGGCGGAAGACCGCGATGCGGCGGTTGATCTCGGCGAGGGTCGCGTAGAGCGCCGTGCTGTAGCAGAGCTTCACGAAGAGCATGACGACCCACACGACCGCCTTGTAGACGAAGAGGAGGGCGGCGCCGGCGGTCAGGGGGGGCACGCTAAGCGCCATGGGACCCTCCCGCCATCCTGCTCGCCACCCAGGCGCGCGCCTCCTCTTCGGCGAGGGGGAAGCGCAGCCTCAGCGCCTCGGGCGAGCGCCGGCACTCCACCGCGCTGCCCTCCCTGAAGGCGAGGTGGACCACCTCCGCGCCGCCGCGGCCGAAGAGGGAGAGCGTCCAGACGCGCTCGGGCGAGGCGAGCCAGCGCAGCGCCGCGGCCACGAAGGGGTTCACGCGGCGGTCCGCCAGGAGGACCCCTCTCGCGGCGAGCTCGGAGAGGAGCTGGCCCTCGGCGGAGCTGCCCGCGGGCACGTCGCCCGCCCCCGCCACCGGGTCGCGCAGGGGCGAATCCGGCGAAGGCTCGAGGCCGAGGGTCTGGAGGAGCCAGCGGGCCTGGGTGGGGTTGAGGGTCGCCTCGATCATGCGGACTCCCAGCGGCCCCAGAGGCCGAAACCGATCTTGAACGCGTGGACGGCCTTGCTCAGGACCGAGGCGTTGCAGGCCTTCAGGTCCTCGCCGAAGGTGGTGAGGTCCGGGTCGTGCGTACCGGGCTCGAGGGGGAAGGAGGGGCGCAGGCCCCCCGCGCGCCCGAGGGCCGAGAGCGCCTGCGACCACGCCTCGGGGGATCCGGCCTCGCGGGCCGCCTCCCGGTGAAGCGCCCCGAAGGCCCCGCCCGAAGCGGAAGCGAACGCCGTCTCGCGATCCTTGCCGGCGCCGACGCAACGCTCGTAGACGAAGGGCGCCGCGCCCAGCACGTGCGGCGCCGAGGGCGGCGGTGCAAGACCCGTCCCCGCCGGTCCCCGCTTCGCTCCCGAGTCCTCGTCCCTGAGGAAGAGCGTCGAGGCGACGGTGAGGAGGTAGGCGTCCTCCACCACGTCGGAAGAGGCCACGCGCTGGTACCAGGCGGGCGAGGAGCCCACGAAAGCGCGGATGCGCTCGAAGGAGCCCTCCTGCCATCCCCAGTTCCAGAACGAACGCGCCATGACGTCTCCCTCCGCCTCAGGCCTCGGGCGGGTTGTAGCACAGGGTCGTGTTGCTCACCCGGACGCGGTCCCCCGGCTGGAGCACGGTGGGGCCGTCGATCTTCTCCTCGTTCACGAACGTGCCGTTGCTGCTCCCCATGTCGGCCACGCGCCACACGCCCGTGCTCTCCCGCGTGAACTTCACGTGGTGCCTGGAGACGCCCGGGTCGTTGACGACGATGGCGTTGTCCCCCTGGCGGCCCAGCGAGAGGCCGTCCACGAGGGGGAAGGTCTGTCCGGCGAGGGCGCCCGTCTCCACGACGAGGCGCTGGATGACCGCCGTGGGGCCGTCGAGCATGACCGTCGCCTCGGTACCCACCTCGGGGCCTGCTGCGGCCTTGGGCAGCTCGGGCGGAGGCCCGAAGACGATCTTGAGGAGCTCGTCCAGATCTCCCGCGAGCAGGGTCGAGAGGGCCGCGTCGCCGCCGCTCATGGACAGGAGGAAGAGGTCGAACACGGATCGGGCGAGGAGGAGCACGTCGTGCCCGTAGCCGCCCCGCACGGGTGCCGTGACGGAGAGAGCGGCTCGCGCGCTCGCGTTCCGGAACCCCGCCTCGAGGAAGGTCCCCGCGGGGGTCAGCTCGCAGACGACGCGGTTCGCGGCCGTGCCCACGCGCTCGAGGAGGCCCGCCTTCTCCAGCGCCAGGAGCGCCGGGCGCGGGTCCTTCGCGACGGCGAGCTCGCCCACGGCGAGCGGCAGGAGCTTGGCGACGAAAGGCAGCGTCCAGCGGAAGTCCTCGACGGCGGCCTCGCCCAGACGCGCCTGGACGTCCTCCGGGGCGAAGAGCGCCACGGGCTCCTTGTGGTCGAGCAGAGAGATGAGGCGGGCGCGACGGAGCTGGTCGAGGACCGCGAGGAGGGCGAGGACCTCGGGCGTCGAGAGCTTGACGGAGATACGGTCGGGCCTGAGGGCGTCGTCCGCGGCGAGGGCGTTGGCCACGAGGAAGCGCAGCTCCGGTTCGGAGCGGAGGCTGACGCGCCGAAGGTCCCCCGAGCGCGCCAGCGAGACCCACGCACCGCCCATGTCGGGGTGCCACGCGAGGAGGCAGCGGCTCACGTGCTCGTCCGCCACGACGCTGTGGAACTGCACCACCTTGCGGGGGTCGGCCAGCGCCCGCAGGAAGCGTTCCGCGAGGGCCTTGAAGGTCGGATCGAGGGCCTGGAAGGCCTTGACGGCGGCCTCCGCCTCGGGGCCCGCGGGGAGCTTGTCGGGGAGCGAGCCGAGGCCCTGGGCGTGGACGCCGAAGCCGGCGGCCACCGCGGCCATCTCCTTCTCGTTCAGGATCCACTCACCTTGTTCGACCTGCATGCCTCACCTCTGGCTTGCGCTACTCCGGTTCGGGCGTGACGGGCTCGTGGGTGCTCGCGTAGTTGTTCACACTACCCCGGCCCTGGGCGCAGAACTTGGAGGGGTCGGGGTTTCCGTGGGCGTCCACGTAGCCGTACTTCTTCAGCACGTCGTTCATCTTGCTCGGGTCGCTGTAGATCTCGTTGGCGGCCTGGGTCAGCCGCTGATCCCCGAGGGACTCGTTCACCGTGTTGGCGATCTTCTCGCTGCGGGTCACCGCCTTGGAGATGTAGAGCGGGTCGTTGGGGTGGCCCTCCACGCCCTTGACCTGCTGCCCCATGACCTCGGCCACCTCCTTGGGAGGTATGGCGGTGGGGTCGCGGCCCGAGATGTCCGCGCCCTGGTAGTTGGCTTTGTTGAGCTCGTTCTGATCCACCACGCTCTGGCCCGAGACCCTGTTCGACCCCGAGACGTAGCCGTCGCCGTCGGTGCGATACCTCGTGCCCTCACCCTGGCTCGCCTGGCGGGAGGACGTGAAGCCGGAGGCGTAGGAGTCGCCCTTGCCCGAGCACGCGCCGATGCGGTCGTAAGAGCCGTAACCCACGTTCTTGGCGGCGTCCGCGGGGTTGGAGCCTCCGCTGTTGCCGAAGCCGCGGTTCTGGAGCTCGGCGGAGACGTTGCCCTCGTGGGAGGCCCGAAACTTCTGGCAGAGCTCGTCGTAGGCCTGCTCGCGGGTCATGCCCCGGTCCGCCGCGTAGTTCTTGAGGTCGCCCTCGTTGAACGTGGGGATGAGCGTGCGGTCCGCGTCGGTCCCGGCGCGAGCCGTCGGCCCCCGGGACATGGGGCCCCGAGCCGAGGAGCCGCTGTCGGCGACGATGACCTCGTCCACGCGGACGCCCGTCTCCGACGGGAACCGGTTGACGGTGCTCACGGTGCCGTCGTGCACGGCGCCGTTGACCTGGGCCTGCAGGAGGGTGTTCAGCTTCTTGGCCTCGTCGCCCGAGATGTAGCCCTTCATCTGCATGTCGCTGAGGTTCTTGCCGCCGCCGTCCCGGTAGATCCCCGCGAGGACGTCGGGGTCTCCCGTGGCGATGGCCCGGCGGGCCTGCTGTTGGGCCGCCCACTCGGGCGTGCCGATGAGGGGGCTCTTCATGGCCGAGCCCGCTCCCTCGGTGGCGCCCTGGGTCAGGCCCTTCGGCAGCACGAGCCCCTCCTGTCCCGTGAGGATGTCCCCCGTGCGCTGCAGCCCGCTCTTGACGGAGCCCCCGAGCTCGCCGACGGTCTTCTTCCACGCGGCCGGGTCGAAGGCGTCGGTCACGCCCTTCACGCCGCCCGTGACGGTGGACTTGAGCCCGTTCCAGCCGCCCTTCGCGGCGCCTTTGAGGATGTTCTCGCCGGCCATCTCGGCCTGGGCCATGCCCTTGATGGCCGACCCGCCCGTCTTGAGCGCCCCGCCGATGAGGGCCCCGCCGATCTCTTGCTTGATGGTCTCCTTGACCCCTTCCCACGTGGCCTCGAGGCCGTTGGCGCCCTTGTCGATGGCGTCCTTGGTCTTGTACATGGCGCCCGTGGGCGTGAAGATCCACTCGGACTGCCCCGCGGTCAGCATGCCGATGCCGACCCGCCCAAGGAGGCCGGGCCAAGACATCTTCCCGTCGCTCGTCTGGCACGTGGAGATGTTGCGCCCCGTCTCGTTCAGCGCCTGTTTCATGGAGTCGCCGTCGGTGTACCAGGGCTTCTCGGGAGGCGGGAGCTGGTCGGATGTGGTCCCGTCGATCCGGTGGCCGATGGCGTCCCGAATCTGCTTGATCATGGCGGGGTCCAGCTTCTCGCCGTTGAGGAACTTGTTGATCTGGTCGCCCACGCGGCCGTACATGTCGCCCTTCGTGCCGTGGGCGTCCGGGTCCACCATGCCGCGATCCCAGGCCTCCTTCTGGAGCTTCTGGAGGTAATCGAGCTCGGCCTTGCTCTGGCGCATCTTGTCGCCCGCCTCGAGGAACTCCTTGCCGGGAGAGATGGTGCCCCGGTCGCGGGCGGTGTAGTCGAAGTCGCTCCCCTCCTTCTGGAGCTGGCCGTGGAGCTCGCCGAGGCGCCCGTTGAGCTGGTTGAGGCGCGTCTGCTGGTCGGTGGTGTCGAGGCCCGCCTGCTGGGCGCCCCGCATGACGGCCTCGAGGTGGGCCTTCTCCTCGGCTGCCGCCTTGAGGTCCTCCTGGCGGTCTTTGATCCACTGGTCCTTGTAGGCCTTGGCTTCGTTGGCGGCGGCCTCATCGGCCTCCCGCTTCGACTGCATGGCGTCGGCCTGGGCCTCCGCCGAGGAGGCCTCGTCCTCCTTGGACTTGATGTAGTCGTCGTACTGCTGCTTGAGGTTCTTGTAGCCGGGGTCGGACTTGTCCGCCGAGGACTCCGAATCCTCCCACTGCTTCTTGTACTGGTCCGCCTCCGCGCGAGCCTTCTGCGCCGCCTCGCGGGCGGCCCTCTCATCGGGGGTCTCGCCGGAGGGGCCCGGACCGCCGGGTCCCGGTCCCGGCCCGCCGGGGGTCTGGCCGTTGGAGGGGAGGGGCGGCGGGTCGCCGGGTCCCGCGGGCGGCGGGGGCGTGGCGGCCGCCACGACGCCGATGGGCCCGACGGCTCCGGCATCGCCGACGCCGCCGAGCATGTTCTGGTCGAGGTACCCGACGTCCATCTTGAAGCAACCGACGTCCGCCGTATGGCTCGGGTGGAGGGCCACCCGGATGGGGTTGTACTCGGCCCACATGTGGCCGTGCATGACCCCTGCGCCCACGGCGGAACCCATGATGCCTCCCGCCGCGGCGGCCGCGAGGGCGCCGAAGCCCTGTCCCATGAAGGGGCCCACGTCCGCCGGTCCGAGGCCCGAGGGCAGCAGGCCCTGGCTGCGCGCCTGCCAGTCGCGGATGAGCTGGTCCCGCCAGCGCTGACGCTCCGCCTGGGCGGCGTACATGGCCCGGTCGTAGTCGAGGATCACGTCGCGCATGGGGTCGCGCCTCGGGCGGTGGCGCCCGCCGCCCGTTCCTTCGGACTGCGGTGCGGCCTGAGGCGCTTCGGCCACCGGCCCCGGGGCCTGCTGGGGGCCGGCGTGCCCGAGGTTCGGATTGGCGGGGCCGACGGGCGGTGAGATAGGAACGCCCAGCGCGGATTGGAGCTGGGAGACCTTACCGTTGGAGGACCCGAGCGCCGACCGCGCGGCGTTGAGACGGTCCGCCGCCGCGTTGCGCTGCTGGGCCGCGGCCTGGAACTCACGTTGCGCCTGAGCGCGCGCCTGGCGGGCCTGCTCGAGGCGGGCGGCCTCTTCCCGGGCTTTCTCTTGAGACGCGGCCGCGTTCCGCCGCGCCTCCTCGGCCTCGGCCTCCTTGGCGCGGATCTGCTCCTGGGCTTGCTCCTGTTTCCTCCGGGCCGCTTCGGCTTTCGCCTCCGCGTCCCGGTAAATTTTGAGGGTCTCTTCGTTCTTCTTGGACTGCTCCTCGGCCTCGCGCTCGAGCTTCGCGTGCTCCGCCTTAGCCTTCGCCAGGTCTTCGCGGGCGAAGTCACGTTTCGCTTCCTCGAGCCGGCGCGCCGAGTCGTTCTGAGCCAGGGCCTTCTTCGCGGCTTCGATGCGCTCGGGGGTGAGAGGCTTCCCGTCGGCGTCCACGCCCGTGTCGAGCGCGCGCTGGATCTCCTCGCGGTCCCTCTCAAGCTTGGCGGAGACCTTCTCCGAGGCCTTGATGTCCGACTGGAGCGTTTCCTCCTGCTTCTGGACGGAGGCTGCCTGATCCTTGAGCTGTTCCTCCCGATAGCTGCCCTGCCGGAGGTCCGCATCGGCCCGATCGCGGAACCCGTCGAACTTGGCCGCCTCTTTCCCGGCCCGGTCCGCGTCCTCGGCGGTCCGGGCCACTTGCTCGCCGATGGTGGCGGCTTGCCGGTTGTACTTCTCGGTGTCGGCGTTGGCGCTCTGGACGCCGGCCGCCGCGCCCCGCTCGTCGCCTTGCGCCATCTGGACGTCCGCCGCCTTCTCGGCCACGGCTTGGTCGGCCTGCTCGAAGCGCCCCGAGGCGTTCCGCTCGTTCTGGGCCGCGCCCTGCTGCTCCGAGAGCGCCTGGCTCAGCTGGCGCTTCAGTGCCTCCTTGTTGGGCGGGCCGCCGTCGTGCATGACCTTCGCCCGCCCCGCTTGGAAGATCCGGGAGGCGATGCCGTAGGCGATGCGCGAGCCGAGGCCCGGCAGGAGGGCGTAGAGCGGCAGCGTGATGAAGTCCATGCGGGCGTAGGCGCCCCAGGTGAGGAGCGGGTGCGACTTGTTGAAGAGGTGGAACAGGTTCAGGTTCGAATCCTGGGGGAAGAGCCAGTAAGTGGCCGTGGTGAGGACGTCCCCCACCGCGAAGGCCAGGGTCATGAGGAGGGCCAGGATGGGGGAGAAGCACGAGGCCATGGGGAGGATCTGCGCTACGTAATTCGCCTCACCCAGGTGGTTCCATCGCTCGATCTTGGCCCCCGCCAGGAACATGAGGAGCAGCAGCGAAAGGAAGGAGAACCAGAAGAGGCCTCCCCCCAGCTTCTTCTTCATCCCCATGAGGAACCCGATCCCCGTGAGGTCGAGGAAGAGGGAGGCGAGGCAGCCCGGTCCCTTGGAGGGTGGCGCCTGCCGTGGCGAGGGGCGTTGCGCCTGCCGCTGGGGCACCTGGGCGCGGGCCTGCGCGGGGACCGCGGGGCGCTGCTGCGCGGGCTTGGCGGCGGGGCGGCCCGGGGGGCGCCCCTTGGGCGGCTGGGCGCTCACGGGGCCTCCCACATCACCCACAGGCGGGCGTGGTCCCACGGCTGGGTGGAACCGCCGCGTTCGCTCGGCACGGCCTGGACGAACGCGAGGGCGCTGCCCGCGGCGGTGACGGCGAAGATGTCTTCGGTCGCGGCGGCGGGTGTGGCGGTGCCGCTCCGGAAGAGCCTGCGGGCCGCCTCCCGCGCCGGCTGGCCGCTCGCCCAGGCAGTCCCGGCGGGGCTGACGGAGAGCGCCGCGAGGTTGGCGCGCACGGTGACCAGGTCGGAGGTCCATCGGCCCGGGCCCTCGAAGCGCACGAGGCGGGAGAAGCCGCCTGCCTCCGCCATCCAGGCCCAGCACGCCCCATCCGGGAGCGCCTGGAACCCCGAGACGGCAATCCCCTCAGGGGACCAGCGCGTTTCGGCCGTCCCGTCGAAGGAGAAGAGGCCCGGCGAGCCGTGGGGCGCCTGCGCCAGGTAGAAGACGCCGCTTTCCGAGGGCTGGGCCTTGAACCTGCGAAGGGGCCGCGGACCGAGCGGTGTCAGCGCGACCGCGCGGCCGCCGAGGGCGCATTCCACGGGGACCTCGGCGGGGAGGACCCTGACGTTCTCGCTGTCCCGTTCCATCCGGGCATAGTCGAATCCCCGGGTGAAGAGCGGTGCATCCCATTCCTCCGACCAGCCGCAGAGCCTGGGGAACTGGCCGTCGGCCAACGGCTCGAGCGCCCAGGCCCTGGTCCCACGGTGCAGCTCCCAGAGGCCGATGCCCGAGCCTTCCACGAACGCGACGCGGCTCCCGTCGCGAGAGAAGCAGGGTGCGAGGATCTCGTTTCCGGACGAAGCCAGGAATGAGACCTCTCGGCCTCCTGCGTCGAATAGGGCGAGCCCCGCGGGCCGGGCGCCCGATGCGGGGAGGGGAAGGGTAAAGCGTTTACCGTCGGGTGACCACGCCGCCATGGACGCCTGGACGTCGAGCGCGTAAGGCGTGAGTCGCCTGGGCGCGGCCCATCCGCGGCGCAGGAGGAAGGCGGCCAGGCCGTCGCGGAGGTCCGTGACGCCGTCGCCGTCGGTGTCCGGTCCGCGCCGGGCGAAGAGGATCGACGAGCCGTCCGGCGAGAGGCACGGCGAGAGGTCGCAGGCGAACCCCTTGGCCACCCTCTCGGCGCCGGGGAGCGCGGTCGGCTCGCCGGGGGACGTGCCCGGGGATGCGGCGAGCAACGCCAGGCCGAGGCATGCAGCCCCGGGAAGCACCCTCCTGACTCCCACGAGGAGGACGAGCGCCGCCAGGGCGAGCCCGCCGCCCCCCGCAGCGCCGATGAGCCAGAGGCCGGTGTCCGCGCCCTCGTGCCGCCTCAGGAACTCCATGTTCCCGCTGTGGCAGGCGATGCACGGCTGGGAGGGCAGCGTAGCGACGTCGGCGCCGTGGCAGGAGAGGCAGGCGCCCGACCCGAGCTCCGGCCGGGGTGTCGCGACGGCGGCCGTGCCCATCAGCAGGACCGCCGACGCGAGGAGGAGCGCGCGGCCGGCCCTCACGGGGAACCCTCCAACGCGCGCTCCCACAGGGCTTGGCACGAGGGGCAGAGGGAGGCGGGACGGTCTTCCACGCCCATGGGGTGGGGGCGCTCGCTGAGGGCGCAGTCCCACCGGTCGCAGTGCTCGAGACCGAACGCGTGGGCGAGCTCGTGGCGAAGGACGCCCTGGGCACCCTCGATGTCGAGCCCGTGGCAGGAAGCGAGTGCAAGACCCGTCCCCGCGCGGGAGATTCCGCGGATGGGGATTCCGTGTCCGTCCGTGAGGGGGCGGTGCGTCACGCCCAGGAGCGGGCGCGCCGGTTGCCGGGCCTCGAGGTAGTCCAGCAGGAGCAGCGCGTCGGAAGAGCCCACGGACCAGGGTTCCACGGAGAGCATGTCGACGGGTAGCGGCTGGAAGGTTCGAGAGAGGGGCAGGCCCGGAGGCAGGAACCCATCGGCGAGGACGCCGACGTTGATGGCGCTCCGGAAAGCGGATGCCCCCTTCTGTGCCAATGCCCCCTCCCCGAGGTGCACCTCAACCTTAGGGGACGCGGATTCAGGTGTCAAGCATCGTGACCGGGAGTCAGTTGCAGCGTCTCTGCTTGCCTTCGGGGCGCACCATGAAGAAGTCGTTCACCCAGACGATGTCGTTCTCCAGGCACACCGTCGAATGGGGCGTGTCGGCCAGGATGCCGGGGAAGTCGAGCGAATCGGCGGCGTTGCCCTTGCCCAGCGAGCGGACCGCGAAGTCCTGCTGATTGTCGGCCACGGCGTACTGGTACGGCAGGCCCCAGGGATCCGGGTTCGGGACCGCCTTGATGTAGTACGGGGCGAGGTCCTGCATGCCCGCGATCGCGTCGGTCCCCGTGTAGGTCGTGCTCGACGCCGGGAACTGGTTCAGGTCCGCGAAGCTGGAGTTGCACGCCATGGCCATCCCTCGGACCTCGCCCATGGCTCGCTTCTGTTTGGCGCGCTGGATGGCGGTCAGGAGGTTCGGTATGGCGATGGCCGCGATGATGCCGATGATGGCGACGACGATGAGGAGTTCGATGAGGGTAAAGCCCCGCTCCCTGGATCCCATGGACCCTCCGACCGACAGGCTTTAAGGGATGGCTGTAGCAAGAGCGATACCAGCCCCTCAAGGCCTAATAGTGGGCATTTCATAGGGAATTTGGCCCTAAAGTGGCAATCGTTGGACAAACGAGCTGACGAAGATTGTCACTTGGTGGTCAGGGGCTGCGGAGGGTGAACTTCCGGATTTCGGAGGGTCTGAAGAGCCTCATGGGTGGCCCCCAGGTGCCCGTACCCCGGCAGACCCAGAGCGTCATGGCCCCGAGGGTGTAGGGCCCCTCGAGCCTGGGGTAGGCGAAGGCGACGAGGTAGCCGAAGGGCCAGATCTGGCCTCCGTGCGTGTGCCCCGAGAGCATGAGGCCGGTCCCGAGCGCGGCGGCCTTCTCCCCCTGGAGGGGCGAGTGGCACAGGAACACGGTGGCACCCGCCGGCCTTCCGTTCAGGGCTCGCGCCACGGGGTCCCCGTCGAGGTTGAACTGGCGTCGCGCCGAGAGGTCGTCCACGCCCGCCATCACGAGCCCCGGCGCCACCTCCTGGGCGCGGTCGCGGAGGACCGTGAACCCGGCTCTCTCCATGAGGGCCACACACCGCTCCACGCCGGCGTAGAACTCGTGGTTGCCCGTCACGGCCCAGACGCCGCGGGGCGCCTTCAGGGTCTGGAGCGTGGGTAGGAGGCGCTCCACTTCAGCCGCGTCGCCGTCCACCAGGTCCCCCGTCACCGCCACGAGGTCGGGCTTCAGCGCCTCGACCTGGGCGATGCGCGCCTCGAGCCAGCGGCGTCCGAGGAGGCTTCCGAGGTGGAGGTCGGAGATCTGGACGAGGACCGTGCCGTCGAGCTCTTTGGGCAGGCCGACCAGCTTCACGTCCGCCTCGCGCACCACGGGAGCGCGGAGCCCTTGGACGAGCGCGACGACGGCGAAGAGGGCCGCCGCGCCGAGCGCCGCGAGCCGCACGGTGGGCGCCGCCTTCTGGAGGAGCCAGCCGAAGCCGGTGACCACGTCGGCGATGAAGAGGCACGCGAGGGCGAGGAAGAGGACGCCCATCCACGACGCGCCGACGGCCTCGAGGAGCTTTCCCATGCGGGGGAGCCCCTGGTGCGCCACGATCCGGCCCAGCGGGTAGAGGACCCACAGGAGCACGAAGGCGCCCACGAGGACGCGCCGCCATAGCGCGGGCGGCGCGAGCGGCCAGAGGCGCCAGAGCACGTAGGCGTGCATGCCCGTCCAGACGGTGAGGACGACGGTGAGGAAGAGGACGAATCGCCAGGCGGACGCCATGGGGCTCCTCGGAGGCGCGGTCTTGGGACCGCGCAAGGTGGCATAGTATATCGAGATTGCGGTCGCACCTCCCGGGGTGGGGCGCAGGAGGAGGTATCTCATGGAAGACTGGACCGGTGCCCCGTTGAGCCAGCCCCCCGACCGCATCCTTCCCAGCGTCTGCGCCGTGGCGCTCGACGACGGGGGACGGATCCTCCTCCACCGGCGCGCCGATAACGGCTTCTGGGGTCTGCCCGGAGGCAAAGTGGATCCGGGGGAGTCGGTGTCTGCGGCCGTGGTGAGGGAGGTCTCCGAGGAGACCGGCCTGCGGGTCTCCGTCGTCCGGCTCACGGGCGTCTACTCGGACCCGGCGGTGCGCGTCGTGGCCGCCTACCCGGACGGGCGCGTGATCCACTACGTGAACCTCACGTTCCTGTGCCGCGTCGAGGGGGGCGAGCCGGCCGTGTCCGGCGAGGGCCTGGAGGTGGGGTTCTTCGAGCCCGACCGCCTGCCCGAGCCCTTCCTCCTCGGACACCGGATCCGCCTCGGGGACGCCCGGTCCCTCGGGGTCGAGCCCTTCGTGAGGTAAGATGAAGAAACGGCAAGCATCTCACAGGCCCGGGCCACGAGGGTTCCCGCGATGTCGGCGAAGATGGAAGTGCTCCTCATCATGCTCCTCATCCTGTTCAACGGCGCGTTCGTCCTCGGCGAGATCGCCCTGGTCTCGGCCCGTCGCGCGCGCCTGAGGCAGCGTGCGAACGAGGGGGACCGGCGCGCCCAGGCGGCCCTCGACCTCATGGCCGAGCCCAAGCGCTTCCTCTCCACGATCCAGATCGGCATCACGCTCATCGGGGTGCTCACGGGCGCCTTCGGAGGCGCGACCGTGGCCGAGACGCTCGCCGAGATCTTCGGAAGGGTCCCCGCCCTCGCGCCCTACGCCCACGCCCTCGGCTTCGGCGCCGTGGTCCTCGCCATCACCTTCATGAGCCTCCTCCTGGGCGAGCTCGTACCCAAGCGCATCGGCCTGGCGCACCCCGAGCGCATCGCCGCGGCCATGGCCTTCCCCATCGGCCTCTTCTCCAAGCTGGCCACACCCGCGTCTTGGGTGCTGAACGCCTCCTCCGACCTGGCCCTCAAGCTGCTCCGGGTGAGGCCCTCGGAGGAGCCGCCGGTGACCGAGGAGGAGCTCAAGATCCTCATCGAGGAGGGCACCGAGGCGGGCACCTTCGAGGCCGCCGAGCGGGACATGCTCCACCGCGTCATCCGCCTCGGCAACCGCCAGGTCTCGGCGCTCATGACGCCGCGCAGCGAGGTCGTCTGGCTCGACGTGGAGGACCCTCCCGCCGTGATCCGCCAGAAGATCAGCGGCCGCTTCCACGCGCGGTTCCCCGTGGCGAGGGGGAGCCTGGACGACATCGTGGGCGTGGTGCAGTCCAAGGAGCTCCTCGTGCCGAGCCTCTCGGGGGAGCCGCTGGACCTGAGGAAGGCGCTCCACGCGCCCCTCTACATGCCCGAGGGGACCCCCGCGCTCAAGGCCCTCGAGCGCTTCCGCCACTCCGACACGCACCTCGCGCTCGTGGTCGACGAGTACGGCGGGTTCAAGGGCCTGGTCACCATGAACGACCTCCTGGCCTCCATCGTGGGCGAGCTGGAGGAGGCCCGCGAGGCGCAGGAGCCCAGCGCCGTTCGGAGGGAGGATGGCACCTGGCTCGTGGACGGGATGATGCCCGTGGACGAGTTCCGCGAAACCTTCCGGCTGGCCCGCCTCCCCGGGGAGGAGAAGGGCTACTTCCGCACCGTGGGCGGCTTCGTCATGATGCAGCTCGGCCGCGTCCCCAAGACGGCGGACCACTTCGAGTGGCTCGGCCACCGCTTCGAGGTGGTGGACATGGACGGCCGCCGCGTGGACAAGGTGCTCGTCACGCCGCCCCCGGAGCCCGAGCCGCCGGAGGACGGGGCGTGATGCGGCCGAGCGCGGAGGAGGTCATCGCGCTCCTCGGCCTGAAACCCCTGCCCGCGGAGGGGGGCTTTTACGCCGAGACCCACCGTTCCTCGGACCTGACGATCGCGCCGGATGGCTCGGCGCGCTCCCTGGCCACCTCCATCCTCTACCTGCTGACGGCCGAAAGCATCTCGGCCCTCCACCGCCTCCGCGGCGACGAGGTCTACCACTTCTACCTCGGCGATCCCGTGGAGCTCCTGACCCTCCCGCCCGGCGGCCCCGGCGAGGTCACGGTTCTGGGGCACGGCCTGCTGGCGGGCCAGCGTGTCCAGCACACGGTGCCCGCGGGAACTTGGCAGGGAAGCCGTCTCGTGCCGGGCGGGGCCTGGGCCCTGCTGGGCACGACCATGGCGCCGGGTTACGACCCCGCCGATTTCGAGCTCGCCGACGCGCGGGCCCTCGCGGCCGCCTACCCGGCCCACTCGGGCCTCATCGCCGCGCTTGCGCCGGGGACCTGATCCCTCTCCCAAAGGCAATGAAGACGGTGCATCCAGCGTCGCCAGGGTGTATACTACGCATCGGAGCGGCCCGCGTTCCTGTGAGGAGAGACCGCGTGGATGTGAAGCGGCACCCGTACTGGCACCTGGAGGAGATCCTCAACAGCGTCACCCACGGTGTGGGCCTCGCCCTGAGCGCCGCGGGGCTCGTGGTCCTCGTGGTCCTGGCCTCGCTCCGAGGCAACGCCTGGCACATCGTGGCGTGCGCCATCTACGGCACCTCCCTCATCCTGCTCTACACCGCCTCCACCCTTTACCACGCCTTCCGCGGGCCCAAGGTTCGAAAGGTCTTCCAGAAACTCGATCACGCCTCCATCTACGTCCTCATCGCAGGGACATACACCCCGCTGGTCCTGGTGAACCTGCGGGGCGGTTGGGGCTGGACCCTCTTCGGCCTCGTGTGGGGGCTCGCCGTGGCGGGCATCGTCTTCAAGGCCCTCTCCGCGGGACGCTTCGAGATCCTCTCCACGCTCCTCTACCTCGGCATGGGCTGGCTGGCGATCATCGCCGTGAACCCCATCCTGAAGGCCCTGCCCGACCTGGGGCTCCTCTTCCTCCTCCTGGGCGGCCTTGCCTACAGCCTCGGATGCGTCTTCTACCTCAGGGACGCCAAGCCCTTCCGCCACCTCGCCTGGCACTTCTTCGTCCTGGCCGGAAGCGTGTTCCACTACTTCGCCATCCTCGTCTCCGTGGTGCCCGACCGGGCGTGAGGAACAGGTGAGCCCGGCCCGCGGCGCCTCCTCCACTCCCTACACCTTCCGACCCCTGACGCCCGACCTCTGGGGCGACCTCGTGGACCTCTTCGGCGCGCGGGGTGCGTGCGGCGGGTGCTGGTGCATGGCCTGGCGCCTCCGCCCTTCGGAGTTCCGTGCGCAGAAGGGCGAGGGCAACCGCCGCGCGTTCAAGGCCGTGGTGAAGAAAGGGCCGCCTCCGGGCGTGCTCGCGTACGAGGGCGGGACCGCCGTGGGCTGGTGCGCCGTGGCCCCCCGGGACGCCTACCCCCGGCTCGCGAACTCCAAGGTCCTGGCGCCCGTGGACGGCCACGCCGTCTGGTCCGTGAGCTGCCTCTTCGTCCGCAAGGAGCACCGGCGGAAGGGCCTTTCGGGCGACCTCCTGGCGGCCGCGGCGGACCTGGCCCGCTCCCACGGCGCGGAGGTGGTGGAAGGCTACCCGACCGACACGAAGGGGGAGAGCCAGCCCGCGCCCTTCGTCTGGACGGGCCTCCCCTCGGCGTTTCGAAAGGCGGGGTTCGAGGAGGTGGCGCGCCGCTCGCCGACACGCCCCATCATGCGCCTGGTCTTGAAAGAGAGGAGGTGAGGCCTCGCGGCCCCACCTCCGTTCCCCCCTGAAACACCTCGTTCGGTTCAGTTGACGGCTACCCCGACGCGGTCCCAGAAGTCGCGGTAGCGGTCCCGGGCCTCGGCCTGCCCGCGGGCGCGGGCGCCGTCGAGCACCTCGAACTTCGACCGCAGGAGGTCCACGAGGTCCTCATCGAGGGCGCGAGAGGAGGTCATCCGCTCGAGGATGGCCATGCTCCCCTCGCGGGACATTCCCTTCCGGTACGGCCGGTCCTCCGTGAGCGCCGTGAACACGTCCGACACGGCGACGATGCGGCTGCCCAGGGAGAGCTCTTCGCCCACGCGGTGGAAGGGGTAGCCTCTGCCGTCGAGACGCTCGTGGTGGAAGGCCGCCCACTGCGTGAGGTCCTCCCCCATCCCCGAGGCGCGCAGCAGGCGGTAGGTATGGTAGCTGTGGCTCTTGATGAGGTTGAACTGCCTCGGGGTCAAGGTAGAGGGCTTCTCGAGGACCTCCACCGGCACCGCGAGCTTGCCGAGGTCGTGGAGGTGCCCCGCCACCTTGAGCCCGCCGCAGTCCTCCGCGGAGAGCCCCACGAGCTTCCCCATGGCGGGCGCCACCGATCCGACGCCGCTCGTGTGGGTCGCGGTGAAGCGGCTCCTGAAGTCCACGATCTGGCAGAAGAGGGCGGCGAAGGCGTCGATGCCCTCGGCGTCCAGCGGCACCGGCTCCAGGAAGTCCCCGAATCCACCCTCCTCGGCGAGGGACCCGATCCTCAGCCAGAAGCTCTCCTTCGAGGCCGCCTCCAGGAACCCCTCCACGAGCATGGGGACGAACATCTTGCCGCGCTGCTCGGAGATCCGGCGCCGGATCTCCGGGGCCTGCCCCAGGACCTCGCGGCCGTCCTTGACGAGCACCGCCACGCGGTCCGCGAGGTGGAGGAGGTGGCTCGCGAGGGGGACCTCGTGCCCCCGGTGGCTGTGGCCCCGGCCGTCCCACCACTCCACGTGGTGGAAACGGATGAGGTCCGCTGCGTCCGAAAGCGGCGCGAACCCCCTCAGCAGCTGGTAGCCCACCTCGCCGTGCCAGTCTCTTCCCGGCTCGGCGGTCTCGGACTCCTCGAATTGGAGCGTCTCGATCCGCTCCGCGAGGGAGAGGGCCCCCACGTCGTGCATCATGGCCGCCAGGATGACCGTCCTGCGCTCGGCGGGCTTGAGCGCCAGCGCCGCCGCAATCTGCGCGGCGATGAAGGCGGTCCGGCGGTGGTGTCCGTGGAGCGCCGGATAGACGAGGTCCACCGCGGTGGAGAGCCCGCTGATCATGTCCAGGTGCGTCACCTTCGCCATCGGAGCCATCTGGTCCCTCGCGGGTCTGTCGAAAACTTAAGGACCGGCACCCTCAAAGTCAACGAACCCCCAGGCGCGTCGGCGGCTCGGGGCAACTGGCGAACGGGGGCTAACTCCTGTACAATCTCGGGCGTCGAGCGCCGCGCCTGGCCTCGGCTCGGCGGGGACGGGCCCCGTCATTCCCCGCACAGGCGTTCCCAGGAGACCCCCATGAAATCGTTCGCCGCCGCCCTCTGCCTCGCCCTCGCCGCATGCTCTCTCTGGGGTCAGGACAGCCGGGTGCCGTCCTCCGCGACACAGTCCGCCTCCAAACCCGCCAAGAAGCAGGTGGTGGTGGTCGTCATCGACATGGCCAAGATCGTGAAGGACTCCAACCTCTCCAAGAGCGTCCAGGCCGAGTTCCAGGCCTGGGTCGAGCAGGTCAAGGCCGCGCTCCAGCCCAGGGGCGAGACGATCCGCGCGAAGCAGGAGGCCCTGAAGAACCAGGGCGACAAGCTCACGCCCGACCAGAAGCAGACGCGCGAGAAGGAGATCGGCGTCCTCCAGAGCGAGCTCACCCAGCTCCAGCAGAAGGTCCAGCAGGACTACCAGACGCGCCAGCAGATGGCCGAGGACCGCCTCCGCAAGGCCTTCGACCCGCTGGTGGACGCCCTCGCCAAGGAGAACGGCTGGGACATCATCCTCACGAAGTCGGACCGCATGGTCTGGAACAGCGACGCCGTGGACCAGACCGATTACGTCCTCGCGCGCTTCAACGCCGCGACGGCCTCTCAGCTCGCGGCCCCCGCGGCCGCGCCCGCCCCCGCGCCGGCTCCCGCGCGCGGCAACTGATCCGCGCGGACCTCTCCGGAACGACGGCGGCCGCCCGCGAGGGCGGCCGCTTTCCGTCCGGGGGGAAGAGGGGGTCGCGGCCTAGTCGAAGGCCTCCTCGCCCGAGGTGTTGCTGATCGTGCAGTTCTTGCAGAGGGAGATCTGGTCCATGTGGCCCTCGGAGAAGAGCCTCCGGATGCCCACCGCCTTCGGGGCGTTCCACACCTCCTCGATGGAGGTCTCCGCCACGTTGCCCAGGACCACGGCGCGCGTGTAGTCCGTGCAGCACAGGACCATGTCGCCGTTCCAGAGGATGTAGGCCTGCTTGAAGAGGCGCGTGCAGTCGGCGAACCGCTTGAGGGGCTTGCCGTCGGGGGCGAGCTGGTTCGCGATCGCGATGTTCCCGCCGCGGTTCTCCAGGGGCGTCCACTTGCTCTGCACGCCCCTCGCGTGCCAGAAGGCCACGGCCTTCTCCGTGTCGATGAGGTTCGTGGCCACCATCGTGACCACGATCTTGAAGCGCTCTTCGCCACCGGCCTTCTTCCACTTCTCGATGAGGCGCTCCACGTTGGCGAGCGTCTTCTCGAAGACCAGGCTGCCGCGCATGGTGGCCTCGTAGCCCGCTTTCTCCACGCCCTGGAAGGAGATGTAGAGGGCGTGGAGGGCGTCCTCCTCGAGGAGGCCGTCCACGGTGGCCTCGTCCAGGCGGGATCCGTTGGTCGTCAGGACGATCTTGGCGTCGGGAACGCGCCGGTGGATGATCCGCAGGCGCTCCACCATCTTGGGGTCGAGGAACGGCTCGTTGTTGGAGTAGGGCGAGACGCGGCGCACCCGATGCCGCGCGATCTCGTCCACGATCTTCTCGAAGAGCTCCTCGCTCATGCGCCCCTTGGGCTGGCTCTCGATGGTCAGCGGGTAGGGGCAGAACACGCACGCCGCGTTGCACGCGGAGTGGGTCTCGAACTGCACGGTCCTGGGGAAGGAGGGCACGTGCCGCCTCGTGGCCGACTTCCACAGTCGGACCGGGGCCGCATCCTCATCGGAAGGGACGTAATAGTGCGTCTTGAGACTTCTCAGAAAGCCCACGGGCAACTCCTAGACAGGCACCGGTTGCGACCTGGGAATTCTAACGCATGTCGTGGTCGATTGTTCCCGGGTGGCGAGTGCTACCCCGCCATCTCGGCGAGGATCGCGGCGCAGGCGGCGGCCGGGTCGGGGGCGCCCGTGACGGGCCGTCCCACGACGAGGTAGTCGGCCCCCGCCTCGACGGCCCCCCTGGGCGTGGCGATGCGCTTCTGGTCGCCGGCGTCGGCGCCCGCGGGGCGGATGCCCGGGCAGACGGTCAGGAAGGAGACGCCGGAGGCTTCCTTGATCCCGGCGGCCTCCTGGGGGGAGCAGACCACCCCGTCGAGCCCCGCGCCCTTGCCCACGGAGGCGAGGCGCAGGGCGGCCTCCTTGGGGCTCCCAGCGTAGCCCACGGCGGACAAGTCCTCCGGGGCCAGGCTCGTGAGGACGGTCACGCCGATCACCAGGGGACGGGGCAGGCCGAGCTTGGCGGCCTCGTCGGCGGACGCCTGGGCTGCGGCCGCGCACATGGCCTGCCCGCCCGCGCAGTGCACGTTGAAGAGCTGGGCGCCCGATCGTGCCACCACGCGGGAGGCGGCGCCCACGGTGTTGGGGATGTCGTGGAGCTTCACGTCCGCGAAGACCTGGAACCCCCTCGCGCGAACGCGCTCCACGAGGGGAAGACCGAAGGCGTAGAGGGCCTCGAACCCAAGCTTGATCCAGACGGGCTGACCGCCCACCGCGGCGAGGAGCTCGTCCAGCTTGCGCTCGTCACGGACGTCGACGGCGATGATCAATTCTGCCAAGGGGTCCTCCGAAGGAGTGGTGAGTCGGAAGGCGTGAGGCGCGAGCGAAAGGAGGACGCCCTCCTCACGCCTCGAGCCTCATGCCTCGCGCCTACTCATGACACTTCGGCATGGGCGCGCCGTCCTTGATCTGGCCCACGAGGGCCTCCACGGACGGGAACCCGTGCCGGCGGCAGTAGTCCTCGATGCCGTCCAGGATGGTGTAGGGGCACTGCGGGTCTACGAAGAGCGCCGTCCCCACCTGCACCGCCTTGGCGCCGGCGAGGAGGAACTCGAGGGCGTCGGCCGCGGTGAAGATGCCGCCGATGCCCACCACGGGGATGCTCACGGCGCGGGAGACCTGGTAGACGATGCGCACGGCGATGGGCTTGAGCGCGGGGCCGCTGAGGCCCCCGATCTTGTTGGAGATCCGGAACTCGCGCCGCTCCACGTCGATGGCCATGGCGGGCATGGTGTTGATGCACGTGAGGGCGTCCGCGCCCGCGTCCTGCGCGGCCTTTGCCGTGGCGGTCACGTCGGAGGCGTTGGGGCTGAGCTTGACCCAGAGGGGCTTCTTCGTGGCGTCGCGGCACGCCTTGGTGACCTTGTAGACGGAGGCCGGGTCGGTGCCGAACTGGATGCCGCCCTCCTGGATGTTTGGGCACGAGATGTTCATCTCGAGCGCCGCGAGGGCGGGCTCCTCGCCGAGGGCCGCGGCGGCCTGCACGTACTGGTCCACGGTGTGTCCGTAGAAGTTCGCCACGAAGGCCGTGTCGTAGGTCCTGAGCTTGGGGGCCTTCTCGGCCAGGAAGCGCGACACGCCCACGTTCTGGAGGCCGATGGCGTTGATCATCCCGCCGCCCGTCTCCCAGATGCGCGGAGGCTTGTTGCCGTCGCTCCCCGCCATGGAGAGCCCCTTGAGGCACACGCCGCCGAGGCGGTTCAGGTCGAGGTGCGGCTCCATGTCGGTTCCGTAGCCGCAGCACCCCGAGGCGAGCATGACGGGATTGTTGAGGCGGATGGCGCCGACGGCGGTGGACAGGTCTACTCCCACAGGACCACCTCCCCGTCGAACACCGGCCCCTCCTGGCAGACTCGCTCGTAGGCGCGGGCGCCGTCTCTCAGCACGGGCACGACGCACCCGAGGCACACGCCGTAGCCGCAGCCCATGCGCGCCTCCAGGCTGAGGTGGGACGGCACGCGGCCCCAGCACATCTTGGCCACGGCCTTGAGCATGCCCTCGGGCCCGCAGGCGTACGCGGCCGGCGCGCCCGCGTCGAGCGCCCGCTGGAGGGGCGCCGTCACGAGGCCCTTCTCGCCGACGCTCCCGTCCTCGGTGGTGATGACCGGTTCCACGCCCAGAGCCCCGAGCTCCTCCATGCAGACGAGATCGGCCTCCGAGCGCGCACCCTGGAAGAAGGTGAAGGACGTGCCCTCCCGGACGAAGGCCTCCGCGAGGTACACGAGAGGGGGCACCCCCACGCCGCCACCCACGAGGGCTGCAGGCTTGCCTTCACCCCGAGCCCGGCGCGGGAAGGGCTTCCCCAGCGGGCCGAGCCCCGTGACTTTCTGGCCGGGCTCGAGGTCGTAGAGCCGCCGCGTGCCCTCGCCCACGACCTTGAGGAGGAAGCGGAGCGTTCCGGCGCCGGTGTCCTCGCCGAGGATGGAGAGGGGTCGTGGCAGCATGGGGTCGGCGCCCCAGTCCCCGCGGAGCATGTAGAACTGGCCGGGCTCGGAGCGGTCCACCCCGCCCCGGACGGTTAGCGTTGCGTAGGGACCGCGGCGCTTGTTGCTGACGACGACGTAGGGTTTGACCCCCATCCCTCTCCCTCCGGGCGTGAAGTATACACCGCGGGGCGCTACTTCGGTTCCCGTTCCTCGTGGTGGGCCCAGGCGCGGAAGAAGTAGACCCCGGAGCCGACCTTGAAGAGGAGGACGCGGCCCTCGCGGTGGGGTGTCCCCGGGTCGGTCCACACGAGGCAGAGCCACCGCGCGGAGGCGTCCTTGAGGTCGCGGTCGCGGGGGAGGATGGCGCGGAAGGCGGCGAGGGCCTCCTGGGAATCCGCCGGCCGGTAGCGGGCCTGGTGCCGGAGCGTGATGTCGCCCGCGTGAGCCACCTTGAGCCACGCATCGTAGCCTCTCACCGTGGTGGCGCCCCCGCCGAGGATGCGCACCTCCTCCACGGGCGTGTCGAAGGAAGATCGGTAGACACCCACCGGGTCGGTGCGGACGAAGACGTCGAGGGAGCACCCGGCGAGCGCGAGGAGCGTCGCGAGACAGAGCGTGAACATCACGCCGAAGCCGCGCGCGCTAGGCATCGGCGGCCTCCGCTTCCGGTGAGGCGGCCAGGTCCAGGTCGCGCGTGAGGACCACCGCGAAGGTCGCTGCGTGGACCGTCGCCCCGGCCCGGCTCAGGACCCTGGCGCACTCGCGCAAGGTCGCGCCCGTGGTCCGGACGTCGTCCACGAGGAGGAGGCGCTTACCCTCGACCTCGCCGCGCGTCGCGGTGAACGCCGCGCGGACGTTCTCCCGCCGCTGGGCTCTCGTCAGGCCCTTCTGCGCCGCGGGCGCCTTTCGGGGGCGGAGGCTGCGGCGGCAGGGGAGGCCCAGGAACGCGGCGGCCTCGCGCGCCACGAGGCCTGCCGATTCGAAGCCCCGCGTCCAGCGCCTGCGCCAAGGGCTGGGCACGTAGACCACGGCGTCCCACGTGGTCTCGGGCCAGGCTCTCCTCACGCTTCGGGCGAGGGCCCGCCCCATGAGTCGCGCCAGGGGGTAGCGCTTGCGGTCCTTGTAGAGGAGGACGAGCGCGCGAACGGGGCCGCGGTAGACGAAGGCCGAGGTGCACGCCTCGAAGTGGGGCGGATTCTGGAGGCACTCCCCGCAAGGGTGGGGCTCCTGTCCCTCGACGGGAGGCAGGGGGAGGCCGCACACCGGACACGATGGAGACGCGGGGCGCCGCCTGTGGCGCCAGCACGTCCGGCACAGCCCCGGCGCGGGGCCGCGGGCGCTCTCCGTGCCGCACACGACGCACGGGCCGGCGGGCAGGAACGCTTCCACGGTGCCCCGGGCCAGCGCGCGAGTGATCACGGCGGCGGCTGCGGCGCCGGGGCGGGCGCGTCCTGGGCCCCCGGGGTCGGTCCGGCAGTCGGCGGGGCGGACGACGGGGTCGGGTTCGAAGGCGCAGCGGGGGCAGGCGTCTGGGGCGGAGCGGCTTGCGCGCCGCCGGGGATGTAGAGCACGCGCTCGCCGGGCTTCTTGAGGAAGAAGCGCTCGCGGGCGATGCCCTCGTAGACGTTGGGGTCCGTCTGGAGGCGCTGGATCTCGGACCGGATCCTCGCGTTCTCCTCCTCGAGCTTGCCCACCTGCTCCTGGAGGAGGCGCACCTCCTTGCGCAGGGCCAGGACGTCGAGGATGCCGCCGCGCCCCCACACGAGGAGGGCCGCCATGGGAAGCCACACGAGGACGATGAGGGTCCAGCCGAGCTGGGAGCGGCTCGCCTTGGGCTTCTCCCCGGTCCGGGCGGTGCGCGGTGCGGTCATGGACTCCCCAGGGGCGGCACGGCCCCCACGGCGGTGACGCTAGGCTCTGAGGCGCGCCACCACCTCCTGGCCCGCGAAGCGCGCGGCGTCGCCGAGCTCCTCCTCGATGCGCAGGAGCTGGTTGTACTTGGCGAGGCGGTCCATGCGGCAGGGCGCGCCCGTCTTGATGAAGTCCGCGTTGACCGCCACGGCGAGGTCGGCGATGAAGGAGTCCTCGGTCTCGCCCGAGCGGTGGCTGATGACCACGCCGTACTTCGCGCGCTTGGTGAGCTCGATGGCCTCGAGCGTCTCGGTCACCGTGCCGATCTGGTTGGGCTTGATGAGCACGGCGTTGCCGATGCCGCCCGCCACGGCCTTGCGGATGAACTCGGGGTTGGTGACCACGTAGTCGTCCATGACGAGCTGGGTGCCCCTGCCGAGCGCGTCGGTGAGGGCCTTCCAGCCTTCGTGGTCGTGCTCGCCCACGCCGTCCTCGATGGAGAGGAGAGGGTAGCGCCCGCACCACTCGCCGTAGAGCGTCACGAGGTCCGCGGCGCTGCGCTTCTGTCCGATCTGGTAGGACTTCGAAGCGGCGTCCCACGCGCTGCTCGCGGCCACATCGAGGGCGAGGTAGACGTCGTGCCCGGGCTTGTACCCGGCCTTCTCGATGGCGCCCACGAGGAACTTCAGGGCCTCCTCGTCGCCGGGCAGGTCGGGTGCGAAGCCGCCCTCGTCGCCGATGGCCGTGGAGAGCTTCTTCTCCTTCAGGAGCCCCTTGAGCGCGTGGTAGCACTCGGTGCCCATGCGGAGCGCCTCGCGGAAGGAGGTGGCGCCCACCGGGACGAACATGAACTCCTGGACGTCCACGTTGTTGTCAGCGTGCTGGCCCCCGTTGACGACGTTCATGAGGGGCACGGGCAGACGGTGCGCGAAGGCGCCGCCGAGGTAGCGGTAGAGCGGCACCTGGAGGTAGTTGGCCGCGGCGCGGGCCGTGGCTTCGGACACCGCCAGGATGGCGTTCGCGCCGAGCGCGCCCTTGTTGCCCGTCGCGTCCAGGCGGAGCATCTTGAGGTCCACGCCGCGCTGGTCGAGGGCGTCCTCGCCCTGGAGGGCCTCGGCGATTTCGCCGTTCACGTGCTCGACGGCCTTCAGCGTGCCCTTGCCAGCGTACCGTTTCTTGTCGCCGTCGCGGAGCTCTACGGCCTCGAACTCGCCCGTGGATGCGCCGGAGGGCACCGAGGCGCGCCCGACCGTGCCGTCGCTCAGGATGACCTCGGCCTCCACCGTGGGGTTGCCCCGCGAGTCCAGAACCTCCCGACCCAGGATGAACTCGATCAACATCGTGACCTCCATGAACTCCTAGAATAGCTCACAGGGAGCGCCGAAGGGAGGGGGAGGAGGAGAAATGGCGAATGGCGAATGTGGAAATTTGCGAATTGCGAATTGCGGGTTGATGATCGCGCCATATCTTCTCGCCTCAGCCGGTCGCCTTCGCTTCCGAATCCCAAATTTTAAATCCCAGATCCCGCTTTCATCCTCCACCCTTCACCCTCCGTTTCCGAATTCCGCTTTCCGAATTCCGCTTTCCGAATTCCGCTTTCCGAATTCCGAATTTCCTTCGCCCCTGCTATCCTTCCCTCCTGATGAGCGAGCCGCAGCGCCTGCCCCACGCCTACCCGTTCCGCTTCATCGCCCGCGAGGAGGGCGAGGTGGAGCTCTCCTTCGCGGCCTCCGCGAACGACGCCGTGAGCCGCGGGGGCGCCGTGCCTCCCTGGGTCGTCCTCGAGGCGCTCACCCAGGCCGCGGGGCTCCTGTGCGCTTCGGGCGGGCAGCGGGGAGGCGTGCTCGTCCAGGCTTCGTCGTACCGCTGTCCCCGCAGGATTCGTCCGGGCGACGTCCTGGCCCTCAGGGCGCAGCTCCTCAAGCGCATGGGACCGGTGATCCGCGTCCTCATGACGGCGCGGCGCGACGGGCGCCTCGTGGCCCGAGGCGTGCTGACGCTCCGTGAGGGCGGGGGATGAGGCCCACGGTCTGGGTCACGGGCCTCGGCGTCTGGAGCGCGCTGGGCCGCGACGCCCGCTCCTTCTGGGAGGGTCTCGTCGCGGGTCGGAGCGGCGTGGGCGATCTCGACCGCTTCCCGCCGGGCAACATGCGCAGCCCCCGCGTGGCCGCGTGCCCCGACCCCGAAGTGCTCTATCCGAATCGCTCCGACAACCTGGCGCTCGCCGCGGCGCGCGAGGCGCTTGCGCAGGCGGGCCTCGCCGCGCTCCCCGAGGGCGCGGGCATCGCCCTCGGCGCAGGCGTCGGAGGCCTCCCCGAATCGGAGGAGGCCTACCTCGACTTCCTCCAGGAGGGGCACCTCGCCGGCCGGGTGAGGCGCTTCACGGGCCACCTGCCGGCCACCACCGCCGACGTCCTCGGCCGCGAGCTCGGCGGCGGCGGACCGAGGATCTCCGTGGCCAACGCGTGCACCTCCTCCGCGGCGGCCATCGGCCTCGGCGGCCTCTGGATCGAGGAGGGGGAGTGCGACGTTGTCCTGGCGGGGGCGAGCGACGCTCTCTCGAGGCTGACGGTGGGCGGCTTCAACTGCCTCAGGCTCGTGAGCCCCGACCGCCCCAGGCCCTTCGACGGGGCGCGCAGCGGCATGGTGATCGGCGAGGGCGCGGCGTTCCTCGTGCTCGAGTCGGAGGCCCGCGCGCGCTCCCGCGGCGCCCGGCCCCTCGCGGTCCTCGAGGGGGCGGGGTACTCGGCGGACGCCTTTCACGCCACGGCCCCTCAGCCCGAGGGCGAGGGCGCCCTGCGCGCCATGCGCCAGGCGCTCGCCGCGGCCGGTGCGTCGCCCGACTCGGTGGACCACGTGAACGCGCACGGAACGGCCACGCAGGCCAACGACCTCGCGGAGGGGAAGGCCCTCCTCGCCCTCTTCGGGAACCGGGCCTCCTCCGTTCCGGTAGTCTCCATCAAGGGCGCTGTGGGCCACTGTCTTGGCGCCGCGGGAGCGGTGGAGGCCGTTGCGGCGGTCCTGACCCTCGTGCACCAGATGGTCCCGCCGTGCGCGGGATTTGCCGAGGCGGACCCCGCCATCCCCCTGTGGGTGCCGCGCGAGGCCGTGTCCATGGCGCTCCGTCGCGTGCTCTGCGTGAACCTGGCCTTCGGCGGGAACAACGCCGCCCTGTGCTTCGGGGCCGCGCCGTGAGTGCCCTCTTCATCACCGGCGCAGGCGCCGTGGGGCCCTGCGGCCTCGGCCTCCCCAATTCTTTCCGAGGTCCGGCCGCCGGAGGTTTCCGAGACGTGCCCGGAGGCCTGCCGCTGAAGGAGGGCTTCCCTCCCTCGGCCATGCGGTGGCTCGACGCCACCTCGCTCTGGTGGCTGAACGCCGCGCGGCAGGCGGCGGGCCCGGGAGGGACGGGGCCCGGGGGCGCCCTCGTCGTGGGGCTCGGCTGGGGTTCCAACCCGCCCGTCATCGCCCTCCTCGAGCAATCGCACCGCGAGGGCTTTGCGAGCATGGCCCCCGCGCACTTCCCCTACTCCGTGGGAAACGCCCCCGCGGCACAGGCGGGAATCCTGCTCGGGATGAAGGGCGCCGCCTTCACGCTCTGCGCGAAGGAGGCCGCCGGGCTCGCCGCCGTCGTGGAGGCGTGCCGCTACCTCCGCGCGGGGCTCTTCGAAAAGTGCGTGGCGGGCGGCGTGGACCAGGCCGACCCTTTCCTCCGCCGCGTCGTCGGCGCGCTGAGGCGCGGCGACGGAATGGCCGCCGGCGAGGGCGCCTACGCGCTGCGGATCGACCGGGCGCAGTGCCCGCCCGAGGGGACACTCGCCCGCGTCGCGGGTTGGGCCGCGTGCTCTGCACCCGCGCTCCCGCACCGGTTCCCCGAGGCCGAACCCCTGCTCCGGCGTACGCTCGCCAAGCTCCTGAACCGCGCGGGTTGGGAGGCCTCCTCCGTCGACCTCGCCGCGCTGCCCCAGGACTCTCCGGATCTCCGCGACGCCTCGGCGGGGCTGATGCGAGCGGAGCTCGGGAACGCTCGCCCCTTCGACTTCCAACCTGCCCTCGGCGCGTGCGGCGCGAGCTGGGCGGGCGCCGCGGGCCTCGCCGCGACGGCCCTCGCGAGGGGGGTGGCGCGGCGCGCGGCGCTCGTGGCCTTCGCCTCGGGCGGATGCGCCTGGGGTCTCGCGCTGGAGGCCCTCCGTGCTGAGTGAGGTCCAGCGCGGCCCCGACGGCCCCTACCTGGATCTCTCGCACCTCTTCGGCGGCGACCTCTTCGCCTACGTCACGCTGAAGGGGTTCGCGGGGGTGGACCCGGAGCACCTCACCCGGTTTCTGCGGGGGCGCGGCCGCTCGGTCTGCGAGGTGCACCGCGTGGTGCAGGTCCACTCGGGCCGCGTGGTGGAGCCCGGCGAGGCGCCTTGCGACGCCGACGCGCTCGTGGGCTCGGCGCCGGGCGAGGCCGTGCGCGTGGTGACGGCGGACTGCGCGCCCATCCTCCTCGGTTCCGCCGACGCGTCGTGCTATGCGGCCGTGCATGCGGGATGGAAGGGGACCCTCGCCCGGATCGTCCAGAACGCGGTGCGCGCCACGGCCTGCGACCCCGCCTCACTCACCGCGTATATCGGCCCCGCCGTGGCGCCCTGCTGCTACGGCGTGGACCGGGAGCGGTACGGCCTCTTCGAGCGGGAGTTCCCAGGCTGGCTGCCCGCGGCCGGCGAGAGGCCCTCGCTCGACCTCCAGGCGATCAACGCGGCGCAGCTCCGAGAGGCCGGCGTGGCGGGGTCTTCCATCCATTTGGAGGAGCGTTGTACCTCCTGTGGCCTTGGTCTATGCTGTTCCTACCGCAGGGACGGGGAGCGGGCCGGCCGCATGGCCGCCCTCATTGGGAGGACGACCTGAGCCGGGTGATGGGATGATCCGTCCCCGCACGGGGAGGAAGGGCATGTCCACCCTCGCCAGAGAAAAGGGACTCCTCATGGACCGGGACCTCACGCAGAGGCTCCGGGCCGCCGTCCGGCGCGCGCCCGCGTCGGCGTGGGTGAACGCCGCGGTGGCGCTGAACCACCGCTCCCTGCCGCACCTCGCCGCCGAGGTCACGGAGGAGGGCCTCAAGCTCCATCCGAAGGAGAGCCGCCTCTGGATGGAGCGCATCAAGGCCGTGGCGTTCTACCCCGACAAGCTCCGCGCGGCGTGGGACGCGCTATCGAAGTCGAAGAAGCCCCCCGCCGACAGGGAGGTCCTGCTCGCGCTCGCCGAGTACTACCTCGAGCGGGACGCGGACGGGGTCGCGCGCCTCGACAAGCTCCCGGAGAAGAAGCGCGGGGCCACGTTCTACGAGGTCCGGGGCCACTACGCCATGGCGCGACACGACTACCGCGGCGCCCTCGCGGCGTACCGCAAGGCGCGCAAGCTGGCGCCGGAGGACCTGCACCTCCTCTACCACATGGGCGAGGCCTTCCACGCGTCGGGCGACCTCGAGAACGCCATGAAGTCCCTCCTCGGCGTCGTCGGGCACGAGCGCCACTTCGTGCAGGCGTGGAACGCGCTGTGCCGCCTGCACCTCGAGCTGGATCAGGACGACCGTGCGCGGCAGGCCTTCGGCATGGCCCTCGCGGTGAACCCGAGGGACTGGGGCGTCTATTTCACCTTCGCCGACCACCATCTGGAGCAGGGCGACTACGAGCGCGCCGCCGCGCTCCTGGAGGACGTCCTCGAGCTCCAGCCCCAGGCCATCATCGCCGCCGAGGTTTACAACTACATGGGCTACCTGCTCTATCTGGAGGGCAAGTACGCCCAGGCCCTGCCCAACTTCCGCCAGGCCCTCGCCCTCAATCCCCAGCTCGCGGTGGCCCACGTAAACCTCGGCAACCTGCACTACCACCTCAAGAAGTACGATGAGGCCCGGGCCTGCTATCTGGGGGCCCTGAAGGTGGACCCGCAGCAGGCTTCCGCCGCCTGCCAGCTGGGGCTCCTCGAGCTGGAGCAGGGCAACCTCGAGGCCGCCCGGGACCCGCTGGAGAGGGCCCTCGCCATCGACCCGCTGGAGTACTGGGCGCACCTGGGGCTCTCCGAGTACCACCGCAAGACCCGGAACTCGGTGGACGCCCTCAAGGAGGCGCAGCGCGCCCTCCACATCGCGCCGGACGACGCGGACGTGCACAACTACCTGGGCATCGCGCTCGAGTGCAACCGCCGCTACTTCGACGCCGAGAAGGCCTACCGGCACGCGCTCGAGTTCGACCCGCGCCACCGCTGGGCCGCCAACAACCTCGGCTACCTCTACGAGAAGATCATGCGCGTGGACCCGAGCGTGAAGGAGTCGGCGGTGAAGGCGTGGAAGACGCGCCTCCTCATCTGCCGCGACACGCAGGTCTCCATGCGCGGTGCCCTCCGGCACCTCGCCAAGCTCGGCGTCCGGCCGGGCACCATCCAGAAGTGGCTCGAGCAGGAGCCCGGTCCGAGACCCGCCAAGTGAGCGCCCCGTGATCGTCGGGCTGGGGCTGGACCTCTGCGACGGTGCGCGCATGCGTCGCGCGCTGGCGCGGCACCCGCGCATGACGTGGCGCATCTTCACGGAGGGCGAGTCGGCCCTCTGCTCCGGGAGGCGAGACCCGGCCCCCTGCTTCGCCGCGCGCTTCGCGGCGAAGGAGGCTGCCATGAAGGCCCTCGGCACGGGCTGGAGCCGCGGCATCGGCTGGCGCGACATCGAGGTCGTGCGCGCCCCGGGACAGGCGCCGACTCTCGCCTTCCACCGCAAGGCCCTCGAGCGCTTCCGCGTACTCGGCGCCGCGCGCTCCGTCGTCACCATCACCCACGAGGGCGAGATGGCCGCCGCCGTCGTCATCCTCGAGAGTTGAAAACCTGCGGGTAGCAAGAAAGAGGCAATCTCAGGGACGAACGACAAGGCCTGGCCGCGGGCGCTTCGCGCCTTGACCAGGGCGCTTCGGACGGGCATCCGAAATCCCTCTGGGCCTTTCTCCCGCCCGTCTCGGCGCGCTGGCCGGTCTGCGACCGGCGCGGCCATTGGCGATACGGCTCCCCCCCTTGCACACCGCGCCGACGGCGCCGGACCTCCGGCGGCGTTAGCCATCACGGCCTTGGGCGCTCCAAGTACACCAGTACGTGTCGGCCCAGGCCGCTCGGCTTCCTGGCCATAGGCCCAACGGCGTCGGGACGCCGTCTCCCTCCGCTTTGCTTCGGGAGCCGAACCGTTCATGACCATGATGGACTAGCAGAAGGTGGGGATGTCCTCGTTCCAAGAAATCGGGCCCCGGAGCGCAGCGGAGGGGACCGGCATTCCGCCGCGGTCGGGGCAGATCCGCGAAGACCGAGGCGGCCTCACCGGAGGCGGACTGACGACGTCCGTTGAGGATGAGGCCGCCGAGGGCGACAAAGGAGATGCCCCAGGCCCCGGCGGCGCGGCGTGATAAACTGCACACTGGAGCTTGCGAATGAACCGTCAGATAAGGCTCGGCGGCACCTGGACCCCCACCGTCGGCTGGCTCGTGGGCCTGAACGTGGGCTTCTTCCTCCTGCAGAACTTCAACCCGCTCTTCACAGCGTTCCTGGCGCTCGCACCGGGTGACGTGTGGCCCTACCGCGTCTACACGCTCCTGACCTACGCCTTCCTCCACGGGAGCGTGGGGCACATCCTCTTCAACATGCTCACGCTCTACTTTTTCGGCGGCGACCTGGATCTCTTCCTCGGGCGGCGCCGCTTCCTCACGCTCTACCTCGGTTCGGCCATTTGCGGCGGTCTCGCAGCGCTCCTCCTCCCGCCGGGCACGGTCATCGTGGGCGCGAGCGGGGCGCTCTACGGCCTCCTCGTGGCGTACGCCGTCTACTTCCCGCAGACGGAGGTCCTCCTCTGGTTCATCCTGCCCATGAAGATGTGGGTCCTCGTGACCCTGTGGGTGGGGATCAGCGTCTTCTACTCGGTTTTCGGCTCGGGCGGTGGCATCGCGCACCTGGCGCACCTGGGCGGCGCGGTCTTCGGCCTGGTCTACACGCTCAGGCTGTGGCGCCCCTGGCCCGCCCTGAAGGACCTCCAGTACCGCTGGCGCCGCCGGCGATTCAAGCGGATCCAGTGACCCCATGAACGCCACGGAGGTGGGGAAGGCCGCGCAGGCGCTCGACGCACGGCTGGGGCGCGGGTTCATCGGGAAGGTCCTGAGGCCCGACCCCTGGACCCTCGGCTTCGAGCTAGCGGGGAGCGGCATCCTCGGTTTCTGCTGGGAGCCCGCCGCCCTCGCCGTGGGCCTCTGCGAATGGCGTTGGCCGCGCGGCGCGCCCGAGGAGATCCTCGTCCGGCACGTCCAGGGCGCCATCGTGGAGGGCGTGACGGCCGTCCCGGGGGAGCCGATCCTCCGCCTCGCGCTGAGGGGCGAGACGTGCCGCGCCCTCGTCTGGGAGGGCATCGGCCGATCGGCGAACCTCCTCGTCCTGGGCGAAGAGGACGTGGTCCTCTGGTCGGGGCGTCTCCTCAAGGGACCGGTGCGGAGCGGTCGGACGGGGGAGCGCTGGGTGCCTCCCCCCGCCAGGCCCTCATCCACGGAGGGAGAGCAGGCCACCTCTGCGGAGGAACTGCTCGCCTCCGGCGCCGAGCGCCTCCTCGCAGGTCTCGTGGAGCGCGGGCGCCGGGCGGCCCTCTCCAAGATCGACCAGCGGGCGAAAGCGCTTGCGAGAAAGATCGACGCCCTCGAAGGGGACCGCGGGGAGGGCGCCACCTGGCTCGGGCTCGAGCCCTTGGCCCAGGCGCTCCTCGCCACGGCGGGCCTGACCCGCCGCGGGGAGACCTCCCGCAAGGTCTGGGACTACACGCGGGACCCGCCTGCGGAAGTGGAGCTGCCGCTCGACCCGGCGCGCACCGTCCGCGAGAACGCCGCCGACCTCTTCCGGAAGGTCCAGCGGGGCAGAGCCCGCCAGGCGCTCGTGGAGGAGCACCTCGCCGCGGCGCGGAACGAGATGGACGGGCTCCCCGCGAGGCGCGCCGAGCTCGAGGCCTGCACCGACCTCGCCGTGCTCTTCCCCGGCGGGAAGCGGGCCGCCCGCGTGGCGCCCGCCCAGGCCCGCAGGACCCTCCCGGCGGGGGTCGCCTCCGTGCCCCTCCCCAAGGGGTTCACGGGTTACGCCGGGAAGAGCGCCGAGGGCAACGACACCGTGAGTTTCAAGCTCGGCCGGGGCGGGGACGTGTGGTTCCACGCCTCGGACTACGCGGGGTGCCACGTGGTCGTGCGGTGCCCGCCGAAGAGCGAGGACCTGCCCTACGACGTGGAGCAGGCGGCCGCCCTCTACGCCGCGGCGCACAGCGGGGCGCCCCCCGGGAACCGGGTCGCCGTGGTGGTCAGCCGGTGCAAGTTCCTCAGGCGCGTGAAGGGGGCCCCCGGCCGGGTGATGATGTCTTCCCATCGTACTGTTTTCGTTGACCTTCCCCGGAGCCGGTGATATCGTTGCAAGAACGGGTCTGGGAGGTGTAAATGCGTAAGCTTGCGGTCGTGATGGCAGCGGGGATGGCCATCGCCTTCCTGGGGGCTTCGCCGCTCCAGGCGGCCGGCGTTTTCGTGGTGGCTCCCAAGGGGGTGGAGGCCTTCGAGGGTGCCAAGGCGGGGTTCATCCAGATGGCCTACGGTGTCCAGATGCCGGGCCTCAACCCCAGGACCGTGGACCTCGACGGCTCCGCGGCCGACGACGCGGCGATCTCGGCGCTGGCCGCCCAGAACCCCGCGGTGGTCTTCGCCGTGGGATCGCAGGCCGTCAAGAAGGTCCGCAAGGCCCTGCCCGACGTCTGGATCGTCTACGGCATGGTATACTTCCCGGAGTCCGAGGGGTTCCTCAACGACGCGAAGATGGTGGGCGTGGCCTCCCTCGGCCCCACCAAGGGTCTTGCGGCGGCGATCAAGACCTTCACCAAGTCCAAATCGGTGGTGGTCCTCCACGCTCAGGCCGAATCGGCCACCGTGTCCGCGCTCACGGAGCGCCTCCGGGCCGAGGGCCTGGACGCCCAGTCCAAGGGGGTCTCCTCCTCGGCGGATGTGCCCGCGGCCTTCGACGCGGTGAAGGAGTCCTACAAGACGGTCATCCTCCTCCCGGACGGCATCACCGCCAACCCCGACTCCATGCGCTTCCTCATCTCCCAGTGCGTCCAGGGCGGTATCCTCCCCGTGGGACTCGCCGAGCCCCTCGTGGCCTCGGGCGCCTTCCTCGCGGCGTATTACCCCGCCGAGGCCGTGGGGAACCAGGCGGCGCGGCTCGCGGCGGACCTGGCCAAGACCGGCAATACTCCTGCGGACAGGCTCGTCACGCCCGCCGAGTCGGCGACGGCGCTGAACAAGAGCACGGCGCAGGCCCTCAAGATCAACATCCCCAAGACCTTCCGAGTCGAGGTCACCTATGAGTAGCACTGGGGCGGGGCGCCTCTTGGCCCCGCTGAGGGGCAGCATCCGGAGCCAGATCCTCGCGGTCCTCCTGGGCATGCTGTTCCTGGGGTCCATCATCCAGGGCCTCGTGTTCTACCTGCAGGCTCGCTCCGTGTCGATCCAGCAGATGAGCGACTCCTACCGCGGCCTGGCCCTCCAGGTGGCGGGCCTCTCGGCCTACAACATGCAGTTCAACAAGGCGGGGCTGAAGGAGACGGTCACCGAGATGGTGGCCACGGACCAGAACCTCCTCTGGGTCGAGTACACGGACACCGCGGGGAAGGTGCTCCAGGCGGGCGGCCCCCTCAAGGAGGCCCCCTTCGCGCGCATCGCCGAGGCCACGACCGCGGCGCGGGTCTCGCAGATCGCCACGCCCTCCGGCCCGGCCCTGCTCGTCCGGGCGCCCATCAACGCCGCCGTGGCGGCGGCGGGCGGCGGCTTCGGGGACCTCGGCGCCGAGCCGCAGGCCGCGGCGCCCCAGTCCAAGACCATCGGCGAGCTGCGTATCGTCGTCAGCCTCAAGCCCCTTGCCGTGCTCCTGAGGAGCTACGCCACCTCGGGGACCCTCACGATCCTCTTCACCATGATCGTGGGCACCGTCGTCTCCATCGTGATCATGCGCTACCTCACGCGCCCCCTCTACCAGCTCAGCCAGCTCGCGGGCCGCATCGCCTCGGGAGACCTCTCCACCTCGGGCATGAAGGGCGCCGCCGCGCGCGAGGACGAGCTCGGCAAGCTCGTGACCTCCTTCCAGGGCATGTCGCAGAACCTCGCGGGGATGATCCGCGAGATCCGCGAGGCCTTCCAGCGCGTGGAGGAGGGGACGCAGACGGTGCGCAAGAACCTCGCGCTCACGCTCAACAACAGCAAGGAGCACGAGGGCGTCGCGCAGCGCGTCACGGACCAGGTGAGCGCCATCCAGAAGGCCGTCGGCGAGGTCACGCACCTCATGGAGGGCCTGAGCCGCCTCGCGGAGGAGGTGAGCTCCTCGGTCCTCGAGATGATCGCGAGCATCGACCAGATCGCGAGCCACACCGACAGCCTCACGGAGTCGGTCAACACGGTGGCCTCCACCCTCACGCAGAACGTGGCGGCCATTCGCGAGATCGACTCGTCGGCGGAGAACCTCAACCGGTTCGTGGAGGAGACCTCCTCCTCCATGGCCGAGATGGAGGCGAGCATCCGCCAGATCGAGGAGAACGCCGCGGCCACCCGCAAGGCGACCGAGCAGGTGGCCGAGGAGGCCGAGTCGGGCACGCGCGCCATGGAGCACGCCTCCGACAGCATCCAGCGCCTCCAGGCCACCTTCGAGTCCACGCACGAGGTCATGCGCCTCCTCGGCCAGCGCAGCGAGGAGGTGGGCAACATCCTCTCGGTCATCGACGAGGTCATGGAGCAGACGCACCTCCTCGCCCTCAACGCTGCCATCATCGCCGCGCAGGCGGGGGAGCACGGCAAGTCCTTCTCGGTCGTGGCCGGCGAGATCAAGGAGCTCGCGGGGAAGACCTCCGTCTCGACGCGCGAGATCGCGGCCCTCATCGACGCGGTCCAGCGCGACGTGCACCAGGCCGTCGAAGCCGTGGGCGCGCAGCGCGCCATCGTGGACCAGACGGTCTCCGTGTCCCAGGAGACGCGGCAGGTCTTCGGGCGCATCCAGGGGGCCGTGAAGCCCTCCCTGCGCATGGTCCAGGAGATCGCGCGCAACACCACCGAGCAGGCCCGCGGCGCCGCGGGGATCCTCAAGGCCACCCAGCAGCTCAGCGACCTGGCGCACCACCTGCGCCGGGGCACCAAGGAGCAGAGCCTGGGCAGCGAGCAGATCCTCGAGGCCATGGGGCGCATCCGCCTCCTCGCCGAGGAGATGAAGCGCGCCACCGACGAGCAGACCGAGGGCTCGAGCCTCATCCGGCAGGCCATGGACCGCCTCACCGCCGCCATCGCCGACGTCATGGCCCAGACCCAGGCCCAGGGCAAGGCGGGGCGCGAGGTGGAGCGCACCATGGAGGCCTTCCGCACCTCCAACCGCGCGAGCGTGGCGAGCGTCCAGGAGGCCTCCGAGCAGGTGGAGGCCCTCGCCCAGCGCGCCGAGGAGGTGGGCCGCGGCATGGGCCGCTTCCACACCGAGGGGAGCTGACGTGGCGCAGTTCGCGAGCCTGTTCCAGTTCAAGCGGGAGCGCGTCCGGGAAGACCCCGAGCGCCTCTTCCTCGGATTCACCGCGGGGGGCCAGGGCTACGCCCTCGAGGTCTCCGTGGTCCGCGAGATCCTGCGCATCCCCAAGATCACCTCCCTGCCGCGCGTCCCCGCCTTCATCAAGGGCGTCATCGACCTGCGGGGGGCCATCCTCCCCATCCTCGACCTGAGGGAGCGTCTCGCCCTCGGCTCCGTGGACCTCAAGAAGGGCCGCATCGTGGTGATGAACCCCGGGGGCAGCCAGCCCCTGGGCCTCCTCGTGGACGCCGCCACCGAGGTGGTGAAGGCCGCCCCCGAGGACATCCTGCCGCCGCCCGAGGCGATCCAGGCCCCCCAGATGGAGATCATCGAGGCCGTCCTGCGCGCGCCGGGGCAGCTCTACCTGCTGCTGAGGCCCCAGTCCATCCTCACCAGGAAGGAGTTCGAGGTCCTGGAGGCCCAGCCCTGGTCCCGGCGGGACCGGGACGGGAAATGACCGCCATCTCCACGGACCCGCTCGATCACGTCGAGGGACTCCTGGTGACCCCCACGCTCACCGCCGCAGATGCTCTCGCCCGCGCCGAGGCGTGGACGGGCCTCGGCGTGCGCCGCATCCTTGCGCCGCCCTGGCTCCTGGAGCGCCTCGCCGGGGAGGAGTTCGAGGGCGTCTCCCTCGCCGGGGCCGTGGCCTATCCCCACGGCGGCGCCACGCTCACGAGCAAGCGCGTGGAGCTTCTGGAATGCGCCAAGCTCGGCGCGAAGGCCGCCACGGTGGTGCTCACGCCCGGGCTCGTCGCGGCGGGGGACGCCACCGCTCTGGAGCGCGAGATGGCGCCCCTGCTCGCCACCGCCCCCGAGCTGGAGGTCCGCTTCCTCGTGGACGACGGGGCCCACTCGGAGGGCGCGCTCACGGTGCTCATGCGCGTGATCAAGTCGGTCCGCCCCGCCCTCCTAGTCCTCGCGCGGGGGCTGCACGGCGGCGCGGAGGCGCCCGGGCGCCTGAAATGGATCAGGGACCGCCTGACCAGCAAGGTCCCCCTCGCGAGCCTGGGGACCGTCGCGGGGCCCGAGGAGGCCCGCGCCCTCGAGAAAGCGGGCGCGCACCTCCTGTGTACGGACCGGCCCGAGCTCCTCGCCGAGGCGTCGCCGTGAGCCCGCGGACGAAGCGCTGGCTGACGTGGGTCGTGAGCCTGGGCCTGACGGCGGCCCTGCTCTACTACTTCCTGCGGAGCATCGACCTGAAGACGGTCTGGGGGGAGATCCAGACGGCCTCCTCCGACGGGGCCTCGCTCAGCTATCTCCTCCTCGCGGTCCTCCTCGAGGTCCTGTCCGTGTTCCTCCGGGCCTATCGCTGGCGCTTCATGATCCGGTCCGTCAAGGAGCGCATCCCCTTCGCGCCGGTGCTGAAGGCCACCGTCGTGTCCTTCACGCTCAGCCGCGCCGCCGAGGTGGCCAAGCCCTTCTTCCTCTCCCGCTGGCAGAAGATGCCCTTCACGCCCCTCCTCGCCTCGGTCGTCCTCGAGCGGGGCATGGACCTCCTCGCCCTCGTGGCGCTCTGGTTCGGCTTCCTCTTCTTCGGGACCGCGGGCGTGGCTGCGGACGCGGACGCCGCGCTGGACACGCTGAGCAAGGTGTCCTACCTCATCCTCGGCGCGGCCATCCCGGTGGGGATTTTCCTCCTCTGGCTCGTGCCGCGCCGGCGCATCCTGGACCGCATGGCGAGGCGCAGCGCGAGGCTTGCGCGCTACCCCCTCATCCTGTCCGGCTTCCGCCTCGTCCTGCGTTTCGCGGGCGGCCTGGGGACCTTCCAGCGCAAGCGGGACATCCTCTGGGTCTACCTCATCTCCCTCGTGACGTGGGGCCTCATCACGGGCTCCTGCTGGGCCATCCTCAAGGCCCTCATCCCCGGCATGCCGCTGGGGGCCTCCGTCCTGCTCCTCGTGTGCGCCTCCGCGGGGGCGGTCCTGCCCACGCCCGGCGGCGTCGGGTCCGTGCACGCCGGCATCCAGTTCGCCCTCGTGACCTTCTACGACGTGTCCCAGAACGAGGCCGCCACCGCGGCCATCCTCGGCCACGCCATCATGTTCCTGCCCGGCATCCTCTGGGGCCTCCTGTACCTCGCCTTCGGCCGCGTGCGCTTCACCGAGATCAAGCAGGCGGCGGGGACCAAGGGCGGCGAGGGGCGGGAAGAGTAGATCGTCCTCGACCCCGTTCCCCATCTCCCAGGCCCCATCCCACCCCATCCGGCGTGGGAGAGCCCCGATACCCCAACCGCTTGATTCCCGGATTTTGCGCTTTAGGGAGGTGGTCATCCTCCATTGGGCCCCAGCAAAATCCGGGTGCTCCCGAGCCAGAAGGCGAAGGGAGCCCCAAGGGAGGGGTGAGGCTCCATCGGGCTCTGCCCGTGGAGCGGGGCCCCGGGAGGGCATCCCTCGGACCGTCGGGTTCATCCCGCGGCCCGAGGGGGGAGCGAATGGCCCTCCCCGTTGAGGGACGGCGACCTTCACCTTGCCACACCCCATCCGGCGTGGGAGAGCCCCGATACCCCAACCGCTTGATAGGACAGCGCGGTTACCTTAGACTTGACCCCAGGAGGCTCCCATGCGTTGCCCGTTCTGCGGTTTTGCCGAAGACAAGGTCGTCGATTCCCGCGAGGTGTCCATGGGCGACTGCATCCGGCGCAGGCGCGAGTGCCTGGACTGCCACCGCCGCTTCACCTCCTACGAGCGCATCGAGACGGTGCCCTTCCGGGTCGAGAAGAAGGACGGCCGGCGCGAGAAGTTCGACCGCGACAAGCTCATGAACGGCCTCCTCAAGGCCTGCGAGAAGCGCCCCGTGTCCACCTCGGCCCTCCAGGGCATCGTGGAGGAGGTGGAGAGCCTGCTCCAGAATTCCCCGGACCGCGAGATGACCACGCGGGACATCGGCAACCTCGTCATGGAGCGGCTGAGCGAGCTGGACCAGGTGGCCTACGTGCGCTTCGCCTCGGTCTACCGCCAGTTCGGCGACATCAGCGAGTTCCTGGAGGAGGTCCGCCACCTCCTCGAGCCGCGCAAGCGGGGGTCGTGATGCGCAACCTGCTGTCCTCCTTCGTGGAGCTCGTCCACCTGCAGTCGGAGATGAACAAGGTCTTCGAGGCCCTGCAGGAGATCCACGAGGGGGAGGCGGGACCTGCCGAGCTCGGGTTCGCGCCCGCCTACGACATCCTGGAGACGGCCGACGCGGTCCTCGTCGTCGTGGACCTCCCGGGCGTGTGTCCGGGGAGCCTCAAGGTGGGCGTCCAGGGCGGCGTGGTGACCCTCGAGGGCGACCGGGAGCGCAGCCGCACGCGTGGCATCGTGGCCTACCACCTCATGGAGCGCGACCGGGGGCCCTTCCTTCGGCGCTTCCGCGTGGAGGGCGCCATCAACACGCACAAGGGGGAAGCCTCCTACGACCGCGGCGTGCTCACCCTCAGCTTCCCCAGGGTGTCCAACCAGCGCGGCCAGGCGGTCGTCATCCCCGTTTCCGTCAAAGGATAACCAGCCATGCCTAAAGAGAGCCCTGCGGCCCCGGCAGTGCCCGGGCGCCTGCCCGTCCTGGAGGTCGAGGAGCGCGCCGTCTTCCCCTTCGCGCTCACCACGCTCAGCGTGTCGCTGCAGGAGAGCCGGCCCCTCCTCGAGGAGGCCCACGAGGCCTCCGACCTCCTCGCCATCTTCCCCGTGCCCGCGGGCGCGCGCCGGCCCCAGGCAGGCCCCGGCGTGGTGGCCTCCGTCCTGCGCCTCGGCGCCGGCCCCGGAGGCAGCGGGCAGCTCCTCGTCCAGGGCGTGTGCCGGGCCCACCTCACCCTCGGGCGCCGGGGCGGCCCCGTGCGCCACGCCAAGGTCCGCGTCCTGGGCGAGGTGGCGGCGCCCGCCGCCAAGCTCGCGCTGGCCGCCCTGCGCCGAGCCGTCCTCGAGCGCCTCGACCAGCTCTCGGGCACGCCCCGGGGCGTGAGCGCCGAGGTGCGCGAGTTCCTCTCCACGGTGGAGGACCCGGGCCGCTTCTCTGACCTCGTGAGCGCCCAGCTCGACCTGCCCTTCGCGCAGGCCGGGACCCTCGTCGCGGAGCCCGACGCGGAGGCGCGGCTCAAGGGCCTCCTGGGCGTACTGGGCACGGAGCTCGAGATCCATGCCCTCCAGGAGCGCCTCAACCGCCAGACTCGCGACGAGATGGACAAGCGCCAGCGCGAGTACTTCCTCCGCCAGCAGCTCGAGGCCATCCAGGCCGAGCTCGCGGGCGGCGAGGGCGGCGCGGGCGACGCCGAGAACGGCTACCGGAAGAAGCTCGAGGCCCTGCCCGCGCCCGAGGAGGTGAAGGCGGTCCTCGAGAAGGAGCTCACCAAGCTGGGGCGCCTCAGCCCCTTCTCGGAGGAGGTGAGCCAGCTCCGCGCCTACCTGGACCTCGTCTTCGACCTGCCCTGGGGCGTCCACACCGCGGACAACCTGGACCTCGCCAGGGCGCAGCGCGACCTGGACCGCGACCACTACGGCCTGAAGAAGGTGAAGGAGCGCATCCTCGAGTACCTCGCCGTGGCCAAGCTCCGCGGCGCGCACCCGGGCACGCTCTTCTGCCTCGTGGGCCCTCCCGGCGTGGGCAAGACCTCCCTCGGCCGGGCCGTGGCGCGCACCCTGGGGCGCCGCTTCGTGCGCATGTCCCTGGGCGGCGTGCGGGACGAGGCGGAGATCCGAGGGCACCGGCGCACCTACGTGGGCGCCATGCCGGGGCGCATCGTCCAGGGCATCAAGAACGCGGGGAGCGTGAACCCCGTCTTCGTCCTCGACGAGGTGGACAAGATGGGCTCGGACTGGCGCGGGGACCCGTCGTCCGCGCTCCTCGAGGCCCTAGACCCCGAGCAGAACCGCGAGTTCGTGGACCACCACCTGGGCTTCCCCTTCGACCTGAGCAAGGTCATGTTCATCGCCACCGCCAACACGCTCGAGGGAATCCACCCCGCGCTCATGGACCGCCTCGAGGTGGTGGAGCTCCCCGGCTACACCGAGGAGGAGAAGCTCGCCATCGCGCGCAGCCACCTCCTGCCGCGCATCCTGGAGTCCCACGGGCTCAACGGCGTGAAGGTGGAGCTGCCCGACGCCACGCTCTCGGCGCTCATCCGGCGCTACACGCGGGAGGCGGGCGTACGCAACCTGGAGCGCGGCATCGAGGCGCTCTTCAGGAAGGTGGCGCGCAAGGTGGCGCAGGGCGGGAAGGGGCCCTTCCGCATCGAGGCGGGGGACCTGGTGAGGTACCTCGGCCTGCCGAGGTTCATGGAGGAGCCGCACCTCTTGGCGGACCGCCCCGGCGTGGCCACGGGCCTGGCGTGGACCGAGACGGGCGGCGAGGTCCTCCACGTGGAGGCCACAGCCATCGCCGGCTCGGGCTCCCTGACGCTCACGGGCCAGCTCGGTGAGGTCATGCGCGAGTCGGCCCAGGCGGCGCTCACCTACATCAAGGAACACCTGCACGAGTGGGGCCTCGATCCGAAGGCGCTCGCGAAGATGGACCTGCACATCCACGTGCCCGAGGGCGCCATCCCGAAGGACGGCCCCTCGGCGGGCGTGACCATGGCCGTCTCCATCCTCTCGACGCTCACCGGCAAGCCGGTGCCGAGGGACATGGCCTTCTCCGGCGAGATCACCCTGCGGGGCGCCGTGCTCCCCGTGGGCGGACTGCGGGACAAGCTCCTCGCGGCGCAGCGCCACCGCATCCGCACGGTCTTCCTCCCCGCGGCCAACCGCCACGAGCGGCGCGAGCTTCCCACCTCCGTGCGCAAGGACCTCGAGCTCGTGTGGGTGAAGACGGTCTCCGACGTGTTCAAGCGCGTGATCCCGAAGGCCGGGAGCAGGAAGCGGGGCGCGGGGAGCGGAAAGGGCAAAGCGAATCCGCCGAAGGCGAAAGGCGGAAGGCGCAAGTAGAATTCGGAACTCGGAAGGCGGATTTCGGAAACGACGGAAGAGGATCGAGCTAGACGAAAGGCCGCGGATCGCCCGCGGCCCGATTCCTTACCCACGCATCTGCTCTCGCCAAAAGCAGGCGGCTGATCGCTGAGCGCTGCCCCTCAGTTCTCCGCCGACGACACCATCATGTCCTCGGGGATCTCGCCCCGCTTGTCCCGTGCGGCGAGGGTGTAACCGTTCTCCGTGACCTGGTAGATGAGCTGGTTGCCGTAGGGGTCGAGGGTCAGGGCCCTGGTGATAAAACCGGCGCGCACGAGCTCGTCGAGGTTCGCCGGAACCTTCCCGCTCCTGAGCTGGAAAAGGTGGATGGCCTTCGTCACCTCCTGCAGGCGGATGCGCGACTCGAGCACGAGGCGGTCGCGGCGGTACGGGCTGTTGGCCCACGGCAGGTAATCGAGGGGGTGGAAGGGCAGGAGGACGACGGAGACCAGGAGCCAGAAGGAGAAGAGGACGCCGATGACGCGGCCCAGGGACTCGGGGGACACGGTCCGCCGGGCCTCCTCGGGCGCCTCCGCCGCTGTGGGAAGGACGGGTCGGATGAGCTGGCGGTTGAGGAGCTCGAAGAGCGCCTTGCACGTCTCGAACTCGTTCATCCCCGAGCGGTCGATGATCTCCTGCACCGTGAAGACGCCGTTGACGTTCTGGTAGACGGCCATCTCCTCCTGGGAGAGGCGCACCGCCGCACCCTCGGGCTGGGGCGACTTGGGCAGCGAGGACTTCGGGCTCACGGTGCCGAAGAGCGCCGCGTCGTCGAGCGCGGGCACCTCGGCGCGGGTGTCGAGCATGGGCGGCGTCGGAAGCGGGATCTTCTCGAAGACCTTGTCGAAGGAGGGGATCTTCTTCTCGATGATGGGCCACTCGTCGAGCATCCGGATGCCTTCCATCAGGATGCTCTCGGCCGCCATGGGCGTCACGTTCTCGCGGTCGTACTCCACCTGGTCGTGGGGCTCAAAGTTGTAGTCGCCGTTCCGCCAGCGGAAGAGGCGGAAGATGGTCTGCTGCATCTGGATCGTGAGGGCGCCCCGGAGGCTCGAGGCGTCCACGTAGCCCTCGGCCACGAGGATGTACCCGAGGCGCTGCAGGGTCTGCTTCTGGATCTCGAGCGCCTTGGTGAGCTCCTCGCGCGAGATGCGGCCCGTCTTGACGAGGACGTGGCCGAGGCGGTCCTCGAGGCGCTTGTTGAGGGACTCGGCCCCCACCACGCTCCCCTCGAGGAAGGTGACGGTGACCACGTCGGCCTCGTTGCGCAGCGTGAGGTAGCCGGTCTTCTTCTGCAGCGCGATGAGCTGGAAGATGTCGGCGAGGCTGAAGTCCTTGAGGGTTCCCGCGAGAGCCATGGCCTACCCCCTCGCGACCTGGCCGAACCGAGGGGGCTCGCGCCGGAGAGCCATGGGCAGGCCGAAGCCCACCCAGATCAGGATCATCAGGACGACGGCCAGGACCGTGGCGGCCGACCGCAGGGCGCCCGTTCCCACGAGAGGCGGGAAGGTGAAGGGCAGGGCGTAGGCCCCGAGGGCCAGGCCGCCGAGGCACCCGCACCAGAGGAACAGGATGAAGAGGGCGGCGAAGGGGCGGCCCTCGAAGAGGTGGCCCGCGCCGGGCGCGATGACCGACAGGATGCCGCGCTCGATGCGCTGGACCCTGTTGTACTGCTCCACCTCGTAGTTCTTCTTCAGCCGGGCCTCCGGAGAGACGCCGTCCTGCTTGATGAAGAGGTGCACGCACTGGGAGCAGAAGGACTCGAACTCCAGGGAGGTCTTGCACCGCTGGCAGAACGGGCGGCCGCACTTGAAGCACGCGTGGGCGGTGAAGCCCGAGCGCTTCCAGAGGGCGAGGCCCACGAAGATGAGCCAGAAGAGCACGGCCCAGAGGGAGAAGGCGGGGCGCAGGGCGCGGATGGCCGGCGGGCCCGAGAGCTGGAGCGTCCCCGACAGGCTTCCCGGGCGGCCCGTCTCGAGCTTCAGGGCGATGCTCCGCGTGAGGTCCAGAGGCAGCCAGCTCGGTACGGGCCCCCAGTCCTCCGCCTGCTTGAGCTTGCCGCCCCTGAAGAGTGACTTGTCGAGGTTGCGGGCCTTGTCCGAGTCGTCCTGGGCCCCCGTGAAGTCGAAGAGCTTGGTCTCGGCGAGGGACCGGTTCAGGTAGGCGATCGCGAGGTCGGGCTTGAGCTCGATGGCCTTGCTGAACTGCTGGATGGCCTCCTGGTACCGGTTCTCGTAAAAGAGGATGCACCCCAGGTTGTTGTGCACCGAAGCGTCGTCCGCGCCTTTGGTGAGGAGGGAGCGGAAGAGGCTGTCGGACTTCGCGTAGCTGCCGTGGAGGAGGTACCGGCTCGCCAGGAGGTAGGTGTAGGTCCTCTGGAGGTCGTCCCCGGGCTGCATGTGAGCCGAGAGCGTCGCGTCCAGGCCCACGCCGATGCGGTTCGCGTAGCACCGGAGGTTGGAGGCCTGCGGCTGGCTCGTGGCGAGGAAGGCCTCCTGTTGGCAGTGCACGGCGAAGGAGCCCGAGCCCACGAAGAGGGCGATGGCCATCAGGGTGGCGATGCGCTCGGGCCAGCGCGCGTAGAGCATGAAGACGCCGGCCCAGTAGACAATCCACCAGTAGCCCGCGAGGAAGATGAGGCTCGGCAGGAAGATCCCCACGATGCCCGCCCAGAGGACCAGCTGGTTCTCCTGGCCGCCCAGCCACTCCTGGATGTCGTGCCGGAGCTGCGCCTGGTACTTGGCGAGGAGGACGAGGGCGAAGATGGCGAGCACGAGGATGGACGTGACGCGCAGCCAGAGCGCGAGGTTCGAGAGGGCGATCCACCGCGAGTCGGGGTCCTTGAAGGCGAGGAAGAAGGCCGCCACCACCTCGTAGCCGAAGTCCGCGGAGAAGGTGCCCTTCTCGCGGCGGGCGGCGTCGGCGAGGGCCAGGTGGACCAGGGGATGCTCGGGGTCGGAGGATTCGGCGTACCGGCAGAGCTGGGCGAACTCGGCGGACTGGCCCCGGGCCCGGGCTTCGAGGCCGGCGGCGACGAACATCTCGGCGGCGTCGGGCGACGGCCTCAGGCCTCGCTGGATGCAGAAATCGGTGAGCTCGGCCACGATCTGCTGGCGGTCCTCGGGCATCGGCGCCGCCTCGAAGGCCTTGAGGTACCTCACCAGCGTGGACTCGTTGTTCACGTCCACGACCTCCTCGTGGGAGGAGGTCATCTGCTTGGCGACCTCGTTGGGGTCGAGGTGGATGGCGGGCCCCACGGCGGGCTCGGCGCCCCGGCGCTGCTGCGCGAGGGGGGCGATCGAGGCCGCCAGGGCCAGGATACAGAGGAGGACGACGACGGTCGTTCTTCTGCTCACGGCGAGGGCCTCACTGCGGCCGCTTGGTGCCGGCCTGGGCGTAGATCATCTTGAGCTGGAAGAGGGCCTCCTCCAGCAGTTGCTTCTCCGGCGGCGCGAGGTTGCCTCCGGTCTTCTCCTGCAGGGCTTCGAGGAAATCGATGAAGAGGTTGGCCGCCTGGAGGTCCACCGTCCCGCGGACCCCCGAGCGGGGGTCGCCCATGCCCAGGCTGAGGGCGCAGTTCTGGGCGAGGTACTCCACCAGGTACGCGAATGCCTGGTTGGGCTTGGCGTCCGTCGGGGCCGGGGGCGGGGGCTCGGGCGCGGCGGGCGGCTCCGGGGCGAGCGGCTCGGGCGGCGGCGCGTCGGCGCCGGTCCGCCTCTCCCCGTCGGAGGTGAACTTTCGCCTGTCGAGGACCTTGATGGTCTCTTTCGGCTGATCTTCCAAGGAGCCTCCGTAGTCTCAACATAGCACCGCCGGGTGACGCCTTCAAGCCCGGCGGAGGGTCACTTCATGCCTCCGGCCCCGGCGGCCCGGAACTCCAGGGCGGCCAGGGAGGCGTAGAGCCCGCCCGAGGCGATGAGCTCGGCGTGGGTTCCATCCTCCGCCACACGGCCCCCGTCGAGGACCACGATGCGGTCGGCGTTGAGGATGGTGGAGAGGCGGTGGGCGATGACGAGGGTCGTCCGGCCCTTGAGCAGGTTGAAGAGGGCCTGCTGGACGAGGTACTCGCTCTCCGAGTCGAGGGCCGAGGTGGCCTCGTCCAGGATGAGGATGGGCGGGTCCTTGAGGAGGGCCCGGGCGATGGCCATGCGCTGTCGCTGGCCCCCGGAGAGGGAGAACCCGCCCTCGCCGATGCGCGTCTCGTAGCCCTGGGGCAGCGCCGTGATGAAGTCGTGCGCGAGGGCCTGCCTGGCGGCCTCCTCCACGGCTTCGCGGGGTGCCCCCGGCCGGCCGTAGCCGATGTTGGCCGCCACCGTGTCGTCGAAGAGGACCGTCTCCTGGGAGACCATGCCGATCTGGGCGCGCAGGCTCGCGAGCGTCACCGTGGAGAGGTCGTGCCCGTCGATGGTGACTCTGCCCTCCTGGACGTCGAAGAGGCGCGGCAGGAGGTTCACGAGGGTCGTCTTCCCCGAGCCGGAGGAGCCCACGATGGCCACCGTCTGCCCCTTGGCGATGGACAGGTCCAGGTGGTCCAGCACCTGCTTCTCACCGTCGTAGGAGAAGGTCGCGCCCTCGTAGCGGATCCCCTCCGCGAAGGGCGGCAGGGGCGTCGCGTCGGGGCGGTCCACGACCCCGACTGGGTGGTCGAGGAGCTCCACGGAGCGCTCCGCCGCGGACACCGCCTGCTGGACGATGCTGTTGGCCTGGCTGAGCTTCTTTACGGGCACGTACATGGCGTAGAGGGTGGCGAGGAAGGCGCTGAAGGTGCCCATGGTCGCCTCGCCCGAGGTGATCCGGAAGTGCCCGTAGTAGAGGATCCCCGCCACGGCGCACCCGCCGATGAGCTCCATGAGCGGCGTCGTGAGCGCCATGACGCGCGTGGCCTTCAGGTTGGAGCGCAGGAGCTCTCCGTTGGCCCTGGCGAAGCGCGCCACCTCCTGGCCCTCCATCTGGAACATCTGGACGATGCGGACGCCCGTGATGCTCTCCTTCATCCGGGAGGAGAGGACGGCCATCTGTTCCTGGCTGCGCCGCGAGGTCTTCCGGAGCTTCCTCGAGAAGCGCGACACGGGGTAGGCGACCATGGGGATCGTGACCATGGAGATCAGCGTCAGGCGCCAGTCCTGCCAGAAGGCGCTCACGAGGAGCGCGACGAGCGAGAGCGCCGAGGTGGTGAGCTCGGTGAGCTTCTCGCTGATACTCGTCTTGATCCACTCGATGTCCGAGATGAGGCGCGAGATGAGCATCCCCGTGGGGTGTTTGGCGAAGAAGTCGTGGCTCTGGCCCATGATCCTGGCGTAGAGCGCGTTCCGGAGGTCGGTGATGGTGCTCAGCCCGACCTTGTCGACGGAGTACTTCCCCGCGTAGTTGAAGAGGCCCTTGAGGACGAGGATGACCACGAAGGTCAGGGGGATGTAGAGGAAGAGCCGCTCGCGGTCCGTGGGGAAGAGGAGGTCCAGGCCCAGGCGGTGCATGTAGCGCTGGAAGGTGTCGAGGCTGGCGTTCTTGGAGGGGTTCAGGAGCCCGTCGAAGATGAACCGGACCATGTAGATCTCGACGGCGTAGAGGCCGCTGCTGACGCCGAGGGCGGCGATGCCCGCCATGAACCGCCCCTTGTGGCGGCCCGCGAACTCCTTCCAGATCCTCGCCAGGGCCGCGAACCCTACGGTCCGCCTCCGCGCCCCGCCCGCCGACGACGCCATCCCTCGTTCCGCTCCTTGGCGCCCGCAGCGGTCCCCCGCGGCGGGCGAACCTCCAACCGCCGGTCAGCCCGGGGGAGGCTCCCCTCGGTTCCGACGCTCGATAACCTGGAAATTATGAGCGATATCAGGCCGTTGCGCAAGCTTCCGGCGGGCCGGAAGGCCTCAGGAGTAGTACCGGATGAGGGCGTCCACGTAGGCCTCGGCCACCGCCTGGCGGAAGGAGGGGTCGGCGATGAGGGCCGCGTCCTTCGTGTTGTTCAGGTTGCACACCTCCACGAGGATCGAGCAGGGGACGATGGAGTTGCGCAGGACGGCCGGCACCCAGGAGCGGCGGCCCCGCACCACGTGGTCCCTCGTGGGGTTGTAGGGGTGCAGGGTGAGGCCCGCGTCGCCGAAGGAGGCCTCCATGTCCCGCGCGAGCTGGAGGGAGAGGCCCTCCGCGCGCTTCATCTGTTTCTCGGTCATCTCGTAGCAGCCCTTGGCCCGGACTTCCTTGTACCGCTCGTAGCTGTCTCCCGAGGAGCACCACCGCTCGTCCCGGTAGTCGGTGCCGGCGACGTAGAACATGGTGCCGCGCAGCGACGGATGGAGGGAGTCGGCGTGGATGGAGGTGAACACCACGCGCTGCGGGTCCACGCCCTCCGCCTGGAGGCGCTCGTAGTACTGGTTCCCGAGGTGCCAGCGCAGGTTGACCTCCACCTTGGTCTCCGAGGAGGAGGTGAGGCGGAACCAGGGGTGGGTGAGGACGACGGCGTCGTCGTTGGGCGCCAGCTGGGCCTTGTCCACGGGCTTGTAGCCGAGGCTCGGGACGAGGAGGGTCATGAGAACTCGCGCCTTGGTGCGCTTGTCGATGGCCTCGCGGATCCGGCACGCGATGTCGTAGACGTAGGAGTCCTCCCACACCCCGTGCGCCATGGCGCCGCGGTCGAGGCCGCCGTGGCCCGGGTCCAGGACCACCACGACGCCGTCGAGCGCGGCGCTCTTGTAGGTGTTCGTCACCTGGCCGAGCTCGCTCTGGTCCTTGGCCCACGCCTGGTAGCGCGCGCTCGTGGGCGGAAGGTATTGGGGCAGGAGGTCTTCGAGGGGGATCTTCACCGGGAAGCCCACGGGGATGCCCGTCACGTCGGCGATGCCGCTGCGTCTGGCGACCTCCATGGCGAGGGCGTTCACGTCGTCGGCGCCCAGGGTGCCCGTGAAACGGACCACCACCGAGCTGTAGAGGGCCTCCCCCTGCTGGAGGCGATAGACGGCGTACTCGCCCTGGTCGTCCTTGCCGTAGGTCAGCGGGGAGGCAGGCCCCCCGGTCTTCCCCTCGCCGGGGACCGGCGCGGGGGCGACGCCCTCGGCCGGCACTGGTGATGCGACCGGCGCAGGCTTGGGCGGCAGAGGCGGCCCGACGAAGCCCGGCTCGGGTTGGATCTCCCGCAGCGTGATCGTGGCCGGCTGGGGCGGTGCGGGCGGTCCCACGGGGCCCGCCGGAGCGGGTTTGGGGGAGGCGGCCTGCTGGGGGGCCGCGGCCGCGGGCGGCGCCGGGGGCTCCATCTCGGCGAGGGCGTCCGAGAGCAGCCCCTCGGGAACAAGGACCACCGTGCCCTGCTTGGGCAGCTCGCCCGCCCTCCGGTTCTCCTTCGCGATCTCCTTCGCGCGCTTGGGGGAGCCGCAGAACCACCGCGCCACGTCCTGCCACGTCTCGGCCTTGCCCCGCGGGCTCGAGCCCCAGGTGTGGCTCCACCCCTCGGAGGACCGCTCGTCGTCGGGGAAGAGCGCGCCCATGACCTCGTCCACGTAGACGGGGGTGAGGAGGTCGAGGGGGATGCGCACCTCCACGGGGCGCTTCCTCCCCGAGAGGCGGCTCGCGCTCAGGATGTCCTGAGCGTTTTCGGCGCTCCCCGTGAACTTCTTGGCCACGGCGGCCACGCCGCCTTTCTTTGGCACGGGCACGCGCAGGAAGAGCGCCCCCTCGAGGCACGCGCGGCGCCCCTCCTTCGTGGGGACGCAGTCGGTGTTCTCCTTGGCGGGCAGGGGGAGGGCGAGCACCGCAACCGCCAGGGCGAGCCCGAGGACGAACCAGCGCGAGGGTCGGGGGGCGCCGTTCGGCGGGCGGGGGGTGGGGGCGTTGGCCATCAAAGAACAGTATAGCAAGGGGACGGGGGACAGGGAGAAGTCGGAATTCGGAATTCGGAATTCGGAATTCGGAAAGGTAAGGCGAAAGGAGTAATTCGGAATTCGGAGTTCGGATTTTGGAAACGAAAGCGGCATCAGCGGCTGAAGCAAAGTGCAGTCCGGAGTTCGCGAATTGGAGGGCACTCTCGCCAAGAAGAGGGGGGAGGTCGGATCTAGTGTGGCGTCTCAGGAAAAACCGCCATAATTCACTCTCATGGAGACGCCACACTTCCCAAGGGGCTCCTCGTGTCCTGTTGCGCCGCCCCAACTTATTCGGCGAACCGCTGTTGCAGGACACTAGGGCCTGTTCACACAACGGTTGAAGCTGGACTCGCTTTCGGAGCGCAGCGGAGAAAGCGGCGTCCCGACGCCGTTGGGCCTAGTGCGAGGAAGTCGAGCGGCCCGGGGCCGACTCGTACTTGAGTACTCGGAGCGCCCCGGGCCGCGAC